>JBBRDM010000051.1:0-29531 GCA_038203935.1 Chthonomonadales bacterium
GCTGCAGTAAGTGCACTATTCGCGGGTTTACATCCACCGGCAGCGCCGATGACAGCGATGCTGAGGCACATCGTGGAGAAGCGCCCAGGAGCAGCCTGGCGCATAAATAATGTTGATAGAATCATGGGAGTTGTGTTTTCCTCGTTAATGCCGAAGGAAGCAGTATTCAAGCGTGGATTCGGCAGAATTCCAGTTTGGAATGGAGCTATTCTAACATAGATATCCTGGATTGTCTATGCTGAAAGCGTCTATTTTTTAAACTCGGGAAGGCGTCTCCTGCACACATTGACACGGAGGGCAAGGTATGGTATCTTATGGTATCATAGAATGCTGATATTGATCTTGGCATTCAAGTTTTTATGACGACATTACACGGAGATTCCTCTCCGTGTTCTCTTTTTTAATCCATCCAGAATGGGAGTGTATCTCGAAATGCAATATGACGATCTGATCATTACTGTGAGTACTCGAAAACAAAAAGAGGAAGAGCTGGACTATCTGCGCACTGTGAAACGGCCGCTGGTTACCGAGGCCATACGCATAGCTCGCTCATATGGCGATCTCTCAGAAAATTTCGAATATCAGGCCGCACGCCAGTCGCAGGCAATACTGAATGGTCAGATCGCGGAAATAGAGGCTTTGCTGGATCGTGCCACAGTGGTTGAAGATGGATCAGTCGAAGATGGAACGGTTGGCCTGAACTGTATCGTTCTGGTAAAAGATTTGGAAACGGAAGATGAGTGGGAATATACGATAGTCGATGCCTCCTCCGCAGATCCAATCAATGATAAAATATCCTACACATCCCCGGTGGGGAGAGCGCTCATGCATCTGCGTATTGGAGATACGGTGGAAGTGGCAATTCCGGATGGAACCACTAAATACGAAATAATAGATATCCGCCATTCATAAAAACTGGCAGCGTATAAGCGCTGCCATGAATGGACCAGAAAATTTTGACGTCCACTTTAAACGCGTTCGGTTATACGTGATGCCAGCCGAATTGATTTTCGATAGTTGCTTGCGTTGTTGTGCACTGATAAATTTCGATGAGCGGGCCTTCGCTCTCGTACCGCAATCTGCACTGCTTCACGAACCAGCTCAAAGACAGCTCGGTTGGAACGCGAACCATAAGTCAACGTGGTCGCCTGTGCAATGGTCCAGAACTGCTCTCCCGCCGGGCAGGACTCACAAATCCAGAGGCGCCGATCGATATCTTCAATCAGCCTGAACTCCATTCGCGGGGGCAGTTTCCATTTGCGGAGCACGCGGAAAACGGTCGGTCTCGGGCTAATCTGATTCATCCATCTCACCTTCATAATTTCGTTCGGGAAATAACAGTCAAGAATCCATTATCGGTTGTTCACTGTGATTTCTGAAGGTGCTGAATCTGCCAGTATTTTCTGTTCGAACTATTTGAGATTGTCTGGATTGAGTCCCGCCAATTCTGGAAGCGTAAATATTCCATCTTTGCGCACTAGAACATCATCGAAATAGATCTCGCCGCCGCCATACTCCGGCCTTTGAATACAAACTATATCCCAGTGTATCTGAGAGCGATTACCGTTATCTGCCTCTTCATATGCCTGCCCGGGCGTGAGATGGAAGCTGCCGGCAATCTTTTCATCGAAAAGAGTATCTTTCATAGGCTTAAGGATATACGGATTGAATGCGAGCGACCACTCTCCGATATACCTTGCCCCCTCGTCTGCATCAAGTATCTCATTCAATTTATCTGTATTTTCACCGGCTGTAGCTTCGCAAATTTTTCCATCTTTAAAAACAAACATTACATTGGAGAAAACAGTCCCTCTGTAGAGTGTTTCCGTATTATATTGAAGCGTTCCATTCATAGAATTGCGAACCGGTGCTGTAAAAATCTCACCGTCAGGAATATTCACCTCTCCCGAACATGGGATGGTAGGAATATCCTTAATACTGAAACGCAGATCCGTCCCCGGCCCGGTGATATGTACGCTATCCGTTCGGTTCATCAGATCTTTCAGAGGTTCCATCGCGGCCGCCATCTTTGTATAGTTGACACCGGCGCAGACCTGAAAATAGAAGTCTTCGAAAGCCTCCGTACTCATTCCCGCTAATTGTGCCATGCTCGGATGCGGCCACCGCAGCACAACCCATCTGGTTTTTTTCACGCGCACTTCAGAATGAACATAGTTCCACCAGTGCTTTTCATACAGGGTCATACGCTCCTTGGGTATGTCGCTGAACTCACTGATATTGTGGCTGCCTCGTACGCCGATATAACACTGCACTGATTCCATGCGTTTACGTTCTACTTCGCCTATAGTTTTCATCTGCTCTTCGGTAGCGACTGAGTACAGCGCGCGCAAAACCTGTTGATGATAAGTACTAACCAGTGGCAGACCGCCCGCCTCTGCGATAACTCGAACGAGTTCGGCCGTAAAGTCCGTAGGTATGTCGAATGCCTCGATCAGCACTTTCTCACCAGGCTGAACTTTCGTGGCGTGTTTTACAAGATGCTGTGCAAACTGCCGAAAACGCGGATCACGCATGGCTTATTCTCCTGATATAAATTTGAATCTGGCCGACGAAAATGCTTTCCACCTCATATTTCGCGGACAATCCTACTTTTCTGGTGTTTTCAGAGAGCGGAAATGCGAAGATAGCCCTCTTTTGCGATTCTCCCATAGGGAACGAGCATCTGGGGCGTGGTAAATTAAGATTGTAAAATTCTCAATAATCTCTAAGGAAACGCGCTGAATCGCAGCATTACCCAGGCGGATAGTACTCCGACCAGGCTCGCAAAAAAATTAACGACATCATTATTGAAATAGGGAAGTCCGGCAGTGAGTCGCTGCCGCGCACCCGGTATACGCTCTTCGGTGGTCAGATCAGAATTGGCTAGCTGGAACTTTTCCTGGAAAGTAGCTCCCAGGAGACTATCTGCCAGGCTTCCCAAGACTCCGGCCCAGGCTACCACTACGAACTCCAGCAGATCGAGATGCCAGAACGGCAGCGCCGAAAGCGGGATCACAATTGCTCCCAACACTCCACCCACCAGCCCTAGTCCAGTTACAGCGCCAGAAGTACCGGGAGGCACCGTCTTCCAGTTGGACAGCAGTCGAGGTGAGGATTTGGAGAGACGACCTATCTCAGTGGCCCAGGTATCGGAATTTACCGCAGATAACGCGCTGAGGTAGAGCATGAGCAGAATCCGAGATAAAAACATCGGCCAGAGATGGACATAGTGCCAGAACATCAGCACGATCACCGCGGCCACGGCACCGTTTGCCCAGACCTGAGCTGCATTTCTCCCGCCTGAATTTTTTGCGCCGCGCAGCTTTGAAAGCAGTGATGAGGAGATGAAAAAAGTCAGCAGCGGAATCGTGAAGTATCCGCCGCCTTTCCAAAAGATAACCATTCCGACTACAAAAGTAGAAATAGCGCCGCTAAGAGTCAGCCATCTCATTTTGACCGACACCAGTACCAGCGCCGTCACCAGCAGCAGTGCCAGCCATAATGGAGGGACGACGAATATGTTCGGTAGGCTAGAAGAATTCAAAATATTGAGGCTCGATTCTAGTTGAGGTCAGCGAGAAGTGTATGCATCGCCAGAAAGAGTAAATCGCCATGGATTTTCAACGCCTTTAGTAATCCCAATACGTTTTGACGATAGGACCTCTTTTGTAATGGAGACGCTGGGTTTTGATATCCAGAGCGTATTCCCATTCGTCAAATCGATTCCATTCTGCTCACTGCTTAAACCGAAAGCTTGGCACAGTTTGGCTGGCCCGCCGCTAAGCAATCTTGCAAATTTAAGCCGTTTTTGGATGTCTTCCTGTGTTGAAGCGGTGGTGATATCCTCAATATTCCAACCAGATAGACTCCTTCGATCGACCATAAGTTCCCATCCAAATAGCGGTTCCACCGCTCTTATGAGCACCGCTTCGCCGACTTCCCGGGGCGCTGTGACTGCATTCAGGCAGTAGTGCATTCCATAGGTGAAGTAGATATAAGCTCGGCCTGGAGCTTCAAACATAGCTGCATTTCTTCTGGTCATGCCTCTAAATGCATGACTGGCTGGATCATTATGCAGGTAGGCTTCCGTCTCACTTATCCGGCCCGCTGTCACCCCTTGTGGTGAACGGTAGATCAGTATACAGTCTAAGAGCTGTTTTGCAGCTTCGATCGTATTTTGCAGATAGAATTCCTGCTCCAGCGGAGGATAGTTTTCTGCACTCCAGGTTGAAATATCCGATCGCAACTTTATCCAGCCCCATATTTGAAAGTGATATTGAGCGGTTTGACTCAGCAACGGCATCTACGAAACGAAAAAGAAAGCGAATGCAATAATTATGTAGGTTGCTAAAAGCTGCGCGCCCTCCAGCCAGTGAGATTTACCATCGAGCGCAATGAGAACGGCGATTCCAGCCGCAACGGCAACAGAGATCAGTTCCAGGTTGCTGAAGAGCACAGTGATCGGCTTACCAAACATAAAACTGATAAAGATGACTACAGGCGCTACAAACATGGCGATCTGCGTACTCGAGGATACCGCAATATTCAGGCTGATATCCATCTTGTTGCGAAGCGCCATCATGACGGCGGCGCTGTGTTCAGCAGCATTTCCCACTATAGGCAGCACGATAATTCCAATAAACAACGGACTTACATTCCACTGTTTTACCACCGGTTCGATGGTTTTAACCAGCATCTCGCTCTCGAAAGCAACTATGATAGTTGCCACAAGCAGAACCCACAGCGCGGTCGACTGTTTCCATTCGGGCGGCTCGTGGTCCTCTTCCACTCTAAAAAGGCTCTCATGCGTATACAGTGAAAACAGGAGGCTTCCGAAATAGAGAATGAACAGAACGGCCGCCACCGCCAGACTGAGATGAAGGACTCGGGGATTCATGCTGGATTCAGACATGCCCGGCATGTTCCGCACAAACAGAGCGGGTACCAAGAGGCCGATTACCGACATGGCCATCATAGACGCGTGCATCCCAGCCATATCTTTATTAAATGCCTGGACTTTATACTTGACACCGCCCAGCAGTACGGACAGGCCGAGAACGAGAAGTATATTTCCAACAATCGAGCCGATCAGCGAGGCCTTAACAACACTTACCTGCCCGTTCTGGAGCAGGATAAGCGATATGATCATCTCTGTAGCATTGCCGAAAGTGGCATTCAGCAGGCCCCCAACCGCAGGGCCGCGGTATTTGGCCAGCTCTTCGGTGGCAGTGCCCATAAAGCCGGCCAGCGGTATAATCGCCAGGCACGTAAAAATGAACATCAGCGTGGAGTTCGCCCCCATAAAATGGCCGGCCAGGCTGATCGGTACAAAAAGCAGCATTACCTTCAGCCATTTCATTCAGATGGCTCTCCTTTAAAACCTGCAGAGATTAAATTTCTTAAATCTCCAGTTCGGCGGAATACATGGCATTTCCTTCAAATGTACGGTTAGTATTGAACTTCAACAGGGATTAAAAATACCAGTTATAGGATAAACTTCACTTTTTGACGAATAGTTCAATCAACTTAACGATCCGATAAATTTATAATGCAGGAGATTTGCGATGGCCAGCCAGGAGGATGTGCGACGCATAGCTTTATCGCTTCCCGAGACGGAGGAGGGAGATACTGGATTTGCCTTCTCGGTGCTGAATAAGGGTAAACAGAAGGGGTTTGCGTGGGTATGGCAGGAGCGTATCGTGCCGAAAAAGCCGCGCATTCCGAATAACGATGTGATCGCGCTCCGTGTTGCAGATGAGTCGGAGAAAGAGATGCTGCTGGCGGCAGATAAGGATAAGTTTTTCACAGAACCCCATTATAACGGTTTTCCAGCGATCCTCGTTCGCCTCCCAGAAATCGAAGCGGACGAACTTGCCGAACTCATCACCGAAGCATGGAGAAGCCAGGCACCCAAATCCCTGATAAGCGAATTTGATAAATCAGTTGAGGGGATTTAAACCTCTAGTATCCATGGGTTTAGTCTCTGCCAAATCTCTGCTTATGACGAATATCTTCGAGATATTTAACAACTTTTTTTGGCAGCTACATGAATAATATCCCTGAAAGAACGTCCTTATTATCAACGTCATCTTTCATATAATTTGGACTGAAACATAGACGGATCAAAATACAATGTAGATGAAGATGAAACTGGAGAAAAGAAATGCTCTCCTCTCACTACTTGTGTGAGAATTTATGAGCGCCTCACGAAAAGAGCTCTGGCGAACCAGCTCATCGCCTTTATACTCCGCGTAATAAGTTGCGCCATCACTGGTGTCCTGCAACGCAACAAGCCCGGATTCACCCATAAAATCGACCAGTATAATGAGGGTGTCTTCATGAAATACTACCTCATATATATCATTCAAACCGAGCACGGAGCAGGTGTCCAGAGTCGCTCCATCGAACTGCGAAACCAGTTCCAGGTAGTCCGGCGGAAGCGTAGATTCTAACTCACTTAGTTTTATTTCCACCTGTTTCGAAATGAGTGGTTCGCAAATCGTAATGACTTTGTGTCGCGCAATCCCATTCTGCTACCCAGCCAGAAAGGTTAAGCCAGGCTCTATCAGTTAATTTTGGCTCAATCCATTCCGGAGGCTGCATAGGGTCATGATGTAGTTTGAAGGTAATTACCTCTATCTTCGAGCATGACAGTATTGTCGACACACTCGGCTTGAACATCAAAAAGGAGATATGTCCAGATATCAAAATGAAATTAACTGCCCAAGTATCGGATCTGTCAGTCAGGCGAAACCGCAGCGTTGCCAACTTTAACTCGCTATCCTGAGCTGTAAAGCGAAGTCTAGGTTCCGACCAGGGTTTGCCATTTTTATGAGTTAACAAATAAGGCTCGCGGCCCGCTTTATCACGGTCAACCCGAGTAACAAGAGCCAACTGCTCTGTAATAAGAGCGGTGGCATCTGGAGGTAAAGCTTTCTTTAGCTCCTAGATGACGGCGGATTCCAAAGGCTTAAAGCCTTTATCGAATAATCTGGAAAATAGTCCCGTCCACTTATCCCTTAAAACAGTGCTCGCTATCTATGTAGATACTGCCACACAGCATCCGAACTCCAGCCCATGCAGGAAGCTATAGTGAACGAAGATGGGCTTTGAAATTCCAGACCGATACTTTAGTGCTGGGCCAGAACATAGCGAGGTTAACCAGATACTAGAAACATCACGTTATCAGTCCAATTCAGCTCACTATAGGCATCGTAGAAAGCAATCAACTCTCGAACGAGCTTACCGATATTATCTGAGGAAATCGTGTTTCTGTCCACAAAAATAACTCCACTATAAGGTGTTCCACTCATAGCAAGCTCTACCAGTAGTGGCGTTATGGTCTTCTGATCATAAGTTACAAGATAAAGACCTTCTTTCAATGCTTCGGAAAGAACATTAATATCTGGTTTTCCTCTTAAATTGCCTTCCTGCCAGCGCAGTACGCTTTCGATACGAATGTCAGGGCGTTTTGTACGTATCTGTTCTGCGATCACGTTAGATATCTGCTCGTCCAGTAAGTAAGCCAGCATATCAAACGTCCACCGTCTTTGAATCGGCAGGTATTGCAGCTAACTTCAAAGTTGGAAGCAAAGCTTTCAATTGCTCATATCCCAGATTATTATCTTGTAATGCTTGTTCGATCTCATCAGGATAAGATTCATAATAGTTAATTCCTGACTGAACCTGATCTGGTCTTAAATCCAGGTGCTCAGCTGCTTTATCGATCTCCATACTATAGTCTTTGGCAACCAGTATAAGCTGCCACACTTGAAGCGCCCCCTTAATACAGGCATGACGCTCGCCGTTGAAAGATCTGAATTCGATATAGGGAAATCGATATTGGCGCAGTCCCTCATCTATGAATCTTGCACCAATTTCACTCACGGAACGATGTTCGCGGCGAGCGATCACCCTTAGCTCTTCTGCAGTTGGATCTAACAATCGTACTGTTACTGGCTGAGACATCTCATAACCTCTTTAATAAATAATTATTAGAGTATACATTCGATACAAGAGCAGTGTCAAGCTACACTAAAACCATACGATACATTAAATACAGCTTTCACTATTCATTTCATATGTCCTGTTTGAAAAGAGAACACTTAAAAATCAGAAGCCTTCATTCGAAATTTGAATGAAGGCTTCTAATCCAAAATGAACACAGATATTTAGTTTCCGAGGAGCATATCTGTAAAACGGGAGGGCTCGGCGGGTTCGATATCTTCCGGGACTTTCTGCCCGGTAGTGAAGTACGAGAGTGGTATTCCAGTGGCATCCACGGTGTTCAGAAGGGTTCCATAGCTGTTTGTCTCATCCAGCTTGGTGAACAGAAGCCTATCCACACCTGCTGCAGAAAATTTGTGAACTGCATCCAGCATATCCTGCTCTTTGGTTGAAGCGGAGAGTACGAGATGGGTTTCACACTGCACCGACTCCAGCAAAGATTTCAGTTCGCCCAGCTGCATTACATTATTATGGCTGCGCCCCGCAGTATCTATCAACAACAGATCGTAGTCCTTGAACTGCTCCACTGCTTCCAATACCTCCGCCTGACTATAGGCTACCCCTATCGGAATATCAATAATTTGGCTGTAAATCTTCAACTGTTCGACTGCTGCAATACGATAGGTATCTACGGTAAGCAGTGCGACCTTCTTGCCTTCTACCAGCGCATAGTGGGCGGCCAGCTTAGCAATTGTCGTCGTTTTTCCGACGCCCGTCGGGCCGATGAGCGCCACTGCCTTCAATTTTCCTGTTTGGAGTTCCAGCGGCCCCCCGGCGGGAACGCGGCGTGAAATCACATCGCGAAGCGCAGATTCTGCGAGAGAAGGCCGTGCCTCCTCGCTCCATGCTGTAAAATCCGGCAGCGACTCAATCAGTTCATGCGTCAGATCAGGGGATACGCCGCTCGAAACCAGTGTCTGATATAGATCAGGGAATCTGGAAAGCAGCGCGGGTTCGTTTTCAAGAAATGGGCGTGCTGCGCTGTCCAGCGAAGGCTGCACTGCGGCGAGCACGGCAGTCATGGTACGCTCTTCACTCCCCTGCTGGTTTTGATGCAGTGCAGTCAGTGTGTCCCGTATCTCCTGCATGGTGCGTTCCAGAGCGGCAATTCTCTCCTGATCGAGATTTTTCGAATGCACCGCGTGTGCCGCCTGCTCGAGTGTCGCCGCCTGGTTATATTGCGATATCGGCGCTGGGGCAGCCAGCCCGACTGAACTCTTTTCATTATATTTCGAAACTGCAGGGGCATTAGAATTAGGTTTATTCGGTTTACTGCCTGCGCGAGTATAAGCATTTCGGGCAGCCGCTGAAGCAAGCGCAGCAGATGCGGGCTGATTCGGTTTAACGGTTTCCGTTATCGTTTTTGCCGGCGCAGGGGAGATGGATGTCTGTGGCTGGGGCTTGGTTAGCCGGTCTTTCTGCTCAGAGGCAGCTTTCAGCCAGGCATTGATAGAATCGTCCTGCTTATCTGTCTGCGACTGGACTATTGCAGAATTACCGAGCGCAGCCGAGCGCGATCTGCTGGAAGAGCCGTTATTACTTTGCGGGAGATCGTCCTGAACAGTAATCCCGATAGCAGCTACGATGCAGACGGCATCTTTTGCTCCCCAGCCGAGTAATCCGCCTTTGCGAAACTTGCGGGTCTCAAGAATGACGGCATCGGAGCCAAGTTCATTGCGCACCTGCTGCAGGCAGTCTTTCAGGGAATACGCTTCAAATTCCTTAATCAGCATCGTGCCGGAGCCTCCGATGAAATATGAGTGCACTGGCGTCTATGGCCAGAAGAGGGGATCAAAGTGGTGAATGAATCAGAGATTCATTCTTATTATCGGCTGCTGTAATCCGATTCATCAGGGAAATTTATGAGTAAGCATATATTTGGTTAGAATATATTACGAAGATGGAGAAAGCCGTACAATTCAAAAAAAGTGGAGCGCGATCCATTGCACCCCACTTTATTATACACCAGAACCAAACGACACTAATGCCAGATGAAATAGCTGCACAGGAAGAGTCCACTTCCCTGGCAACCGATCTATGAATCGACTCAATTCGGTTAAGGTGTAATGGTCATGAAAGCTCTTGTGTGCTTTCATGACCATTGCCCAAATTGTAGCACTAATAGTGATGGGTGATACAATTTTTCAAGGCTTCACCGAAAGGGTGGCGCTCTTCGTGATAATTCCAGTGACTGCCGATATGACAGGTTTCATCAGAATTGATACTGTCTGGCTAGTAACTGTAAATGTCGCAGTCTTTTGCCCTGCGGCAACATTTATACTTCCCGGAACTATAGCAGAACTAGTATCGCTGCTCGAGAGTGAAACCGGTAATCCTCCGGTCGGTGCCAAGCTAGACAGAGTAATGGTTGCTACACTACTTACGCCCCCTTTTACAGAATTGGGCTTAAGCACCAATGATGTTATTACCGGCGCTTTCACGGTTATATTAGCAGTCTTATCTACACCGTTGTAGATAGCATGAAGTCCAATGGTTAGATCGGAGCTAACTGGGATTGTTATGATGGTAAAAGTTGCCGATGTGGCACCAGCCTCGATAGTGACATTAGCAGGCAGTACTGCTGCAGAATCTGAGCTGTTCAGTATTATTACTGTTCCTCCAACTGGTGCATTTCCGTTGAGTTTTACGGTAGCAGTGTCATTTGTTCCACCGAATACTGATGTGGATTTAAGCGAAAATGAAAGCAGAGAAGCTGGGATGACAGTGACGCTGGCGGCCTTACTGACTCCTCCAAATGAGGCGCTAATTGAAATAGTGGAGGATGCAGCGACCGGTGTTGTAGATATGGGAAAAGTGGCTGTATTAAATCCGGCAGGCACTGTGACAGATACTGGAACAGATGCTGTAGAGGTATCGGAACTACTCAGACTGACCTCGTATCCACCAATCGGAGCAAATCCGCTCAGTGTTACCTTGCCCGTGGCTAGCTTACCGCCCACGACGGAACTAGGTGATGTAGTCAAAGAAAACATTTGTATAGGAGTTACTGTGAGACTAGTGTCCTTCGTAATTCCTGCGTACGAACCGCTAATTGAAACAGATGAGGATACCTCGACCGGTGTTGTAGATATGGGGAAAGTGGCTGTATTCGATCCAGCAGGCACTATAACTGAGACTGGAACAGACGCTATAGAGGTATCGGAACTACTCAGATTGACCTCATAACCACCAACCGGAGCAAAGCCGTTCAGAATGATTTTGCCCTTGGCTGATTTACTGCCCACGACGGTACTAGGTGATGTGGTCAAAGCAACAAGCTGTACAGGGGTTACTGTGAGCGTAGCAGCTTTAGTAAATCTTCCAAAAGCAACACTAACTGTTACAGAAGTGGATGCCGCGACCGGGGTTGTGGATATGGGAAAAGTGACTGTCTTCAATCCATCAGGTACAGTGACAGATACTGGAACAGATGCTGTAGAGGTATCGGAACTGGTCAGAAGAATTTCATATCCGCCAACTGGTGCGAAGCCGCTTAGAGTGACTTTGCCGGTGGCTGGTTTACTGCCCACGACAGAATTAGGTGATGTGGTCAAAGAAACCAGTTTTGAAGGCGTTACTGTGAGGGAAGCCTGCTTGGTAATACTATTTAGAGTGGCAGATAGTGTTACCGTAGTATCACTTAATACCGGGGATGTAGTAATTGGGAAAGCAGCAGATGTATTCCCTGACAACACCGTCACACTCGCAGGAACCATCGCGGTGGGGGAATTACTAGCAAGCGTTATAAGAGTATCTGCCACTGCAGCAGATGAGAGTGTAACATTGCCTTCAGCAGTATTACTGCCAGTGACTGGATTCGGTGAAGTAGTAATAGCAGTAATATTTGTAATTGCATCTGGTGTCATAAGAAATGCATGATACTGACCCTGAATACTACCATATCCGACGATTTGGCCAGCATCGTTGATGCTGTTAGCTTCAAGAATCTCCCAACCAGAATTGAGTGGTATTAGTGTAGTGAGATCGGTCATTGTGCCGTTCTGCCATAAAAAAGTGTGGTCTACATTGTTACCAGCAAAAGTTGAATGGCCGACAACCTGACCGTTATTATTTATACTAGCTGCATAACTATAATCACCACCTAGAGTTCCCATGTCAATCATGATGCCGTTTTGCCATATAAATGCATGTTCCGCCGAGTTACCAGTAAGGTATGAAAATCCGATAACCTGACCATTATTGTTGATACCATTGGCATAACTAGCTCTGCCCCCGAGGTCTCCAATGTCGGTCATATGGCCGTTCGACCAAATAAAAGGATGAGGAGTACCATTAGCAAGGTTTGAATACCCCGCCACTTGACTATTATCATTGATGCCATCTGCGTAACTATAGCTCCCCCCAAGGTCTCCAATATCCGTCATTGTGCCATTATGCCATAAATAGGCGTGGGTTACATTGTTGCCAGAAAGAAGCGAACCTCCGACAATCTGTAGATTATTGTTGATGCCAGATGCACTACTTACGCTGCCTCCTAGCGTTCCAATGTCAGTTATAACACCGTTTTGCCATAAAATGGCGTGGCGTACTGGGTTAAAAGAATCACCCGAATCTAAAAATCCAACAACCTGACCGTTATTGTTGACGCCATGCACCATAAAGTTGCCCTGCGCTCCAATATCGGTCATATGGCCGTTCGACCAAATAAAGGGATGTAGTACTTGGTCTCCACTAGTGTTCGAATTTCCGACAACTTGTCCTTTATTATTAATACAAGTGGCTATACTATAGCCGCCCCCGAGCGAGCCAAGATCAATAATGGTATAACTCTGAGCGTATGCCTGTACAGAGGCGAACAAACTCAGCAGAACAAGAAGAATGAATCTCAAAGCAAGCGAGAAGTGAATAGGAGAATGAGGAGATTGCAGCACACGCATAACGTTAACCAGCCTTTCTAACTGAGCTATAATGGTCATTTAAATTGGATCTACATCAAAGAGGTCTTAATTCTCGTATTTCCCTAGGGTTTATAATAACCTTGGTTGTTTAGATTATGCTGTTTCGATTGCCTTTCCGCGCATTTATGGAGCTTATTTTCTGGCGCATAATTGACGTTGAAAGTGAGTTAAATGTGTGATTCCCGTTCTTGCTGTCATGGGCTAACCATGAGGTTAGTATAGTGAAAAGGCGTTCGTAGAGGCGTAAACTGAGCGTAAGAGTTTGGGAAATTCGAGAGAAATTGAAAAAAGGGGTAAAAATTTACTTGTGTGAGGGTGGGGATTTGAACAAATATCTAAACGATACTGAGGTGTTATGTGGGGATTTAGTAATGGAGAACCATGAAAGCACGTTCATCTTTTCGAAGTACAGTATTGGTTGGCAGTTCAACCTGGCCAACGATAATTTCTGGGGTAGCGAAGCGAGATACAGTCAGCAAATTATGTTCAGAATCGTAAATCGATTGCTCCGTTAAGCTGCAATCTGAAGAAAAGCGAGCACGAAAAACGGAGCTTACAGCAGTATCTAGAATAAAGTAATCGCCTGTAGAAATCTCCCCTACAATCATTACTTCACCATTATGAAACAGCATTGGAGCGGTCAATGCAGCGCTTTTAAAACCCGTGGGCGCAGTGTAGTGCCAGCATCTGTATTTCTCGCCGTAGGTATTATACCGTGCTAATACAATATCCGAATTACCGTTCGGTAATATCTCAGTGCCGCCTATAACAAAGTCCCCTTTATAATCGACTTCCATTCCATTCAAGGCGACTTCTGGGCCGGATTCTTGGACTATTGTCAGCCATATCTTATCTCCTTTCGGCCCATATTTTGCAACCCCTAATTTCATCTCGTGCCCGCCGTGTATAGGATCAACTGTACAGAAAATTCCGCCTACATAGGCATCCCCCGCTCTGTCTGTGGTTATTTTATTTGCGGAATTATTTCCCAAAGCGGGGCCTTCTATAGGATGGGACCATATCTCCTTTCCATTCGAATCCACATAACCGATTACACAGTCAGTATCACTTTCTCTCTGGCTTTTTCTGCTCCTCGATGTTCCACACCAGTAGACATTGCCTGCGCCATTGGGATTTAACCGGCTAACGTGCGTATTTATGCCGCCAATTGGTTTTTCCCACAACAGTTTCCCTGCGGCATTGCAATGCATTAATAGTCCTGTCTGCTTACCGTTTACTAAAGTGTCTCCACAGATAAAACATCCACCTTTGGTATCCTGCACGACATCAATTCCATCTATATGGGGCAGTGAAGTATGTTTCGAACAAATCACAGTCTCTTTTCCAATTGGATCATAGTGCAGCAGTAACATATGCCATTCTCCCGGCTTTCCCGGTCGATCCCGTATATAAGTCTCCCCGCCGACATAGACACCGCCACTACTGTCTTTGCAAATTGAGAACGCTCTGTCACAATCATGTTCTGGACTGCTGTATCGCTTCCTCCACTTAATCGTTCCTTTGCTATCCCAAGACATGGTGAGAATATCTGTATCCTCCTTTTCGGTCTGAATATTTCCAGTGACAATCATACCAAAATCTGTGTAAACGATCCCTCGTGCTTCCGCATTCGGTAACTCTCCAGGCTTGGGTTTATCCAGATAGACCAACTTCTCTGTATGCCTCGTAATTGGCACAGATTGAGTAGACTTCGTAACTTTAGTCGATATTGGATAGGTTCTCTTCCGGTGCCATAAGCCAGCAGAGACCACACCAAACACAAGTAAAATTGTGATCAGAGAAACATAGTGTCTCCGAACTAAACGTGGCTTAACTATAGGTATGGAACGCAAATCAACATCTACATCCGACATGAGATTTTCGAAGGGATCAAAATGAGCTTCACTATGATTTTGCGTTTTAGATTGCACCACTGCATGAGTTAGGATTTCTGGTCCGGTTACCTCGGAGACAGAACCAGGATGGGTGATGTTTATGCGCAAATTTTCAGCGATATTGCGTGCACTTTCGGATGGTGATACTCCGGCCTTATCGTGCAAGGATCGTTCGAGGGTCTGGTACTGCTGCAGAATGCGGGTGGGCTGTTTCAGGTCGGCGTAGATGCGCATCAGCGAAACATGGGCTTCCTCCATGAGGGGATTATGTATCAGCAACCGATTGAGCGTCTCTTCGGAATTGGCGTACTGCTGATTTTCCCTGTAGGCTTCGGCAAGATCGTATAACGCCTGCTCGAATATCTGGCTGAAACGAACTCGCTCCCCATGGATCCATACTTCACTGTAATCGGAAAGCAGATCGAAACGATAGAGCGCACAAGCCTCCGCAAGGAGCCTTATTTTCGCATCCGTATTCATTTCTTGTTTTGCGGTCGAACACGCTTCGAGGAACTGGATAGCATCCACTTTGACCGATGGCTGAAGCTGACATTCTTGAGAAGAGATACGGAGGAGGGGCGACTCTCCCCCTTTGGCGGGAAAGAGAGAACGCAATGCGGCAATTTCCTGCCTGAGGCGGGTCCGCACGTGGACGATATCAGAATCATTCCACAAAACATCGATCAATTTTTCACGCTGGTGGGACTGATAAGGATGGATTGCAAGATAGGCAAGCAGTTCGCCAGCTTTCTTACCGGAAAGCGCAACATGCTCACCATTCGGCTTCTCCACTTCGAGAGCGCCGAAAAGTCGAATTTGCCAGAGAGAGTTATCAGCTTCAGGGTTGATATCAGGCATGAGAACAGTTGGTTACCTCATAACAATAATTGTCTTATAACCTTCCAGCAAGACACATTCAGTATCAGTTGTACGATACTTCGACTCCCTTGACATTAAATCCTTCAATCAATTTTGCAAATTAGAACAATATTTTGCAATCAAATAAAAAAATTCAAGCCTTCATCCTCTAAGAAATAATTGATAATAAAAAATCGTCAAGAGCATTTTTCTCTTGATTAGCTGTTATGAGCGTTGCAGCTTCCAATTCAGTATTGATCCTTCATCAGTAATAAGTACAGGTTATTTATAATGCTGATGAAAGGAGAAGTCTATCATACAAAACAAACAACTCTAGTGATCAGGCGGTCTCGATAATTACTTCAGAGACCATGCTGGAAAATCTGATCCGCACGGGCAAAGCCATTCCACCTTTTCTCCAGAGTGTATTCCCTTTCATAAGATATGTATTTCATCAAGAGTGTGGGAGGTGAAGCGGCTCTCGCTCCTCTGGTTATCGCTGTCTCCGATGCCCATCAGATCGATCTGCCCGAGCTTAATGCCTACGTTGATGATTTCGTGCTTGCCCGCAAGACTGGTGACGAGCTGCTTACTTTGATACGAATAGTGTTGTTCGCTGGCGACACGTGCGCGATTGAAACCTAATTTTGCTTCCTGGCATTTGTGTGCAGATGGAAAGTCGCCAGACGATTACTTCCGATGGCAAACCGATACTGCTCAGGCCAAAAGAGTAGGCGCTGCCTTATTTTTAAGCTTCACAAAGGGACAAACACTTCTCCAGAGGACGGTGACTGGACTCGGTATGGGGGTCTGCAATATAAAAAATAATTAATAATGTCAATTATATCATTTATAATAACTCATTGTCTTAATTTAAACATATGAGTGAGCGCCTAGATTCTTGGCATGCGTTTTAATGTTGTTTTTAATAGCTCGGTGCTTGGCATGAAAATTGCAGCATCATTAAAATCCTCGTAATGATTGGAGTATTGATGAACTGCAGGACACTTAATCGTTATGTCTTATCATTGTTCTTCCAGCAAATTTTAATTTTACTATTTTTATTTTTAAGTTATAGTCTCACAAACGCTCAGGGGCCACCTGATATTGTTTGGATGAGAGGCGGCCATATGGTGTCTGTTGGCGGCGCATGTATATCAGCCGATGGCACCATACTGGTGACAGCCCAGGTTGGTGGAATCGCAGTATCCATTAATGAAGCAAAGGTTTTTCGTCTCCAAGATGGAATGCTGCTCAAAACGATTTCTACCTATAACGGCCATGATTCGTATCGCACAATGTTATCTCCCACTGAAAACAAACTCGCCACTTTCGGCCAGGATCTCGACAGCAACTATGTAAAAATGTGGAGTATTCCAAGCGGCGTTCTGCTATGGAAGCAGCCGATAGGTGTAGCGTATACAGCCAATGGCCTGCCGGAAGATTTTAATGTATTATCCTTTACGTCGAATGGGGCTTATGTCTATGTTCGGTCAAGCGACAGTGCTGGTAAACAGGTGGTTTCAGGTTTCAAAGTATCGGATGGCACTCCTTTAGGAAGCAGGTCTTCAATTTATGGATTTGCTGCGGGAGTGAATCAAATAGCTAGCTTCGGGCAAGAACAAAACAACGATTTGACCACACTCTACGATTCTCTATTAAACCCTCTCGCATTCTGGAGCTTTGCAACACCAATAAATACATTTTCACCGGACGCATCGCTGCTCGCATCGTATGCTCGTATGTCAGCAACAGCGAACATTCCTTATACACACCAATCCATAATCTTGCAAAACGGTCAGGATGGAACAAATGTAGAAGAGTTGTTCAATGTAGGTATCGCTGGCAGTAACCAAACTCCCAACGTGATTGGGTTGATCTGGCAGAATCCAAATACGATCTACGGAATGTCGATAGAGTACTATCCAGAACTTGGTAATCCAGGTTCCTATGGAAATGTTCGATCCTGGGACTCTATAACTGGAGCTATGCAAACTCTTTGGACACTTCCATATGGAACACCACAGTCTTTCGGAGTCTGGCCATTTGGAACGCCGTCGGCCTCTCTGCTGGCTGTCGGAGGTATTCGCCGCGATGTAATCTACTCGGCACAGAGAGGATTTATTAACGTTGTAAACATTGCAGATGGATCTCCTTTAAGCTACACAGACTCAAAAGGCACGCAGCGGACAGCTTTTAATTTTCACGAAAGCAATGTGACTTCTGTTGCCTGGTCATCGAATGGCTTGCGAATTGCTTCTGGGAGTGCAGATGGAACAGTCAAAGTATGGCAGGCACTCGATGGCGCGCAGTTATGCTCGATTCAGATCGGCGGTATTCCTGAGCAGGGTGAACCCGTTAGCCATGTCGCACTATCTCCCGACGGGTCACAATTAGCAGTGTGTACGGATTCAGTCGGCGTTCAAGGACCGGGCTCGTCAGGAATGCTTTATGTATGGAATATTCAAAATGCAGACGCTCCTGTGCTCTCGTACACAATACCGCTGTCAGTCTGGCAGGCTGTCTATTCAGCAGATGGGTCGATGTTCGCCTCAGTGGAAGGCACGAGTGGTAATTTCTTATTATGTCTTCGTCATAGTTCGGATGGCAGTCTTATTCGATCCGTTTCGATTCCTTCTGGGACTCCGGAATACAGTGGTGGTGTGACTTTTTCACCAGATGGAAAATCGCTTGCAGTTTTCGTTTCAGAAATAGGTTATGTAGCCATTCACCGCGTGAGTGATCTTGCGGTACTCGCTAATCAAAACTACGATAAACCTTCTTCTGTTTCCTTCACAGAAAATGGAGCATCGCTCGCGATTGGATTTCGTCATGGATCATATGGCTTAGCCCTGCTCAAGACGTCTGACTTGTCTGTGAAATGGCAGCATGGAGGGGGGGCAGATTCCAGCGGGTTTGGCGGCCACGTGTACGCGGTTGCCTGTGATCCGTGTACTGACAATGTTGCAGCTGAATCATTTTTCACCGCAAATGGAGTAACTAAGAATAATCTCATTTTCTGGAAAGCGTCCAATGGTGGTATGGATAAACGTTACGATCAGGAAGTGATCAGTGGTGGATACTTCGGCGAAGGCGCAGTCCACTCCATAACTTACTCGCCGGACGGCCAGTACTACGCTTACGCTCGATGGGATAATGCGCTTGTGGTCGCCAGAAATCCCTATTTCATGCCTCCTGCTTTAAGTACTCTTAATGCTTCTCCTAATCCAGACTACGGTGGAAGCCACGTCACCGGAGCAGCTGCGCTCAACTGCGAAGCTCCTATTGGGGATGCTATCGTATCTCTCAGCAGTTCCGAGCCTTCTCTTGCCTCCGTCCCTGCCTCAGTTGATATTCCCGTTGGAAAGAAAAGCGCGACTTTTGCCGTATCCACACAGCCGGTGTCTGTAAATGAGACTGTAATACTAACTGCGAAGTATGCGTTTCCCGGTAGGCCGATGGTGACGAAAACTAAAACTATCACGCTCAAACCACCTGTACTATCGACAGTTACCTTGAACAAAAGCACTATTAAGGGAGGCACCACAGTAACTCTCACTGTCACACTTACTGGCGATACAGCAGTGGATACACCGGTCGGCCTATCCAGTAATAGCAGCGCTGCCACGGTCCCGGCTAATATTATAGTGCCTTCTGGATCGAAAACGATGACTTATCTCATTCAGACAATGAGCGTAGTCATTAAGACATCAGTGGTTATAACGGCAGTAGAAGGTGGTATTACGAAGACCGTAAAGCTCTCTCTTACTCCATAAGCATGAAGTACAAGATCAAATTGGAATAAGTTCATGCCCTGTTATTCGCTGGTCATCGGCGCGATATTAATCGCGCTATTGATGACTATATCTCCCGGTAAGGGAGGTGCGTGAGTTTCTTTATCCAACGTGACTTAGGTATCGATGACGTAATTGCAAACGTTTTCATAACCGTGGAGGTTATTGCAAAAGTCCTAAACGTGGTGTGAATGCTCAGTTAACCAAACTCCCTTTTCACTTCCCTGTACACACAAACGATAAGCTGTTTTCGTTGGAGAAGGGGGAAAGTCAAAATAAGTAATCGCCCATCTCCCACGAGAAACGAGGATCTGAAAGAAGTGTTGGGTGAAGTTTTTTTTACGAATTCGATTTAACCGATGAGTTTTGTTATTACTACCATGACTGTATCTATCTCCAGAAGGGGCTGGATCTTTCTGAAAAGGTCATATGACCGAAACAGGAGGGAACATGAAACGCTGGCATCGGGGTGTCGCTGGGTGACCACTGGCTAAACTGCTCATTGGTCTTGCCGCCGCAGCGGTTCAGGCCAACGTGCCATACATCGCCGGGCTCGGGAGGAGTGTGGCGCGCAACACCTGCAAAATTGTGAAAAGGAATCGAGGCTTCCAGAATCCAGTATCGGTCTGTATCGCTGTCGTCGTTCAAAGTTCCATTGATGCTCGTCGCAATCTGAATTCCAGTTCCATTCCACTCCTCCGTTAACGGAGCCTCTGCCCCATGCGGATGAAACTGATCCAGTAAAATTCCAATCACATTCATCTCGAAATTGAAATAAGCGTTCGGATTTGCGGAATTTGGGGCGACGAAAAATTCAACACAGTCATCATTAAATACTTTACTGTCTCGCAATGTATGCTCGGCCCAGATATGCGCATCTTCGCATATATATGCCAGATATATCGCATTATCATCGTAAAGGAGTTTGGCCACTGTCTGCTCCTTTTTCCCTGCAGTCCACCAGGGAAAATGGAAGGCACCCACATCCGGAGCCGCCATCCACGCCGGCTCATCCATTCTGCCATCGATAGTGATGGGCGTTCCGGCACGATAGATAGTGTAGGTTGGAATTTCATGTTTTGCTTCCAGGGACATCTTAAAATCCTTACTGTTTATTTTTCATCACGGATTTATGGATTGCAAACGATTCTGCAGTCTGATTCATTCCGCTAGCTATCAACCCGCCGTCAGATCCAACAGCTATAAAACTAAATCCATCTTCCACCATCAGGGCGAGCCGATCTGAATTGGGAATCAGAATTCCCGCCGCTTTACCAGCTGATTTACCAGCAGAAATCACCTGTTTGATCGCCGCTCGAAAATCTGGATGATCCACCTGTTCCGGAATACCCATACTGACACTAAGATCGAGCGGGCCGACAAAAAGTACATCTACTCCATCGATATTCGCAATATCCTGAACGTTTTTGACTGCTTCCAGGGTTTCTATCTGGACAACAGTAAGCAGCCGGCTATTCGCTTCTCTGAAATACGTCTCAAACTCTCTTCCAAATCCCGCAGCACGATTGAATTTCGCCACACCGCGCACGCCTTGTGGTGGAAATCTCATCGCATGGACTGCCTTCTGGGCCTCCTCTGCAGTATTGATATAAGGAATCATAATACCGGATGCCCCGAGATCGAGTGCACGCTTAAAACGCGGAGCTTCATTCCAGGCAATTCTCACTATGGGAGCAGTTTTATACGCCTCCAGAGCCTGAAGCTGATGGAGGAGAGTCTCTTGTTCGCCCAGGCCATGCTCCTGATCGAGAAGCGCCCAGTCGAAACCAGCTTTGCCAGCCATTTCTGCGGTTAGGCTGGATCCCAGATTAAGCCAGGTGCCTGCCAAAATTTCGCCGTTCAATACGCGCTCTCTCAGGTATTTCACAAGATGCTCCTTCACTTATTGTGACTAAAACTACGGATCCGCTGCTATCCGAAAATCACGGAATAGCCCTTCACCGCTTCGTCGGAAAAGCCGCCGATCAATCCCCAGAAGATTCCAGCAACTGCAAAATGCCCCAGGGCAAAACCCAGGAAAAATGGTATCGTCTGACGGTAAAAACGCATGCCGCCGTAGCGCAGCGCCAGACTTTTAAGTATCCACACCATAAAAAACGGTCCCCATAACAGTTCTCCATAGCTGCAAGTCATGGCGTACCCCAGAGGATGTAGCGGAAAACCGGCAATGCTGAGATGCAGCATTGAAAGCAGAACAACGACCAGTCCTCCTGCGGCTGTCGCAGAGATCCTTTGAAAATCTGGAAGTGTATGCTGGGTCGACATCGTCGCCGCAGAGGTGTATTCTTGCACTGCCTCCAATGAACCCCATATTCCATCCACGCGGTGCAGCGCTCCTAGATGATAGTAAGTGAACAGATGAATCAACCAGCCTACGATGAAACCCACGATGACTGCCAGGCTTAAAGCGAACAAAACTTTGCGTACATCGAGCTTAGCTCTCCGGGCAATCTCCATTCCTTCCACCTGATATCCTATCACTGTAGTGTAGTAGCCGCGTGATAGAAAGGAAAAAAGTACCCAAACTGGCATCGTGGAAGGACCGCTTCCAACCAGCGGCTGAGAACCAAATGAGTATAGAAACAGGCTTCTTGGCATGGCGAACGGGAAAAGCCAGGCTAGCGGCACTCCAGTTTGTGCGCGAACTCGGCCATATACCAACGCTACCGCAAGTACCACACTCAGATAACTTACGGACAGCCACCACGCCATGCCGGCATGTGCTGCAAACCAGCAGACGTAGGTGAAACCTATGATCAATCCGCTAAATACAGCTCGATACGAAAGTCCAACCGAGGGCTCTTTTACACTGTGTACAAAGACACTTTGCCAGGCAGTTTTTAGATGCTTCCTCGCCTGCCAGATCAGCATCACGGCCAATACAAGATAGGCGCCGATGCCCTGTTCCTGGCTGTAGAGGCCATGCGGTTCGTATCCCCGGGAAGCGGCAAATACAGAACCAAATTTGATGATAAGATGAGACAGCCAAACGGTCAGGCTGATATTCGTGGAAACAAGATACCCCAGACCTATCAGCTCAGGCCGAAAATGAAAAGAGAGAGGACTGACAGCGCTCCAGGGAAGATCTTTGAGCGAGGCACTCAAATCAATGGATTGCGCTATGGATGGAACGGACGGATAATAAGCATGTAAAATATTGACGAAGTTATAACCCGCCGCCAGTCCGAATCCAGTCCACATCAATCTATTTTTAAGCAGAGGTACAGAGCCTGTATCATTGCCAGTGACTTCCAGGGGAAGAAAAACCAGCGGAAATGCAAGCTTCTCCTCTTCGGCCCAAGCTCTATAAAAGAGTGTCATCATGCAAGTCATGACCCACCAGAGCGCAAAAAAGAAGGTGAGCCACAGCAGGCCGGGACGCCACCAAATTTCCCATGGGATGTGGCCATCAGGAGAACGCTCGTAGAGATGCCGAATTGCGGTCAGATCATGCGGCATCAGCCAGGATGGCAAAAGCGGGCGCAGTTCCGGCAGTCCATCGCTGCGGTAATAGAACGGTACGGTCATCAGGGCGAATAGGAACTGCATAATTCCAATCCCCATGATGGTGCTGCTGACGGTTACAAAAAGAAAAACAACCAGCACTTCTCCACGTGTGAACGGCCTTAAACCGGGTACAAAACGTATTCCTTGATTTATAATCAACATAACTACGAGAGCCGCCAGCCCTGGAATGGCAGGAACGCTCTCCGTAATCTGTGTGGCTAGCACCGCAATTTCAGATTGGCGCACCCACACGCCAGCCAGAGCCGTCAGGACAACTGACATGAGCATGGAACGCATGGTGACGCCATTCTCGTACTTTTTCTTTTCCGGCAGCTCGTCACTATCCTGCACAGCAGCCACACCATAAGGACTGCATACAAACCGTAGTCCAGCGAGATACGGGCAGGGCATTCCATCTCAGAAATTCAAATCCAAGCAGCGCTGGCCTCGGTCTGATCAAAGTGTTATCCTTACTAAAACTTCCCATCTCGAGTTTCAAAATGAGTTGGTTTGCCCAAACTTTCACCTCCACGCTCGACCCAGTGCGCTATCCATTGCAGCATAGTGCTTACGCTCACTCGCGGGTATCCAAACAGACCGATCGCTTTTTGCCCGTTACTCAGGAGTGCGCTGTATGCTTCCTCCCCTTCAAAAAGTGGATTTTTATCCATCAGGATACCGAACTGCTCTGCCACACGGCGGATGCTGAGCTGCTCTGGCCCAGCAAGATTTAGGATGCAGGGAGGGGACGCCGCCGTACCGAGAGACTGTATTGCCATAGCATTCGCATCACCCTGCCAGATAACGTTCGCAACCCCCATAGCCAGAGGAATAGGAATTTCGTTCCAGACTTTTACAGCCACGTCCACAAGCACGCCATAACGTACAGCCACCGCATAGTTCAGTCGAAGAATCGACAATGGAATTTCCAAAGTGCGGCTAAAATGTTCAAATAGGCGCTCCCTTCCCAGGCAGCTCATGGCATACTCACCAATGGGCCCGGTGGCATCGGTCTCTATCGAGCCGCCTTGATGAAGCGAGGAAAGGGGATAGACATTTCCGGTTCCGAAGGCCGCAATTCTGCTTTTGCTGTATTTTTTGCAGACCATACCGGGCAGCCAGCTATTCATAGCCCAGGTGAGCGACTCGTTTCCGGTCGAACCGAATTTCATTCCAGCCATAAATATTACATTAGGTGCGTCCGGCAGCGCATTGAGTTCAGTTTCATTGAGGAGATCACACTTAATGGTTTCTGCTCCCATTTTTCGAAAATCATCCTCAGCGCTTGCAGAGGAGAAACGAGAAACCGCAGTTATTTTGCGCTTCGTGCCGGATGCTTCGCTGGCGCGCACAATCATCTGTGTGAGGCTGGGTCCCATCTTGCCAGCCGCACCAAGTACGATCACATCTCCTGGATATCGGGATAGCGTGTCAATAACTCCGGGCGTTGGTTCACTTAACAGGCTGTCGAGGTGTGCCGTATCGCGGATGAATTCTGGATGAGCGACAGGCGGGTTTACTGTTATTTCAGATTTCAAAGGTTCGCCCCCAGACCTATAATGCTGTCGGATGGCAGCGTATGCAAGCCATCCCCAGGCTCTAACAGAGCGCTCAGCCGTGGAAGGAATTGCGCATTCGCTTCCGGTGTATACTGCGGAGAATTTAACTCCATTCCATTGCACACAGGGAGATAAGAAGCGACTAGCGCGGCGTGAATTGCAGCAATACCCGGATTGGTAAGATCCTGCATCGCAAGCAGCATTCCATTCTCATAAGCAGCAGCAGCAGAAAGCAGTGAAAAACTGTGCCCCCTGCAAGTTTTAATTGCGATCCCGCTCCAGCCTTGATCTTTCGCAGCCTGAAGCGCTTCCATCGACATCAGCCCTTCATCCAGTATAACAGGCTTTAATTTCGTCACTTCACGCCAGTCGTAGGGATTTTGCACTATATCTCGGCCGGTAGGCTGCTCCAGATACTCGAGTGTATTAAAAGTTTCGATATCGGCTGCCTTCAGCCTTTCCAGATAGTCCAGCACACTTGCCGAATCCGGGTTGGCACAGTTTGCATCTACAGCAAGCCGTGGTGCAGAACAGCCAAGTTCTTTTACCATGCGGAGCACCTCAATGGTGCGCCTGACATCCGCTTCATTATCTTTACCCTGCAGCTTGAGTTTGAATCCATGATAACCCTTCTTAAGAATCCAGGGAGCAATATCTGAAGCGTTATCGTTCTGGCTGACAATAAGCCAGGCGTCGTGCTGCAGTAACGGCGTACGCAGGCATTTACGAATGGCCTCAGCAGCGCTTCCCCCTTTGAAGAAATGATCCGCTTCTGGAATTTCGCCCGCTTCTTCATAGAGGGAAAATGAGGATCTGCCCAGCGCATTTCCAACCGCATCGTGAATTGCAGCGTCGAAGGGACTGCCGCATACCAGCCGTGAGAGAAGCGGCGGCCCATCCTCAGAGCTAATATCCTGAAGGCTCTGATGAAGACGAAGTCCGAGCGATAACGGATGTGCCGGCTCACCTCCACACAAGTCCGTGAGATTCCCAGCAGCATGCGTGGCAAACACCCGCATACCCTCATCACGATCTTCATGGGTGCGCGTGGGATGGGGCCACGACCAGAGATCGCTCAGATAGATTCCCCCTCTTCCCGTCGCCTCTGTTCCATTAACTGAAACCCTCACCTCCGCGACTGCTTCTGTGACATCATAAATCGGCCCAGAACTCAGAATCATTGGCTTGATAAAGTTACGGCACTTAAAAGTGATCTGCCCTGACAAAACTTTTGTATCAAAAAAACTAGGTTGCATTGCTGCCTTTCAATGTTGGAATTAATTTAAATGTTGCCAGAAAGATCTCTCTATCTTCTTTATCAAGCTGATTTCCCAGATTATCCGCCAGGCCGTAGTGTTTCTCATATAACGAGAGATCTCCATCTAAATAGCTGGCATGCGCCAGCATAGCATGGGCAAACGCCATCTCCCAGGGCTCGGAATTGCTATTTTCGAAGTATTCATATGCTTTACTGGCGTACCGATTTGCGATTCGTCCGTGGTCCAGAATAGTGTGCACTCGGGCCAGAAGCATATTCGAACGCGCCTGGTTCAATTCTGTTCCAATGCTATTCCAGTGATATGCTGAAGCGCTCGCAATAATGAGAAGCTCTTCTTTCTGATCTTCATTCAGCGATTCCGATTCAGACATAGTCCAGGCCGCGTTATTCGCCTCGATAGCAAACCATCTGTGCCATTTTTTAATATCTTCTTCATCAGGGCGTTCAGCCATAGCTGCGCATCTCCATCAAACTATACAAATCAGAAGACACCATTCTCAAGTGATGAGAGATGGTTTTTAATTTCTTCTTAATTTCGGTTACTGTTCTCTGCTATTGATTCAACAGAAGTGAAGCGGAATGTTTATCCAGGAATAGAGTGGTATTGGGGTGATTCTGCAGACTCGATGCAGGAACATCGGGGGTTACCTTACCTTCCACTGTTTTCTGGACCGCCTTAGCTTTGCGCAGATCGGGTACGGTGCATATAATCTCCGCAGATGCTAATATCTGCTTGATCGACATAGAGATTGCCTTTGTGGGCACATCTTCGAGTGTTGGAAACCAGCCTTCACCGAGCTGCTGCAGACGGCATTCTTTATCTAAATCCACCACAATGTAGGGATCAGTGGTTTCAAAATCGGCTGGAGGATCATTAAATGCGAGATGGCCGTTCTCCCCGATACCTACAAACGCAGCGGCAACATGCAGAGGGCGGAGCAGCGCATTCAGCCGTTCACATTCACCTTGTGGATTCAATTCGGCATCGATGGCATGGAACGCCGCCGGTGCGACAGGCAGCCTGTCGATGAATCTCTCGCGAAGATATTTCCTGAAGGAAGCAGGGTGTGATTCCGGCATGCCGACATATTCATCGAGATGAAAAAAAGTGAGTTTACTCCAGTCGATATCGGGTTCTTTGATAAGCGCATCGAGCATCTCAAATTGAGAAGCGCCGGTTGCGACGATGATATTTGCAGTTCCCTGATCCGCGAGCGCTTTCCGAATTGCCTCTGCACCTAGCTGCGATGCTTTTCTGCCATTCTCCAGCTTGGTCTCACTAATAACGATATTCATTCCTATCTCCTTGAAAAAAATGCTGCATACCTTGCCTTTCACTTTAGCTGCGCTCCGACACGCTCGTTATTCGCGGGAGTGCTGCGGTTAGTGGGCATAGGCGGTCTGGCCATAACGGACAACCGCATGAATCTCTAACGGACCGCTCACCGGAACTCGGAAGAGAGTGAAGTCTGCATCATAGCCTACTTTGAGGTGGCCTTTAGTCGATTCTGTTCCGGCAATTCTGGCTGGGATTGCCGTGACAGAGCGCACTGCCTGAGCCAGTGTGAGATCGGTAAACCTGAGTGCGTTCGCGACGCATACATCCAGCAGATGCCCCGCTCCCGCAAGATAGGGAGTTCCCACAGTGACAATTTTGCCGCCCGGAAGCACCTCATATCTCCCTTCGGCATAGCGCCCCGGTTTTAGGCCGCCAAGAGCCACGGCATCGCTCACCAGTGCCAGCTTATCCGGGCCTTTCGCACGTGCTATCACCTTTGCTGCAGAGGGAGGCAGATGGTGACCATCCGCTATAATACTCGCAAAAAGAGCGTCGTCGGCCATCTGCTCCCAGATATAGTTTGGATGCCGGGGCAGCACGGAATGAGCTCCGTTTCCCAGATGGGTAGACATTTTGGCTCCAGCCAGTACGGCATCTCTTATAACCGAAGCCTCTGCTCCAGTGTGTCCGAGGGCGACCGTCACGCCGGAAAGCGTAAGCTGCTCTATAAAGCGAATCGCGCCTGGCAGCTCCGGAGCAAGGGTACAGATTTTGATGAGTCCCCGGGCAGCGTCCTGAAATCGCTGGAACTCATCCCAGTCAGGATTGCGAGTATGTTCCAGTGGGTGCGCTCCACGCGGACCATCTTCGGGCGAGATATAGGGACCTTCCAAATGCATGCCCGGCACTGCCGCGGCAATGAAGCAGTTCGATTCTATCAATTTGCTTAATCTATCAATGCCCGTAAGGATTGCCTGCCTGCTGTTGGTGATAAACGTTGGATACACCAACGCTGTTCCACACTCCGCAAGCTTTTGGAAAAGAGGTTCCAGCTCGGAGGAGACTTCGTTTCCGCTTCCCCATGCCGATACATTGAAATCGAATCCGCCGTAGCCGTTCACTTGCAGATCACAGAAACCCGGCGCCAGCCACACATCAGAACCGCCGATCGCATCGCTTGTGAAGCCGCTGCTAATCGACGTGATTCGCCCATCATCAACATGGACAGTAATCAGCTCTCCCGTGGCGGTGGAACTGCCGGACAGTTTCAATGAGTTCTCCTTGAGCAGCTAAATACAGGACTTAAGGTATTCCAGACTCTTAACAGCGACTGTCTGGGGATCGGGGCTATAGTCGAATGGTTCTACCGAGATATATCCCTCGTAGCCTGCCTGATGCAGCCCTTTCAAAATAGGCCGATAGTCCGTATCTCCAAATCCCGGTCCGCGCAGATTAGTATCGTTTGCGTGGAAGTGAGCAATATGCGGTGCAAACTCCAAAAACAGTTCCGGAAGCGGTCGATTTTCCCAGCAGGCGCTTTTGATATCGAAATTGGTCTTTGCTGCAGGATGATTCAATGATTCAATTAAGCTGCGCGCTTCAGCCAGGGTGAACAGGAAGTTCGATTCCGGAGGCGGAAGCGGTTCGAGGCAGATCACAATTCCAAGTTCATACGCTCCATCGAGCGCTGGCCGCACCCCTTCGAGAAAACGCTCCCGGGTCGTTTCGACTGTTTCTCCTTCTTCCACCCGCCTCTGTTTCGGTGAGCCCAGAGTCATTACTCTTCCACCAAGATCTGAGCAGAGCTCCACTAACGATCTGAGATAGGATGCAGTTTCCCTGCGCACCGCAGGATCGGCAGTGGTCAGCGACAACCCTGGCGGTGAAACCAGCAGCCAGTGCAGACCCATTATTTCGATCCCATATTTTGCAGCGGAGGCTCGCACATCTACGCGATCCTCGGCACTCAGAGTACGGATATCCGGGGTAAGTGTGAAAGGGGCAAGTTCTATCCCATCGTATCCTGACTGCGCTGCAAACTGGCAGGCCGCATCCCATGTCCAGCCCTGAAAAACTTCATTGCAGATTGCGAATTTCAACACTATGTTCTCCATTAATTCTGAATCGCTTCTGCTTTGGGAGGAGAGACGAAGTTTAAATAGTGCTGCCTGATATCTGCATCGGAACCAACTCCCCGGTGGATCACGATCCGGTAGACAAATCTCACACAATCTCCGGCTTTGAGGAGATAGCTTCCCTCTTTTGGTTCTGGATGATCCGCAGTGAAGGCAGCCAGTCCAAAGGGATTTGCGGTCATTAATCCATAGTTGCGGACATGCCAATAGGTCGGATACCTAAAACTTTGCGGATGATCCATCACAGCGATGCCAATCTCCTGGCCATCCACAATCCC
>JBBRDM010000052.1:0-29334 GCA_038203935.1 Chthonomonadales bacterium
GATCGCGACCACACCTACAACGATCAGTACCACAGGGGTAACTTGCTGTTTCAAATTAAAATCCTTTCTTCAGTTATACACATCTTATATCAACTCTACCAAAAGCAGTCCGAGTTGTCAATACTCTGATTGAAATTTAATCGAATGATAATCTTTCCAGTATCAAAATGAACTTTCGCTGCGCATTTTTGAATACATTGTTTATGCCGATTCGCGCACTATTAGCGATGCATCCAGCATCAAATGTGTATGATAGGTATCTGAAATACCCTGCAGCCGCTTGAATAGTAGATTAGCGGCTTCAAAACCTATACGGTCAAAAGGCTGGCGGACAGTAGTTAAGAATGCCTTTTGCGGAAACCACTGCTCCAAATCATCGAAGCCTATAATCGCCATATCTGCTGGCACACGCTTTCCACGATCTTCAAGAGCGCGGACAAGAGCCTGTGCAATAAAGTCTGTTACCGCAAAGATTGCAGTCGGCGGCTCTTCCAGATTGAAAAAAGAATCTATAATTTCATGGGCCGTGAAACCCTCTTCAGCCATCGTTTCAAGACGTCCCGTCATTTCCAATTTGGTATCTATCGCTATCGCATTCGCTTTCAATGCATCTCGATAGCCCCCGCTGCGATCATAGACCGTGGTGACAGGTTCCGGATTGGATACATGCGCTATTCTTCGGTGGCCTTTATGAATCAGATACTGCACCGCATTGAATGCCGCCCTGCGGTTGTCGATACTCACAAAATCCGCCTCGATGCCTGCGGGGGGAGCGCGGTCGACAAAAACCATCGGAATATTAGCCGCTTGAACCTCATGAAGAATAGGGATATTTGATTCGCCTCCGCTATACCAGATAACGATCCCGCGAATATCTTTATCCCGCACCATCCGCATCAGAGACTGGGCCTCTTCCTGTGCTACCTGCTCCAGGGTTTGCGCGCTCGATCCCGCGATAAGCAGTCGGATAGAGTCTGTGTTAGCAGCCTCGCGAACGCCCTGAGTAATGAGATAAGTGCCTGAATATTTATAGTCCTGCTTGACGCAGAGGCCTACCGTCATTCTGGAGGATACTGTTTTTAATGAAGAGAGATTATCGGATGAGTGCGCCCCATCGAATTTGACGAACGGCCTGCATCCTGCGGACCGAATTACCAGACTGGTGTTTTCCAGTTCGACAAGTGCCTGCCTCAGAGTAGCCCGGCTGACGTCAAATTCAGCGCAAAGCTCTCTTTCCGTAGGCAGCCATCTTCCGCCGGGGTAGACACCCCCTCGGATTCTTGCTTCGATTGTCGAAACAATGTGTACGATATAGGGAGACTTCTGCCTCCGTTCAGTTTTTTGTGCCATCGTACACCTCGCCTACCGTCACACAAAATATACCAAAATAATTGTTGGTCGTCAATAGCTTATTCTCATTATATTTCATTTATACCTAAATCTCATTAAAAAAGCCCAATAGATTACAAAATAAGTTCAAACTACCCGTATCATTACCGGGTTACCATATGCGTGGTTTCACTCCAGACCGACTGTGAAGTTAAACTACCTCTATCATTACCGGGTTACTGTAAAACCAGAGATCTTCCCAGGGTTTTGCATCCGGGAGATCCATTCGGGGAGCATCGACGTCTGTATTTGTGCCTCGTACTCGGACATAGAAACTTTTCTGAACATTACTGAACTTATGTTCGAATGTGATATATTCACCGTCTCGCCCGGCATCTGCTATGTCAAGCTGCGCCACAAGTTTCGTGGTTGGATTCGTCATCAGGTTTCTATCCGAGGTTAACCCAAGGATATCGCCTGCAATAATATCCAGATGGTGCAGGCGCGGAACAATCCCGCCAAAATTAGTCCCTTTCGGGACCCGAACTCGAATATTCACTATGACTTCTTCTCCTCGGCGTTCAAGCTTCAGGGTATCGCCCATAGGTGCAGAGCGGCTTTTGGTGTGCGCAAAAAGTTCACATCTATCCACCAGGCCGCCAAGCACGGTGAACATGTGCCCATGCCGCAGCGCTTCCAGGACTGCGTGGTGGCTTCGCTGCTCGGCATGTACCCATGTTTTACTATACTCGCCGGGGTAGAAATCCTGATAGATATTTTTTTCAGCCAGTTTATCCAGGACTGTAGCATATCCCTTTGTTTCATAGGTCGATTCATCTATCAAACGGCGGTCGTCCCAGTGGCGGTGGCTGTCTGAATCGCAGGTGATGTACCAGGGCCGCCCCTCTCCCAGCAGGCTGTCCCACAGCCCGCCAATAGTGGTGACATACCAGTCGTACCCGCCCCAGGTTCGGTACGATTCTTTAGGATAGCCAGGAAACGCATCGCTGCCGCCGTCGTTATCGTAATCTCCCCGATGGCGTCCCGTCATCGTTGCAGCCTGATGTCCCGGAGCTCCTTCAAACCCTCGGACGACATCAGGACCGGCATCTGCCCAGCCCCGCATTTCGTGCGGGCTGTCGACTCCATTGCGTGCGGGATGGTTTGCCATGAAAAGAGGTTTTGGATTCAATGATTGGAGATATTTTATTCCAGCAATGGCATCGGCTTCCGAGTCGGGAGGGGTGGCATGCAGAGAGATGTTATTTCTATCGAAATGGGCTTCAAAGTCCGAGATAAGCTGAGCCTCATTATCGGTCGGGGGCAGGATGACGCTGGCATGCTCCGCAGCGGGAACATTCCATTCGACTCCCTGGAATACCAGTATTTCCGGATGCTTTTTTCGCGCCTCTACCAGCTCGGGATAGGCTTGATTGAGAGCAATTTTGTCGTGATGCACGCCGCCATGATCGGTAATAACGCACCAGCCCAGGCCATATTTCGCAGCGTGCGCCACCTGCTCCTCGATATTGTAGAGACCGTCACCGCTAAATCTTGTATGAATGTGATGATCTCCCGCTAGCCAGGCGCCTCGTGTATAGGGATTTCTGGCTGCACGGGCCGATTCGGGATACCAGATGCTGCCGGCCCCGAGTGTCAAAGTCAGCCCGGCGGATCGTGCTAGAAACACTCGCCTCGAAATTCTGCTGTCGCTGGTCAATGCAGACTCCTTTAGTTTAACCGCGCTTCCATCGGAACTGCCCTCATTCTCTGGCAGCTTCTCCCAAAAACATGATAAGGGGGAAAAGCACCTCACCCCAAACCCCTCTCACGGATGCTGGTGCTTCGCGGGAGTTTCTACCTCACCTCAAACCCCTCTCTCGGATGCTGGTGCCTCGCGAGAGAGGGGCTAATGAATGAATCGTATCGTTTCTTCCGCTGTCATTTTTTGGGAGAGAGGTGCGGGCGTGAGGTGGCGAATGAAGCTATGGGCGGAACCATTTTCCTGAGAGTGTCCACATGGAGAAGGAACCGTCGGGCTTGTAGGTCTGACCCGGGCGGAAATGTTTTACATGACCATCCAGCATCACGTATTCTGAACCGCCTGTGTGGCTGTTGCGCAGGTTGGAAGCAAACTGCCCAACGATACCCGGCATCGCTTCCGGATGCGCTGCATGAGCGCCGGATCCATTGGTACATACATTCGGCAGATCGAAACGGCAGTCGGTGCCGCCTGCTTTGCCCCGGCTGTAGGTATTACCTATGGCTGCTTCGTTCTCATCCCAGGAGGCAGGAAAGAATACCATCTGCGTGAAGTTCAGGTAGTCTTCAGCCAGCAGAATGCTCTCTGCTGGTGTCTGGAACGCTGCCAGCGGACGCTGAGTGCCGAATACTTCGGACATTGCATACGAACTGGATGCTCCTCCTGAAGATGGGCGGGGGTTTCCGCTGCCGTCTGTTGCGGCTCTCGGGTCAGCGCTGTGCGAAGGGCAATGGTTCATTTTAGCGATACCGTTGGGGTTGTTGGGATCGTTGATATCCTTGCCACGATCGTTTACGTTGCCCAGTTTCTCTACATAGGGCTGAATGACGGAGATCCAGCCGGAAGTTTGTATGCCTGTGGAGGTGTAGGCGGTGATATTATAGTCCGGAAAAGTTTCATCGTAGTCCTGCACATACATGAGGAATGCGATTCCCCACTGGTGCATATTACTCTGGCAGGTCGCCTGCCGCGCTTTTTCGCGTGCCTGGGCGAATACAGGGAAAAGAATAGCTGCCAGGATAGCGATAATAGCAATGACGACGAGAAGCTCAATAAGTGTGAATCCCTTTTTGTTTTGCATGTCAGATAGTCAATCTTTCTGCAGGCTGAGAGCGAAATCATTGCCTGCTAATCCTCTGGAAAATAAATTACGAAAGTGCAATGTTCAAAAACGCAGGTTAAGTAATCCCTCCTTTCTGAATAATAGTGTACTATCGTTTTAGGATTTAGATACTGCATGAAATCACTATCGAAACTATTATCATTTCAATTGCGATATGGCGCAAACAAATATACCAAAATAACAGTTGGTCGTCAATAGTCCGGGCTATATTTTTTACAAAAATTGGAAAAAATATCCTAAATTCCCTGAGCAAGGGCAGCAACACAGACACGCTCGGCACCGGCACTGAGTATTATCCGGGCACATTCTCGGACGGTGGCTCGTGTTGTCAATACGTCGTCGATCAGGAGCACTCGCCTTCCCTGAAAGTATTGTGGGGTTCGCGAAGCGAAAGCGCCTTCCACATTACTGGCGCGCTCCGCGATACGCAGCGCAGTTTGAGTCTGTGTATGCCGAATACGAATCAGTCCCTTCGTATCGAGTTCCCATCCTTTTTCACGCGCTATAACTCTGGCAAGGAGTTCCGCCTGATTATATCCGCGCCGCTTGAATCGAGAGCGATGGAGCGGTACGGGAACTATTAAATCTACCGTATGGGAGGTGTCGGGATAAGTCGGAGTTAAAAGAGGAGATTTTGGAGAATCGAGCGATTGAGCGAGAAGCTTGCCTAAAGGAGCTGCAAGTGCAGTTTTGCCATTATATTTAAATTGGTGGATGGCTTCTCTCAGAGGTCCGGTAAATTCACCCATCGCCTGAGCCCAGGCATATGGCGGCTCCTGCCCAGCGATGCATGATCCACAAAGTTCTTCATTTGCAGATACAGGATAACCGCATCTGTCACAATAAGGGGGCCTGGATGGATGGATTTTACCAGCGCAATCCGCACAAAAGGGTTCAGTTTGTGCAGCAGAACAGAGAATGCACCGAGGGGGATAGAGCAGATCGAGCAGGCCCACATACACTTCCTTAAGTATCGCTGCCGCCATCGTCTGCTCCAGTAGAGAACTCAAGAAATGGTGTAGTTACGGAGTTTGCCCACTCAGGGCCGAAGCGATCGGCAGTAAGCACATTATTTTCGATCTGAATTGATAATGCCCTATAAAATTGAAGCGCACTAAAATACCAATTTGGATTTGCGAAGATCAAATCGTTCCAGGCCGTGACCGACCCGCCTGAGTGGCCTGCGGCCAACGGTCCTTGGGACGGGCATTCCGTCTGAAAGACGACCGCTTTTTCCAGACGGGGGTTTTCAACCTCCGGATCAATTCGGCATATGTATCGGACGACCGCTTTTTCCAGACGGGGGTTTTCAACCTCCGTCTCGACCGCTTTTTCCAGACGGGGGTTTTCAACCTCCGGATACAAACATACTAAATTAAACCTCATTCTCACTGCGATTGATCAGGTGTGCAAGATAGCCTGCGCCGAATCCATTATCTATGTTGACAACACCCACTCCGGTAGCACAGGAGTTGAGCATCGTAAGCAGTGCAGAAAGTCCCTGAAAGCTGGCACCATAACCCACACTAGTCGGAACCGCTATCACAGGGCGGGAAACAAGGCCGCCGACTACCGATGCCAGCGCCCCTTCCATACCAGCCACCACTATAAGTACGTTGGCAGATAGCAGCTGATCCTGATGTCCCAGCAGACGATGAATACCTGCAACGCCCACATCATATAATCGTTCAACCGGGCTGCCCATCTCCGAAACAGTTACTGCAGCCTCTTCCGCCACAGGCATGTCAGCAGTTCCTGCGGAAACCACAAGAACTGTTCCAATAGTATTTGAACGCGGCTCGATAGATGACTGATCAGATCGATTTGCAGATACGACCAGCATTCGTGCCATTTCGTGGTATTCCGCATTGTCAAACTTTGAAAGTACTTCTTGTGCGACTTCGGCAGATGCTCTTGAGGCGAGCACTTTATGCGAACGCTGAGTCAGTTTATCAAGGATTTCCACGATATGCGGAGTAGTCTTCCCCGGACAGTAAACCACTTCAGGAAAACCATTGCGGAGAGCTCGGTGGTGGTCTAGTTTAGCGAATCCCAGGTCCTCAAAAGGAAGTGTTCGCAGAGAGGTGAGCGCTTCATCAATCTGCACTTCACCGGTTTTAACGCGCTCCAGCATTTCGCGCAGGCGTTCTACATCCATCTAGCGCTGACCCTGTATCGAAGAGAGTGGAATCAAATTGATCTGCTGTGCGAGCGTATCGTTCATTTTTCCAGAACGATAGCCTTCCAAATCGAGTGTAATGTAAGTATATCCCAATTCTTTGAAACGGCGATTGATGCTCTCGCGCAGCTCCACCAGTTTAGGGATATCCTGCGGCTCGACTTCGATACGCGCGACTGTATCGTGATGGCGAACGCGAAACTGCCTGAATCCGAGCTCTCTCAGCAGTTTTTCGCAGCCATCGAGGCGTGCCAGCAGCGGAGCAGTAATTTCTGTTCCATATGGGAATCGGGAGGAAAGACAGGCGAAAGATGGTTTATCCCAGTTTGGTACGCCGAGATACAGCGATAACGCACGAATATCTGACTTGGTAAAACCGGCTTCGCGCAGCGGGCTGCGTACTCCTTTTTCTTCAGCAGCTTTCATGCCGGGCCGGTGGTCGCCCGGTTTGCCGTCTTCTGCGTGGGAGCCATCCAGAATCCAGGGAATGTTCATTTCGTCGGCCACCTGTTTCAGTTCGCCAAAAAGCTCTGTTTTGCAGTGGTAACATCTATTGGGATTATTCACGGCGAAATGGATATTCGAAAGCTCGTGGGTCCGCACTCTGGTTACTCGCACTCCCATCTTTTCTGCTACTTCCAGAGCAGCATCGACTTCCCCCTGAGGGAAAGCTTCGGAATCCCCGGTTACTGCGACCGCATTATTTCCAAGGACATCATGAGCGACTTTCAGAACGAGCGTGCTATCCACTCCTCCTGAATACCCTATCACGACCCGCCCCATATCCCTCAATATCTGCTGAAGATCACAGTACTTGCCCTGTAGATCTTCCGGTATTTGCTGCTTCGTGGCAGCCTCGTTTGTATCGGTTGGATTTTGTGCAGTGGAGTTCATAATTCGTTACCCCTGAGACTATATTAACTAGGATGATTATAACTCGAAATAGGTTCGGGTGTCAAACAAATAAAGCCTCCTTTCCACGAAGGAAAGGAGGCTTTATTGCTATATTATCCTATCAGCTCTCGCAGTCGACGATTGCGGGTTCGCTTACGCAGCTTGCCAAGAGCGGAGGACTCGATCTGTCGTACACGTTCACGTGTCACTTCCAAAGCTCGGCCTACCTCCTCGAGAGTTCGCGGCTCATCACCGTCCAGACCATAGCGCAGCATGATAACATCTTTTTCACGCTCGGTGAGTTCACCAAGAGCGATCATCAGTTCATCTCGCAGAGCGCCTTTGGTTGCCTCGACGAGTGGATTCTGAGAGTCGCTAGCCGGGATAAGATCTGCCAGCCTGCTCTCCCCCTCTTCTCCAATCGGAGTTTCGAGTGAAAGCGGCTCAATAGCTCCGCGCAGCAGTTCGCTGAGCTTCTCTTCAGTCATGGTCATGGCTTCCGCCAGCTCTGCCCTAGTTGGCATCCTTCCAAGTTTTTCACGCAGGTTGCCGCGTGTCTTGTTTATTCGCCCCAGAGTATCGGTGACATGAACAGGAAGCCGAATCAGCCGCGCCTGATCAGCGATGGACCTGCTGATTGCTCGCCGAATCCACCATATGGCATAGGTGCTGAAACGATAGCCTTTGCGATAGTTGAATCGCTCGACTGCCCGTATAAGCCCGATAGTGCCTTCCTGCATCAGATCTTCGATGGGCATTCCATGTCCGAGATATCTTCTCGCTACCGAAGCCACCAGCCTTAGATTCGCCAGAATGAGCGTATCCTTAGCTTCCTGCGCTTCATGTGCAGAGCGTGGATTCTCCATTCGGCGCGCCAGTGAAATTTCCTGATCATGTGTCAGCAGGGCAACTCGGCCGGCGCGTCGCAGCCATGCCTGAGTGCTCTCTTCCAGCTCAACGGCTGGCTCCAGCTCTTCGGGGGTCGGCTCCCGCTCTTCAGATCGTGAAGCAGCAGGAACTCTCGGCACCAGTGCGACACCAGCCGATTCGATGACTTCCATCGCATCTTCGATAGCTTCTGGATCCAGATCAACATTTCTGCTCAGCGCATCAGCGAGTTCGGAGTCAGTGAGGTAGCCTTTCTGCTTGCCGCGATCCCGCAGATTTTCAATTGTACTTTTTACAGCGGGCACGATGCCCTCCCTTCTCAAACCAGCAACCCCAATTCCATTCGGCTCACGCAAAGATCGACTTTTCGCTTTTCCCGCGACTCTCGACGACCCATTCTTACCAATTATGGCACTATCGCATTCGATATGGAGGGGGAATTTAAACCCGAAATCAATATACTCAAAACTGATGTAAAGATGAATGAAGCGGAGAGAGCCTCAACGCTCATGCAACCCAACAACTATTAAAGACGGAAATGCAGCTAAAAAAGTTGCAGGCCGCCTGGGCAGCCAATTGAATGCTGCAAAATTCCGATGTGAAATAGTGAATAGTTCGCAAAGAAAGAGTGAAAATAACAGGCAGGAGCACTGAGTGGAGCAGCAAAGCCGCAACTGCAGGAGCGCAAATCTATCTCAATTCCGGTCTGTATCAATTGGTTAGCTCATCATTGTAACATAACTTTGTATGATTCGCTATATATTCGGAAAATTTTCAGAAAATAGTTAAAATAATTTTTTATTTTCGTTTTCATGGCTGAAGAACACCGGAAAGCGAAGTCATTTTATCAGTATCATTTGCGTGGTATCTGAGGCGCGCTAAGATCCAGCGGAACTGTTACAACGGATTCGTGAGCCATAGATTTTATTTTTTCAAAATCAAATCCCAGGGGATCCGATTTTCTGCCTTGGGGCAAAGCAATTTGCGCATGGGAGACGATACGGCTGTCCGGTACATTGTAGCGCGAACGTATAAATCGAATTAAGCCTGCTACTGCTTCCATCTGTTCGAGCGGATACGGATCTTTCCCGTCATTGAGATTAACCATTTCGATGCCTACGCTGAAATCGTTGACGTTGCCAGTTCCTTCCAAAACAGAGACCCCTGCGTGCCAGGCGCGCTTTTCAATTGGAACCATCTGCACTACCCGGCCGTCTCTCCCTACTACAAAATGCGCGGAGACTTCTCGAACAGGATTAAGAAAGATATCGATAGTGCCTTGAGTGGTTGGTTCGACGGTCGCATGCAGCACGATGCAGTTGATAGGGCCTCCAAGCGGCCGGTCATTGAAGTTTGGCGAGTTGATGTAGCTGTAAGCGAGCGGCATAGTCAGGCTGGGCACCGCTGCAGTATCTCTGGCATGCGCTTTCGTCACCATATGGAGAAATATGGCGGCAGCAGCGAGCACAGTGATAGTGCTCAATAATCGTTTATGTCTGTTCAACTGCATTCTCAACTCTTCCATGTAGAGATATTATTGGAGAGTTGTTCTCGTTTTTACAGTAATCAACCTGCTTTATATCTGTGCTTTTTTAAATATTTTTTTTAACCAAACCCTGGCTTGCATATAATACTATAAACAGCTGCCCATTTTCGTATCTCAGAAGCGAGCTGGGTTCTATTCAAGGCAGTTCTAAGTCCAGGTAATTTATCCTGACAACGGGATGCCGAACTTTTTATGTAGTACTCGCGGAGGAGATTGGAATAGTTTCCTCCAATTACCTGCTTATAATTAAGCAGATCGCACATAATTGTATCTATTCCCATTTCGGAAGCATTTTGAAAATAATCTTTTACCGCCTCAGGGAAGTCGGAAACACCCGGAAGAAGCGGAGCCCAGAACAGTGTTACAGGCACCGAAGCTGCAACTAATGTCCGAGCCAGATGCATTCTGCTGGCAATACTGGGCGCTTTTGGCTCGAACACCTTGCGGGCATTATCATCAAAGCTGGATAGGGACAGATTGACATGAATCTGGCCATTGCGAGCCATTTTTGAGAGCAAATCGATATCCCGAAGCAGATGGGGTGATCTGGTAATGATACTCACCGGATTGGTGCGTGTTGAAAGCTCTTCCAGAATTGCGCGAGATATCCCGTAGGTTTTTTCAGCAGGCTGCCAGCCATCTGTTGCAGTACCAATTAATATAGAAGCATTAGAATCGATTTTTCGCAGTTCTGATCGGAGCATTTCCAGGGCGTTTGATTTAACAGTTACCCAGTTTCCCCAGTCTGTATATTCAAGATCGCGGAATTTTCGCAGCGCACGAACATAGCAGAAACTGCAGCCAAACGAACACCCTGAATAGGGGTTAATGGAATATCCTAATTTACCGTACGTATTTTTTTGAAGCAGAGATTTGCACTCTTGCTGCGATACATGAAGTTTGATAGTTTCCATAATATATGGTATCAAATATTCAAATATAAGTCAATATTTATCTACTATAAAAGTAGGTATTCCCACAATCTGATGTGGTTCCTCTCTTAGGGCCTGGTAATAATTGGCATTTTTTGTGAAGCGACTAATTCGCCTTTGCGATTTCGTACTTCAAGCAACAGCAGGTGTTTACCAGCAAGAACACTGCCTGCATCCCAGAAACATTCCCATAAATCAGGGCGATTCGCTTTGTAAATTGTGTATCCATCTACCTTATAACTGACTGACACAAAGTCTAGCGGTGTGCGCGCCCAGCAGGAGAGTTTGACTCTGCCCTGAAGCAGCTCATTCTTTTGCATTCGCATTGGGATCGGTGGCGGGTTCGAAGGGGTAGAGATCAGTGGAGAAGTTATGAAGTACGGTGGTGAGGTGGCAAATCGGTAAGTATCGATGAGATAGGCATCATCCGTGATGCTGTAGTCGTTGTAGGCGCGTTCTGCAGCAAACTGCAGCGTGTTTCCATCAAAATAGTTGATACACTTGACCCGTGGAAAAATACGCGGGAGCGCGTTATAGAGGGTGAGTATTTTGCGCATCGCAAATTCTACCCGAGGTGTCTTTTGCAGCGGCGTGTAGTGCGTTGCAGCATACTCACAGATCATCATGGGTTTTCGTGCAGAATAGAGATTGTATACTTGTGAAACCATATCTGCCGGGTGTTCGTTCTCGCAGGGATTATCGAGGCTGTTGTCGTGAAATGTTACATTATACATATTGATGCCGACCCAGTCGGTCCATTTATCGCCGGGATAAAAGTCTTCGATATTGTTATTAGGGATGGTATAAGGGCACCATACCATCGCCACATTAGTCGCCCTCCGATGCATTATTTGATGCACCAGTCTAAATTTTTCTTTGAAGAGTGCGGGGCTTTTGCTGTAGACAGTCCAGTTTCCATTCATCTCAGATGCAAATCGCAAAAATATTTTTGCTCCAGATCGGGCCATATCATCGGCAAGCTTTTGCAGGTACGCATCATCCTTTACTCGATTCAATCCATTGTTGGGCTCCAGCGCTATATGCACAAATTTTCCGCGTGCTGCTAACTTTCGGACCCAGTCAATCGGGAGCGGTTTGCCGTAGCCTAGATAGAAGAAATACATCGCATGCTGCCGGCCAACGATCTGCTCGAACCTTGCAGGGTCGTGATGGCGTGTATGGTTCATATCGGTGTAGGGGTCATTGAGCGTACTATCAAAATCAATATAAGCGCCAATATAGCAGCCGACGGCAGGTTCGTAAAGCGCATGGGTATTATGGGCTTCTACTTCAGCCACCGTTGGAGTGCGAGTAATGTAAAGAATAGCTTGAGGTTTAACTGCCGCGTGGGCGTTTAGAATGGAGGATATGCTCAGCAGAAAAAAAATAACAGTTCCGAACCAAACGCGCGTACGTATAATAACAATAGGAGATAGATAGAGAAATTTCAAGCACACAGATTCACACTCCTGTCACGCCATCTGCAGGCAGGCACCTCAGGGCTGTGATAACAGAATACCTGATAAAATTGACAGAATTCCCCTGCTGTGATATTATCTAATCGATTCTTAGCGACACCTTTCTTCAGCCTTTCACCGTAATTCTGATAGTTCACCGATCCGGCGGGAACTATCCAACTTACAACCGGGGGAAGGGAATTGTGCAAGAATGTCTTATACATCCAATTCGGTAAAAGTATCAGTCATAAGCGGACGGTCTAATACTGCCGGCTCGCCCAAAGCTGATCCTGATCTTGGATTACTCCTGCGAGTAAGATCAGGAGATCAGGGAGCTAAAACGTGCCTGTGGGATCGCTATTGGCGCAGTCTGGTAGGATACTTTATCCGAAATCGAACGCTGATAGAAGAAGCAGAGGATCTGGCGAGCGAAACTCTGTTAGAAGTATTTGAACACCCCGATTCATTCCGCGGTGCAGCGATCTCCATTCCCGCTTCCGCCTCGCATACTAATTCTGCCGAAATCAGATCTGCTGACGCCAGAAAATGCAGCTTTAAAACTTATCTCTATTCCATTGCCAGATTTAAACTCTACAACTCGCTGCGCCATAACAAAATAGCGAAACGAATGGATTTAAACGAATCAAATTCGGGTGAGAATGGTAATGATTTCCTCCAGCAGCTAGAAAGGCTGCTTCCGCTGGACACCGATTCTGATCCGCTCATCGATCTTCTTAACAAAGACCGTATCGAGGAAGTCTGCTGTGCGCTGGCGGATGTAGGCCTTAGCTCTGTCGAGCAGTTCAAGGTGCTGCTGCTCCACTATTTTTGCGATCTTTCCCACAAAGAGATTTCTGAACTCCTATCGACTCCTCAAACAACAGTAAACTCCAGGCTGCAGAAAGGCCGGGAAAGAATGCTGAATTTCTACCACAATGAAACTAAAGCGATCGGCTGAATGCGGGTAAGAACATAATTCATTTTGAACTCGAAGGGCTTGTAGTGAAATATAAAGCCGGCAGAAGCACTCTGCTCAAATATCCTTCTCGAAATAAAATTACTACGGGTACCCTTTCAAATCCGCTGGAAGCCGGAATATTTGGGCCTAGCAGCCTGCCTTTTTTCTATACTGGTTTGAAATCTCCACCGAAGCAGTTTCAATGGCAGGACGCAGGTAAGGACGAATCATTACAATATTTGGAGCTTTTGGAATTTCAAAATAGTTCCCTCAGGAGTGTTTTCTCGGGTCAAGTATTAAATCGAGGAAAATTAGATTTAGAGCCTTCACTATTCGAATTTCGGTCAGATTTAATGTATGCCTGGACTATCGGCAAGAAGAGGTTACTAAATTCTAAAATTGATAATGGAACTGGAAAGGAACGCAATAACTCTATTCCAATTTCAGAAGGTAGTTTTTGGATATTAAATAAACAACAGTCATCGTTCATAGAGGAGACCATTAACTATTTTCGGGCAGGTGATGAAACTTATGACCATATTGCGATTGCATTATTGTTAGCTGAAAAACAGCTCTATCAGGATGCGATTTTACTTTGCGAAAATGTTGCAAAGAACGATCAGCGCCCGGGCAGAATGGTCATAACAAACTATGTTCAGGCGATTATTTATAGGTATATGAAAGAACATGCCCAGAATCAAAATGAACAATTTGCTGCCTGCTTACCTCTTGATAGATATATACAGTGGATGGAAAACAGAGAAAAATATCATCGGTCACTTGTTTCAGAACAGATTAATAAGCGCTTAACAACCAATTAACTAACCAGGCAAATATCTCAGCCAAAGACCATTCTAATTTCTTATTTTTATAAAATAAAAAATGAAAATATTGGAAAAAAAAGAAGTGTCTATTTTTTTTATCAGAATTAGAAATTTTAGCGTATAATACAGATAATATTACGTCATAATAAATATCAGTATAGTAATATTGTGTTTTGAACTGTTTATAATTTATACTAAATTTGCATTCTGCTAATTAAAGAGCCATGCAGACTAGGAGAGACTCGTGCCGAGGACCAAACGACTGAACACCCCTGAGAAACGTGCAAGAGTTGGTGAGAGAATTAAAATTGCAGCTACCCAAGCAGGTATCACCCTAAAAGAACTTTCCGAAAGCGCTGGTACTTCGCCCTCTTTAATCTATCAGTATGTTCGTGGCATTACGGCGGTTCCTGAAGACCTGCTGGAGAAAATTGCTACGGTAACTCGGGTTCATACCGATTTCTTTGACCCTGGAAAGGATGCCAGATCTTCACTGGCGCTGCCAGCCGATACTGCTGATCCAGGAGGAGAGTATGAATCCTCTGCTTCGGAGCCAGGAACCCGCGCTAGAATGCGCGCCGAGCTCAGGCATCTGCATGAAATGGCAGAGGCCCTGAATTATCCCAAGAGAAATAGATCCGCATACATCTCCTCATTAGACCAGATGCTGTCGCTGGCACGAACTTTAGAAGACAGGCCCCAGGAAGCATGGATTTTGTGGAAACTTGGCTGTGCAAAATTAGAAGATAACGATTTAGATTTAGCCAAAAAATTTCTAATTCATGCGAATGAATCTTTTGCGAATGAAGGCCTGGATGAGTATAAGTTTCATGTAACCCAGGATCTTGTGGTTGTTTTGAATGAGCAGGGTGCATTCGGCTCCGCTCGAGAATATCTCGAAGAGCTTATTTCAAATGGCGGTCCGGACATTATCTGGCGTGCGCTCATTTCACTGGGAAGTCTCTGCTATCGCCAGCATAACTTTGAAGAGGCGCTAAAATATTACATACAGGCTGCGGAACAGATGGAGTCGTTCGACTCCGATAAGCTGGTCGAAGAGGGTTTTCCTCCGCTCATGAATCACCTCGCAGATATAGTGCGGTCGACAGGTCATTATGAGGAAGCAATGTATCTCTGGTCGCACTGCCTGACGCAGGCTGCAAAAGACCGCAAAGCGGATGCGTTCCTCGAATCGCTGATGGAAGTGGCGCAGTGCTGCCAGGAGATGGGGCGACTGCACGATGCTAAAGAACACCTTGAAAAGGCAGTTATGCTGGCAAGCTTCCTATTCGAAGATGAAGCACGCCTTGGCGTTGCTCGTGCGCTTCTCACCTATGTACTGATATCGATGGGAGCCATTGATGAAGCCAAGGAGAACGCGCGCGCTGCATTTAGAATTGCCAATAAAGTTCAAGGTGCACGCCCTACTATACTATCCTGCCTTGCTCTCGCTGAAACAAACATAGCCACCGGAAACTGGGATGATGCGCTGGCAAATGCAGAAGAAGCGCTCAAAGAGGCGAAACGAACCAGCAGAACACGCGAGGTGGCACAGGCCCGAGAAATTAAATCCAGGGCTCTCATCCTGCAGTATCAGCAGAAATTTGCTTCGGGTGACGAAGCTGCAGCCCTTCGAGCGCTTCACGGAGCGATTGAAGAAGGCAAAATATCACTCGAATCGGCGATGAGAGCAGAATCGGTCAAGGAGCAAGTGGCAGCACATCTTTCACTTTCCAGGGCCTATATGTATATGGGAGATGCTGCCGCTTCCGAAAATGAAGCCAGGCAATCGCTTGCTCTTACCAAAGAAGGCGCCGTGGGACTCAACCGTCTCCTCGGGTCGGACAGCGATAGGCTGCCAGGGCTGCTAAAATCCTCCTTGATCAATCTGCCGGAGCTTTTTTCGCGCCCAACAATATGTCTGCCTATTCTGGAATGGCAGGCGAACTATATTCAGGGAACTCTGCTGGCTCAGAGAATCGGGCCGGAAGCTGCCTTTGTTGCGGTTCATAGCGCTGCATCGTCACTTGCGAAAATGTTTACCGGACTTACATCTACCGAAGTCATTGCGCTGCAAAAATGCCATCCGGATATCTCGAAAGTCTTTCAGGATCTGACGAAATATGCCAGTAACGACGAAGACCGATTACAGACCCGCCTGCTGCTTCAGTCCGTCCCATGGGCAGCACAGCCCCCAGCTATTCCAGCAATTGCTGCTGCAGTATAAGCTGCTGCAAGATCAATTATGTATCGGGCATGCTCTGATTATCTCAAGCCTGCCCGATATTTCACTTTCAATATTCTTAAATGATTTATAGGACAGGTACGCCGCATGACGCAGAGTGCAGGAATTGTGCTGCATCGCTCCAGGACTGAAGCTCTCGAGCTCGCGCGAAAGCTCATAGGTTGGCTTGATGAGCGCGGGATCAAACCCTTGCTGCTTAAAGAGGCGGCAGAGCGTCTAGAACGTCCAGACCTGATATGTAATCTGGCAGAAATGAAGCAGAGTGCATTTATTATCAGCCTCGGTGGTGACGGCACCATTCTCACTGCGGCACGGATGGCATCCGGTTCGAATATTCCTATCCTTGGCGTTCATCTGGGCCGCTTCGGTTTTATTGCGGAAGCCCATCCTGATGAACTTTTTACCGCGATTGAGACCATTTTAAATGGAAAGTACCGCGTGGAAGAACGTCTCATGGTCAGCGCGGAGATATATCGCAAGGGAGTTTGTATTCATTCCGGCATCGGTCTAAACGAGGTGGTTGTCAAAAGTGGAAAATCGCAGCTGCTCCGATTGAACACCTCGCTCGGCGGCAGTCCATTTGCTACTTACTACGCCGACGGGCTTATTATATCTACACCAACAGGGTCCACTGGTTACGCGCTCTCAGCGGGCGGTCCTCTGATTGCTCCCTCCCTCCAGGCGCTGCTGGTAGCGCCTATATGCCCCCACACACTCAGTGCGCGCCCCATCGTAGTTCCGTGTAACGAGATAATAGATATTGAGATTGAATCTGACGGCGAAGAAGTGATATTTGATATCGACAGCGTCGACAGTTTTAGTCTCATCAGCGGAGATAGAGTAACAGTACACAGGGCACCGCACAATACACATCTGATCTTGTTAGATGGAACTTCCTTCTATCAAAAAGTTCGTGCACGATATCTTTATGGTGAACGTTTGAACGGTTAATCTCCTTCTCTTCCTCGACTGCAACAATTCTATCAAATAAACCGGTACGTTTGCGGGTCTCCTACAGCTATTCTTGCGTGGAATATCTAATCAAGATGAAATTTACTGGCTCGTTTTTTATTAGATAGCTGGCGCGGGAGAGGAGAATCTATTGATGTCGATACCCATAGTGATGGTTATAATAGCGTTGATTTGTGTCATTGGTGCGGTGAAAATGGCAAGCGAAGCATTCTGAATATCGCAGCTATCCCATGAATATCAGGTATTCAACTGTTTCGGAAAAAGGGAGGATTGAACAAAATAGGTTCAATCCTCCCTTTTTTAACCCCTATATATCTATATTCCGTCTTTGAAAGAATCAGAATAGAATCCAACGTCGTGATTTAATGCTGCTGATTAAGGAATGTTCCCCAGTTCGTAGCGTTTTCCCACGCTAGTTGATTATAAGCGGCGCCTAGCTGCTGAAAGCCCACGCTATCTGGAATCCAGATCGCCAATCCGAATGAATTCGATTGCGCCACCGATCCATGTCCGTTCGAAATAACGACTCCGCTGGTGCCCGTCAGAGCGCCTTGAACTCCAGCCGCAGCCTGTTTTAAATCACTGAAGGAGGTTCCTGCAGAGATCAGCTGCGTATAGTGGTAGAGATCTTTGTTATCTGGATATTTATACGACTGCACATTAAATCTGGCATTCGTGATTACTGGATCACTGATATGGTTTCGAAGTGACGAGGAGAACGTTTTAACCGTGGCAGCCAGGTTATCCATAAGGGATAGATCAAGCATAGACTGCGTGATGTTATTTTCAGAAGGATAAGCCTGAATAAATCGTGAGATGATGCTGTCGCCCACATCACACGGATTCTTTCCGCTCGCTTTCAAATCTGTCAGCCAGGCATCGTAGGGGTAGCCCGCACCAGGCGGACTCTCTTCCGAACCGACCATTACCCGAGCGGAATGGCGAACTTCATAGGCAACTTCGGCCATCTGTTCCAGCGAGCAATCTAGGATAAGCATATCCAGCGGCTGTGCGAGGTTTGTGAGAGCAACAGGCAGCTGTTCGGTCTCGATTTCGTTATTGGAAGCGCTGTCCTGTGAAACGGCGCGATAGGTAGGTTTCAGTCGATTTGCAGCTGCGCGCGTCGGTTCCCATCCAGAGCCGTGATCCCAAATAACCAGGGCAAGATTATCTGCCGGGTAAGAAAGCGCCCCCCAGCTCACAAAGTCTCGAAGAACTCTGTAATCGCCCATATCGGAAGTTCCACCGCTGTTGGTTGCCGGAGCTGCAAGCTGATCTGGTGCGAGCACTGTAGTATTACCGTTGAGTATCTGATTAAGGTCTGCCTGGCTGTGCTTACGAAGCAGATACCTGTTAGTTCCAATAAAAGATGGAGAGCCGCAATCAGAACAGTTCGCCTGTTTCCACTGAATTACGATGTTAACATTGGCATCCGAGCCAACGCTCGCCATCTGTGCGATATTTGTGAGGCTGTCTGGCTGAAGGTTATTGGCTGCATTCACGTAGACCAGCACAGTCCATCTTGCCCGTCCATCATTGTGCGCCGTATTGGCTGCGCAGGCTGCAGTGTGGCCCGCGGGAGGAGGGACAATCGCCGAGCCCCCGCTGCCTCCGCCACAACCCGAGAGCGAGGCTCCGGCCATTCCAATCAAACCGCTGAAAAAGCTTAATTTACGAACCGCTTTTACCAGAGACATCGTATCGAAACTCCCATCTCGAAGCCTAGAGCTTCGCATTTCTAAGAAGATATTACCTTAACATTACCGTTTAAGATGGTGATAATGCTTACTCGTTCAAATTTGTCAATACGCAGATCGTATAATCGAGGGGTACAGGATATCGGATTACAGTGTAACCGAGGTCAGGGGGATGACACTCACCAATTTCAGACTTCGCATGTCTTTAAATGTTCAGGAGGGCTGAGATGCGACCGAGAAATATTTGCAAGATATACCGCATAATGTTGTATAGCTGTCAGGTATTTGCTATAATGAAGTGTTGAGAAACTATTCGCTTCTTCCGGATCTGCCAGATTGATTTTCTATAACGATTGTACCGCACTCGTGGTACAATCTGATTGCTCCTTTCAGAAAGTCGAGACTGCTCATTTTGCCTATTTCCGATAAACCAAATAAAATGAGCCGAAAGACTTACCGGATTCCCTTTGCGTCTGCATTGGGAGCTTATGGCCGCAGGAATCCTCGCGCCTCCTCTGCACTGCAGAAAAGAAGACGGTCGGACTATCACACTCCCTACCATCCCGATCATACTCCTTTTCAATCCGCTTTTAGGTTTGCGGTAATTGCAGCTGCAATCTATCTTACAGCGATAATGTTCCGGCACGAAGCCGATCTTCCAAGGCGCATTTTTATTGCGTTTTTTGCTTCTTTGTTGATTTTGCTGCTTCGCCTCACCCCGGTAGCATGGACCCGAGACCGTCCTCTGACGTTCACCGCGCCGATAGTATTTGCAATTTTGCTGTGGCTAGGAGCAGACATCGCGGCAGCAGGGGCGCTTATGGCCGCTCTTATTCATGCGAGGTTTGCATCCACAGCGGGCTATCCTAGAAATTTTATCCGTTTTCAAGGAGCAGAAATGGCTATTTCTGCTTTTGGCGTCGGTGCGGCTAAGCCTTTCATCTATCAATATCTGGGTTTATCGGATAAGCTCATATATGTAGAGACTGCATATGGTCATACTTTAGCAGTTCGGCATATTGAAGCGGTGGCGGCATTTGCTTTAATTTTTACCGCCAGCAGCTGCATCCTCACCCTATTTGCAAAGCTGGGTACTTTGCACTACACCTGGAAATCTCCGCTGGCCCGCTCTAGATTTGGCGGACTTACACTGGTTTACCTGCTTGGTATGCTTCCGGTCGTGCTGCTGGCGCCGCTTGGATCGAGTTTTGGGGTAGTCGTAGGTTTCCCTTTGCTGCTGCTGCTGCTGCTTGCTGCTCAGGCTGGTAAGTTGACACTGGAAGTGAGAAGCCTTCGCGGTCAGCTGGATACCGCAGAGAAAATGGGCAGAGCCAGTGTCGCAGAGTCCGATTCTACTGTCGATCCAACGTCACTATTGGAGCGCTTTCTATTCCTGGCAAAAGATCTGGTTTCCGCTGATAGGGCGCTGGTCTGGATTATGGATCAGGAGAGTGGGGAACTAAGCCCATCGGCCGCCCTGCCCGATTTCGGTATGTATGAAAACGAAATTGCGAAATATGGTGAGGGGCTTATCGGGCATGCCGCCACTCGATTCCGGCCCAGGATAGTTCCCGATTCGGCCAGAGATCGCCGCCGAGGCCGCCGTGAAATTGCTTCCGGCGCCTGGCTTCTCTACCCAATCGTAGTACACGAGCAGCTCTTGGGAGTAGCACACTGGATTCGCGCCGTAAATCGGCCATTTACTTCAGAAGATCTTTCCCGGCTGGATTCTCTGGTGCCGCAGGCGGCGGTCGCGCTTGAAAATGTACGCATAAGAGAGGTAATGCACAATTTAGCCTCCACTGATGGATTGACAGGACTCTGGAATCACCGGCGCATGCACGATCTGCTTCGCGAGGAGATGAAAAGATCCATGCGGTATCATCGAGCACTCTCGGTACTCATGCTGGATGTAGACAGTTTCAAAACCTTTAATGATACCTATGGCCATCCTCAGGGCGATCATCTCTTACGTGGAATTGCAGATATTCTCCGCACCAACGTACGAGCAGTCGATCATGTAGGGCGTTATGGAGGGGAAGAATTTCTGGCTATTCTGCCGGAAACTTCAAAAGATGATGCCTGTCGCATGGCAGAGAGAATTAGAACTGCAGTGGAAGAGCTAGCCTTTATTGTAGTAGATGGACATGAAATTCGACGCACGGTGAGTGTGGGAGTGGCCTCTTATCCCGAAGATGCACTCAGTCCCAGTGACCTGGTTCAGCGCGCAGACGATGCGCTCTACCGCGCCAAACGTGCCGGCAAAAATCGGGTGCTCTGGGCTTAACTATGCCAAATGCAACGCTAAATTCAGACGAATGCCGAGAAATTACACGCCTCTTTTATAGCCTCCGCCGTGGGGATTCCCTCACTCAGCCAGAACTCAATGAACTGGTTCGAACCTGGGAACCCAAAATTCTGCCTGATCGTAAAGATAGTTCCGAAAATTTTGCCATTGTCCACCCCGATGCGTCCACGACGGGAGTAGTGGGTCCCCGATGGATATTTCATCTACTCGGTCTTCGACATCGCGCTGTGGAAGTAGGATTTCATACCGAGAGCGGCCTGATCGTACTCCAGCGGCGAAGCCCCACTAAAACCGACTGGCCGAATATGCCGGACATGGCCGTAGCGGGCCATATTCCTCAAAATGACGACGGCTCGGATATCTCTTTTGAAGAGGGTGCATGGAAAGAGATTGAGGAGGAGATCGGTCTCTCGCAGAATGAGGCATCTTCCTGTCTTGCAGAAGGAAAACTACTGAATATTGGACTGCCTTACAACTCTCTGGATATGCATGAACAGCGAAATCCGCCCTTCTATAACTCGGAAGTGCGCCAGATCATGAGCGGCACGCTGACAGGCGCGGCTCTCAGCAAAATTAAATTCACTGACAATGAAGTTTCCGGCATACTGCTGGTAACCCCCGAAACCGCCTGGGATATGCTTACTCGCGATGAGATTGCGAGTGGAATGCTCTACTCTCTTCCCCGCTACCTCGACTGGCTTGAACGCCGATAAACTTCTTGCGGATACGCACCAATGCATCCGGCTTTATTCGAACGGTAATTATATATTTAACCGTTTTAACCATCACTGAAAGAATAAGTCCGGCTTGTTCTATTTATTGTTTGGGTAAAATCGTCAGATACACAGTGAATAAAGTGACTGAGATGAGTAATGTTGAATATTTCAGCAACTTTCTTCGCAGATTGGACAAAATATGAATCTAACACATCAAGCAGCCTGCTTCAGACTGACCAATCTTAAAATTTTAGGCCGGGAACCTTGTTGAAGTCGGACAGGTTGCGCGTCAGAAGGTTGGCGTCGTTGGCAAGGACTATGGCAGCTATCTTCAAATCCATTGTGCCTATGCGAACTTTGGATTGCTTGAGGCTTTCAAAAATCTCGGCGGCTTTATCGTCAAAATCTAAAACGGCGATGTTACAATAGGTTTGCAGTAACCGTTTTAACTCACCATAGTCAGATATCTGCCGTGGTAGTGTATTAGCTTTAGCAATGCGGGCAAGCCATCCTCGAGACTGTTCTTCAAAACTAACAATTGTAGTTGCAACGTCATCAGGCGGGAGGACGCGAATACGCTGCCAGATACGTCGGCCTTCTGTTCCGCCGCGTTCAACAAGACTGATATGGTCGGAATCCAGGACAATCATTCGGCAGCATCCTTATTAACCTTTGGGCGCTGCATCTCGCGGTACTCACGGCCAAGCTGAACGGCCTCCTCGAAGCCTTCGCTATTAGCGAACGAGCCGAAAACCTTATCCCAGGGATGTGGCGATGACTGAGTCTTTTCCGACATCATTTGCTTTTTAATCCGCATCATCTCTTTTTCAAGTGCGGTCAAACGTGCTTCTACTGACGGGGATGGCATGGTTCGTTATCTCCCTAAAATGCAATACAGTAATTATACCTCAGCCGAATATTATCGAAAGCCTTAAACAGCCGCTTACATGCGTACTGAGCTCTGTATATCGCCGGAATATACAGCAAGCGTTTCCTGGCGGCTAGATGAATATAAAAGCATAGATTTCTAGATCCCTGGTACATTTACTAACTGATGTTACGCAGACGGGCAGTTTACTATGATCTAGCTATCAGCGGCATTTATTAGCTCTCATTCAGACACCTTAAAGAATCGGAATTACAGCGCATCGTTCAAACATAAATATCATCGATCTTGCATCGGTAATCTGGGCTAATCTGAATGATCTGTGGATAAAATATCTGAAGCATTCCCTATAAAAGTTATCTCACAATCTACGGATTTAAAAGTATTTGATCCACAAATTAATCAGATTCGCGCAGATTACATTATTTCAATCACGCAGGCGATTGCATTCTGGAAAAGTTTTCACCAAATCTTAATGAACTGCTTGGCTGCGTTACATGAGTTGCTAATATATCCTAACATATCTTGACTAAATCATTAATCGAACCTGCGGCCAGAGATACGAGATTGATGACACATCCTGTGCCAGGCAAAATTCAGCTCAATACTATTACTGCGCTTCACTCATCCAGTAAATGTTGCCACCGGGTATGAAAAGCATCATATTTGGAAGAATCGGGGCAAGCACAGGTCGAAGTTGACTTTCTCCGGAATATACACCACCTTTTGCTTTCATAATCCAGAAAGAAGAATTGCAGCCTACAATAATCAGATATTGGTTCTATCGGACTTCGGATTAAATAAGATAGGCAAGACGCGGCTTCCAAGTCTACAATATGATGATTACATCGGCTTGACGAGAATATCTAGCTCATCATTGCAGGATGTGAAACAAGTGTCCCTCGTTGACATACTAGCAGGATCCAGTTTCATTATATTCTCATATATTCAATTTGAGAGGCAGCTCTTCTATATATACGCTTGCGAAATCCGCTTTCAATCGTCTATAATTTTTCATGGTTAAACACAGCGACAACTCCGCACACACTCACCAGCGAATCACGCCGCGTACTCTTCTTGAAGTCAAAAAAATAAGTGACCCGATTTTCGCTCCGGATGGACAGCGGATTGCATTTACCGTCACGGAAGCCGATTTTGATGAGAGCAGAAATGTCTCTCATATCTGGATTACGGATACTTACCAGGCGGAATCCCAGCCTGAGGATGAAGCGGAAAAATCAGAAGCAGAGGACACGGAACCCGATGATCACTTTGCAGCACGGCAGCTGACCTTCTCACACGATGGAGAGCACACGCCGAAATGGTCGCCGGATGGAAAATATCTGGCATTTCTTTCCAGCCGAATCGATGAATCGGAACCGATTCCAGATGATGACGATGAAGACGAACCGAATGACCAGATCTGGCTGCTTCCAGCAGAAGGTGGAGAAGCGCGCAAAGCCACATCTGCCAAGGCCGGGGTGATTGATTATGAATGGGTAATGGAGACCGAGGAGATCATTTTTTTAACCCCGGAACCGCGGCCGCACCCGATAGAGAGCGCGCGCAAGTCTGCACGGGAAGACAGTAAGATTGATCCGGTGGTGGAGCACGATGAGAAACAGCGTAAACAGTTCTGGAGAGTGGAAGCTGAAGAACGAAAACCACATCTGATTATTACGCTGGATTATGGAGTGCACGAGTATGCAATTTCACCCGATGGATCACAGCTATGCTTCTCTACGAACTATACCGGAGAGTGGAACGACTATCATAAGGGCGATCTTTGGCTGCTTGAACTAGAATCGCGTACTAAACGGCTGCTGTGTGATAGAGTTGGCTCTAAGTATAATCTCCGGTGGTCACCCGATGGAAATAGTGTTTTGTTTCTCTCCTGGCTGGAGCCGCTGCTTTCGTATTCCCGAGAGTCGCTGTTTCAGGTCTTAATAGATGGGGACAACGGGCTGGCAGAAGCTGCGCTCGTTACGCCTGCACAATTCGATCTCGACATAGGCGAGTTTGAATGGGTTCACACGGATAACCGTATTGCTGCGATTGCGGCATCGGGCACCGATTCCGGACTCTACTCGATTTCTGATCAGCTTACGCAAAATATCGACCTCGGGACGTCCAGCGAGAAATATGCCTTAGCAGTGCATCGTGAAACCGGTGCGCTTGCCTTCGTCGAGGAAAGTGCATTTAGTTTTCCTGAGCTCAAACTCCGGCAGGCAGATGGCGTCGTACGGCCGCTTACCAAACTCAACTCTGATCTCATCAAAAATACAATCGTACCGATTCAGGAAGTGGTTTCGTGGCAGAGCAGAGACGGTCTGACTATCGAAGGAGTGGTCACTTATCCGATAGGCTATGCGGAAGGTGAGCGATATCCGCTGATAGTGCAGATCCATGGCGGCCCCAAATCGAGATCTACGAATACCCTGCGCAGTTATGGAATGCCGCCGGTCTGGTCGGCGGAAGGATATATGGTGCTTCAGCCCAACTTTCGGGGCAGCGAAGGGTATGGAAATGCTTTTGCTGTGGCGAATAGACGGGACCTGGGGGGCGGCGATTATGAGGATATCATGGCCGGCGTCGACTACCTGATCGAGAGAGGGCTGGCAGATCCTGACCGCATGGGAGTGATGGGCGGATCATACGGCGGCTATATGACGAACTGGATTATCGGGCACACAGATCGGTTTCGGGCTGCCGTCTCGTTGTTTGGAATATTCCACCTCACCACCGACTACAGCAACTCAGAACTATCTCGCTGGGCAAACGACTATATGGGCGCCTATTATTGGGAGGATCCGGAGATATATCGCAAACTCTCACCAGGTACATTCCTGGAGAGCATGAATACGCCTGCACTGATTATTCACGGTGACGACGATGATAATACTTATATTTCGAACTCAAAGGAGATGTACCAGGCACTTCGGCATCGTGGGGTGACGACTCAGTTCGTGCACTATCCGCGAGAAAAGCATGGTATCCGCGAACCCAATCACCGGCTGGATGAGATTCGCCGCTGCCTCGCCTGGATGGACAGATATATTCTTGGCGTCGAAGGGCTTTCAGGCCGTTATCGTGTTGGTGATAAGGTTCCCTCGTTGAATGGCGCGCTGGAACTTCAGGTGATACAATCGGAAATTGTGCATTTCGCAGGGCATTACGAGGATAAAAAATCGGAGGAGGTGACCGATTCCAATAAACCGAGTTTCCTTGAAATTACTTTCACTATCCAAAATAGTGAAACACACGATGATCATCCACCTTTTGCTCTTGCGCTGGAAGAAATTCGCCTGCAGCAGGAATATATTAAAGATTCTGTCCAAACCTCCACTTCTTTAGCGCCGGTTGGTGTGCCGATGGATCTTCCAGGAGCGAAGATTCTGGCTGAGGGCGCTCACATAAAAATTCAGGCAGCCTCCAACCCGGATACAAAACGCCTGTCGCTGGCGTGTGCAGTGGTATTCCAGGTTGCCATGTCTGGCGGGGACGCCAGATTATATGTCCCAGATTATCCTCCGGTGATGATATCCTGGAGCGGTACGGATGGCGATGAGGAAGAGGACGAAACATAGCAAGGTCTCGACGTATGATGAGTGATCTATGGGAGACTGAAGATGAATATAACTGTCCGCGAAGCCGTTGTTGATGATGCCGCCGCTTTAGCACAAGTGATAGTGGATACGTTCCTGCATGCTCACCACGGTCAGATACCTGAAGAGGTCTGGCAGTGGCGAAAGTCTAACTGGACTCATGCGGTGGCCGAAAAAAACTGGGAAAAGGCAATCCATGCTATCGCTGCCGGTACCAGTCCGCGCGAATGCATTTTTGTGGCAGAGGAAGATACCGCAAGGATAGTAGGCCTGGCAATGGGCGTACATACGGAGTCGGATTCAACTGGTGAGACGGGAGAAATCTGTTCCCTCTATGTATATCCGGATTACCATAGAAAGGGCATCGGCCGACTTCTGCTCAGATCCGCTGGTGAGCGCATGGCACAATTAGGATATCTCCGTCTGCAAATTGGTACTATTGAGGCTAACCAGCCTGCCCGACAGTTTTATGCAGCAATGGGCGGGCTGGTGATCAAGCAACGATTTATTGAAGATGCGGGCGTTCAACTGCAGGAAGTAGTATACGAATGGCCCGATATACGCACGCTCTTCTCACATGATAATTAATCATTTATCAAAGCTTGCCCTGATAGTCGCGTCACTACTTTACACTTTATAGAGGCTGAATCTTCTAATGAGGGGGCAGGCAAGCGGTTTCGATAGAGTAAGCCGGACTCTATTGGCGCCCACCAGATCAAATCTTTGCAGGCGTCTGTGGCCAATGGTTTCACCTTTTGCGATCTGCTTCCAGCCACTGCCGGAATCGGCTTCCAGCACAAAATCCTTCACGCGCTGGCCCTCAAAAATGAACTCTTCGATGAGCGCCACATTGAAAGACAACTCTTTACCCAGATCGATCTCCAGAGAATAGCTGTCCGATCCTTCTCGGGGTTTCCAGTAAGTGTTCGGCTTCCCATCGAAAGCATTTAAGGGTTTATGGTGACCATCCGTGCTCGACGCTGAAGAAGCCGCGCCTTGTGCAAGATCGACGGCAAAAGCTCGATCTCGGGCGGCTTTAAAATCGTGAAGCCGAGCGACGTCTCCCTCTGAAAATAGACCCGTTTTATTTGGAGGAACATTGAGAAGCAGCAGACTGTTTCGACCGACCGATTTGAAATATAGATCCATGAGGTGATCAACTGTCTTGAGCTGGCTGTTCTGATCCTCGTGCCAGAACCATCCCGGCCTCAGCGAGACATCCGATTCACCGGGCATCCAGCGGCTGCCTGCCGGGTCGCCATGCTGGTACATCGCCTCCTCCTTCGCACCCCAGCCTTCCTTGGTATCCACCGCGATAAACTTCTCCGTGTCGAAAGTCGACCAGCAGGGATCGCCTGCGCTTCCGTCCTCGTTGCCTATCCAGCGAATATCGGGGTTCATCTGAATAGGAGCAAATATGACTGCATTCGGCTGCAGCTGTCGAATAGTCGACTGGAAAGCATCGAAATCGTAGACCTGTTTCTTGCCGTTGGGGCCTTCGCCATTCGCGCCATCCAGCCACACTTCCGCCACGTCCCCATATTCGGTGAGCAGCTCGGTCATCTGATTAATGTAGTGCTGGTTATAAGCGGGAGAGTCGCCATAAGTTCGTTCGTGGCGGTCCCAGGGCGAAAGATAGATACCAAACTTCATATGGGCTGCATGGCATGCGTTCGAAAACTCCCGAACCACGTCGCCCTTGCCATTTTTCCAGGCGCTGTTTTTTACGCTATGCTCGGTATACTTGCTGGGCCACAGGCAGAATCCATCGTGATGCTTTGCGGTGAGGATGATATATCGAAATCCAGATTCTTTGGCGGTACGTACCCATTGATGGGCGTCGAGAGCGGTGGGATTAAAAAGTTTCGGGTCTTCGGTGCCCTCGCCCCATTCTCTATTGGTGAAGGTGTTCATGCCGAAGTGAACGAACATGGTAAGCTCGGATTCCTGCCAGGCAACCTGCTGCGGCGTAGGTTTTACAATCAACTGTTTTGATCCTTTTCCAGTTCCCATTGCCGGCCTTTCGGTGAAACTGCTTCCCATTACTAAGGCGCCAATTCCTGCTCGCTTTAGGAACTCACGCCGTCCAGTAAAACCACTTTCTCCATTTGCACTCATCCTGCACGCTCCAGCATTTTAGATTATTGTTATGTTACCTTTAATTTCAACGGCAATGCCCGTTTCTACTCACTGCCCGGATGAGCGACTCTCAGAGAATCGGCTGCGGCTGCCGGGAATTGCAGAGTTTGAACTGGATGGGCTTTATAAGGCGTCTCCCAACCGGCCGCCTGGCGAGCATCCAGAGCGCTTTGCAACAGAGCCAGGCGCTTCCCTGTCCACGACTCCGGCCATTTATGATGCATAGCTTCTCCATTTTCGGGACGATGTACGGCATCGATGAAGCGCATGTCTCGAAACTCGTAGTAGATTACTCGACGAAGCGTCTTCCCGTGTGTTTCCGGGGAGCCATGATATAAGGTGACATCGTGAACGAGCAGATCACCCGGGTTCATCAGTACCTGAACTGCATTTGGCGCTGCTGCATATTCACCTTTTTCCGCCAGTTCAGGTGCTCGGCTTACACTGTCTTTATTCGAGCCCGGAATTACCCATAGCGCGCCGCTGATTTCGTCTGCTCTATCGAGATAGATATCGAAATTGGCGGCGGGGAAATGCCGGCCCGTTATCGGATCGTTGTAATACATCGTAGGGCCGCCGCCGTCGCGATGCCATGGCACTTCGACTCCCTTGCCTGGCATTTTTAACACCATGGAATCGTAGGTCGGCACAAACTGCTCCCCGATAATCTTTTCGACTGCGTCGAGCAGTATGGGATTTGCCATCAGGCGCAGGAAGGACTCTCCTTTACCATACATGTATTCGATACGCCGTAGTACCGGCTCGTCTGAACTGCTGACACGGCCATACTGATAATCTCTGAGCTCACCTGGAGTCATCGCTGCTGAAGGTCCATCTTCAATCAGTTTCAGACTGTCGGCCTGAAGCTCTGCAA
>JBBRDM010000053.1:0-29237 GCA_038203935.1 Chthonomonadales bacterium
ACGACAAAATGTGATCCTCGGCATTACGCAGGACTACTACAACCTGCTTAGAGATAGAGAGCTGGTTCGAGTACAGGATGAAAATGCCACCCGAGCACAGAAAACTCTTGAATCTATACGAGCCCAGGTCGATGTAGGCAACGCAGCAAAGTCCGATACACTGCAGGCAGAGGCAGATCTGGCGAATGCTCAGGTTGCTGTTCTGCAGGCAAAGAGCGATGCCAATGTGGCGCAGGCATTGCTGAAGAATTCGATGGGGATTGTCTCTTCCCAGCCCTTAATTCTCACGGATGACCACACTACTCCGCCCCCGCCAACAACCGATCCACCTTCGATTGATGACTATTCCAAAATTGCCTATCATAATCGACTGGATCTAAAATCACAGCAGGAGATTATCAATGCACAGGGTTACTCGGTAAAACTGGCGCATATCAACAACGGAATAACGGTGGATGCGAATATATCCGAGGGCTATCAAATCGATCCGGATGCGGGCGAGCAGCGTGCATTTATTGTAAATTTCTCTTATCCACTATTCGATGGTGGAAATACGCGAGCGGTTGTTCGCGAGAATAAAGCGATCCTGGAGCAGCAGCGCCGAACCCTCGATCAGCTCCAGCAGAGTGTAAGATTTAATGTTGAGCAGGCGTATCTGATCCGAGAGCAGGCGCGCCAGCGTTATTCTGCCGCTCAGAAAGCAGTCGATGCCGGTCAGTTGAACTACGATGCTGCGCTGGAAAAACAGCGCAATGGGCTGGTCAATATCCTCGATGTGCTGAATGCTCAGGTTCAGCTGGTAAATGCCCAGGTATCGCTGGTGCAGGCCATTTATGATTTCTATATTGCGGAAGCGCAGCTAAAAAGAAATATAGGCGTGAACGATCCGGTATATCTCCCGCGAGTGCCTGGGGTCAAGCCGATAACCAATCCATCTTCTCTGCCCGCAGGCCATTAATCGGCCGCAGGCAAGCATTACGAGGAACATCTCTAAACCGTACATTCGGTTCAACGTGAAGGAAGGATATCGATCCAATGAAGCGCGCAGCTATAACGTTTTTGGTTATTATACTTGGCCTATCCGTGACGAGCTGGATCGTGCGCAAAGTCCAGGCATCCGGAACAAAAGGAAAAAATCAGTACCGCGTAGCGGTAGTAAAACGTGATCTGGTGAAGAAAACCGTCACTGCTACCGGAATACTAACTGCCTGGACTACGGTAGATATCAAAAGCCGTGCCGGAGGCCGGGTCGATAAACTTCCTGTCGATGCGGGTACGATTGTTAAGAAAGGCGATATCATCGCCGAAATCGATCCATCGGATACTCTGCTTACCTATAACTCGGCGAAAGCAGATATTTCATCAGATCAGGCAAAAGTGCAGGAGACGCTAAGAGGGCTTGAAATGCAGAAAGCCCAGACTCTCATCAGTGTGGATACGGCGAAGGCAAATCTGAATTCGGCGCTCGCAGCGGCGAATGCATCTAAAGCGCACTACGATTCCGCAAAATCTCAGTCCGCAGTTCAAAAGGATCTAAGCGAAGCAGACGTAGAAAATGCGCGCGCAACTCTTGCTGCAGAGCGGGAACGGCTTCGACAGATGACCAGCGCTTCTCATCCTCAGCAGACGGCCGCCGCATATGCCGCTTATAACCAGGCTCAGGCGAATCTGCTGAACTCAGAACAGCAGTTGAAACGGCAGAAAGCGCTGTTAGAGAAGGGATTTGTGGCGCAGTCGCAGGTAGATCAGGCCCAGGCTACGTATGATGTAGCTGCGGCAACAGTGAACAGCGCTAAAGCCGTCACCGGAACCATCATTCCAAACCTTGATACAGATCTCAAAGCAGAGCAGGCGAGGGTACGGCAGGCTGAGGCTGTCCTGCGAACTGCCCAGGCAAATATGGTTCAGATCGACCTGAAAAAACAGGCAGCCGACGCAGCTCAGGCGGATTACCAGCAGTCATTAGCGCTGATCGCCCAGGCAAAACTCAAACTGCACGATGCGGAAGCGCAGCGTATGAACGACTCCATTAAATCGGCCCAGGTTCAGCAGGCAGTGGCATTAGGGCAGCGTGCCAAGGCAAGCATGGTTAATGCGCAGATCCAGCTGAATGAAACGCATGTAACCGCGCCGAGCGACGGCATTGTACTAAAAAAATATGTGGAGCAGGGTACGCTCATTTCTTCGGGAATCTCGTTCAACTCGTCTGGCACGAGTATTGTGCAGATGGGCGACATATCCCGTATGTATATCGATGTACAGGTGGATGAGACGGACGTCGCCAGCGTTGATCTGGATCAAAAAGTGGATATCACTTTCGACGCCTACTCCACCACACCTTTCGAAGGCAAAGTGATTAAAATCGATCCGCAGGCAGTGGTAGATTCCAATGTTACGACTGTGCATGTCCGTGTCGAAGTAGACAACTCCGCTACCTCCTATCGCCTGTTGAAGCCAGGAATGAACGCCTCCTGTGAATTCATATCCGATAAAAAAGAGGATGTGGTATGCGTTCCAAACGAAGCGCTTAAGACGGACGATCAGGGCGAGCGCTATGTAGAGGTGGCTGACGGCGGAAAAACTGCCCCGGCAGATAAAGACAGTGAACCGGACCCCACTCTTTTCATCGAGGTCAAAGTTAAAAAAGTGCCGGTGAAGGTAGGTCTGGAAGGCAACGATACCTCAGAAATAACGGAAGGCTTGAAAGAGGGCGATCGCATTATAACTCAAACTATCGAGCCCAGCGCGAACGCATCCGGCGGTAATCCGTTTGGAAGCAGTAAAGGGCCGGGTAAAAAATAGCTATGTTACTCGGATTAACTTCAGCATTTCGCGGTTTGACCACCAACAAACTAAGATCATTTCTAACCATGCTGGGCGTTATATTTGGTGTAGCTGCTGTGATTGTGGCTGTAGCGCTAGGCCAGGGTTCCCGGGATGCTTCCATGCGCCGATTTCAGAAGCTGGGAACAACCACACTTACCTGTTTCCCCGGAAGGCAGAGTAAAAGCGGTGTAAGTTTTGGTCAGGTTTCTACTTTGAAATACGAAGACGGAGCCGCGATTCTTCGCGGCTGCCCTTCTATTCGGAGAGTGTCACCTGAGAAGGGTGGTTTTCTTCAAGTCAAGAATGGAAACCGCAACACCAATACCACCGTCTATGGTACGGGGGAAGATTTCCCTGTAATTCGTCACTTCGAATTTTCTGATGGCAAATATTTTACCAATGCAGACGTAAAAGCCAAACGCGAAGTTTGTGTCTTGGGCTGGCAGGCGTATAAAGACCTGTTTGGCAGCGGCAACTGTGTGGGCCGAAAAGTTTATATCAAAGGCCAGAGTTTTAAAATAATCGGCCTCTTCACCGAGCGCGGCGGTGGTGGATTCATTAATGAAGACGACCGAGTATACGTTCCGGTCACTACTGCGCTGCGCCGGCTCTTTGGAACGGATAATGTTCTTGGAGGCATGAGTCTTCAAGGCCGCAGCGAATCGCTCATGCAGAAGGCTCAAGAAGAAGCGGACGGTGTCCTCCGCAAACGCCACAAGGTAGGAACTGGCAAACCGAGCGACGTTATCATATTCAACGCGGGAACTGCTGCCGCGACAAGCAGCGAACAGGCGGACGATTTCGAACAGCTTATAAGCTGTTTGGCGGCGGTCGCTCTCATCGTAGGCGGAATCGGTATTATGAATATTATGCTGGTCTCTGTAACGGAGCGAACGAGAGAGATCGGAATTCGAAAAGCGGTCGGTGCGAAACGTATTGATATTCTAAACCAGTTTTTGCTGGAAGCGCTTTTTCTCTCACTCACCGGCGGAGTGATCGGTGTCATTTTTGGGGTGGTATTCACCATATGGGGGCTGCCCAATTTGAAACCTGATTGGGAAACAACGCTAACTGTCATTCCGACCGTGGTTGCATTCGGATTTTCCGCACTGGTAGGTGTATTCTTCGGCTTCTATCCCGCAGTGAAAGCTTCAAAACTAAATCCGATCGAGGCGCTTCGGTATGAATAGAAAGACTGCAAGATACAAAATACTAAATCTAAGCTTGAATAAGTGAATTGCATTCCTGATCAATAGCATTAATTAACTTTCATTGCTGAGTTTGTAACGAGGAGAACCCATGAAAATCAGAACTATTACTAAAACATGCCTTGCAGCATTCACTGTTGTATGCTTCGCCGGCAGCATCCAGATTCCTGTAAACGCACAGGGATTTGGGGGAGGTATGCCTCCGGAAATTGCGGCAAAGATCAAACTTTGGTCTAAGTGGCGAGACAGCCATAAAAATTTAGATGTGCTGCAGACCATGCTATATCAGATTAGATTTATTGACAAGACTCCAGAGACAGCGCTCTCAAAAGAGCAGGCGGGTAAGGCTGCCAATGTGCTGAAGGCCTGGAGGCACAAACCGGATATGTCCGAAGACCAGGCGAGATCTGTTTCCAAGCAGCTTGGTGATATAATGACTATCAAACAGATTAAAAAAATGTCGACAATTCAGCCACCCTGGAAAAAGCCTGGTGGAATGAAACCGCCGGCCGGTGGAGCAAAAATGACTTTTCCTGATCCTCCCGCAGGCGGCTATAATCCTATCAACCCGGATACTCTGCCATTCGTTCAGATGCGCCCGGCAGCTAAACATGATGGAGATGCCTTCATCAGTGACCTCGAAAAGCGCGCAAAAGGATAGCCTGCGGATCAGTTCGGTATCTGAAATCAGTTGCTTCCGGCATATGATCTCTCTAAAGGAGCCTCTCTCAGAATGGCAAACAGCATCATTGAAGTAGATGATATTTACAAAATATATACCATGGGAAAGATGGAGGTTCGTGCATTACGAGGGGTGACTTTATCTATTGAACGAGGCGAATTCGTTGCTATTATGGGTCCGTCGGGATCGGGTAAATCTACCTTCATGAATATCATCGGCTGCCTTGATAAACCCAGCAAAGGATCTTACAAGCTGGATGGTATCCAGGTAGCCCTTCTGAATGATAATCAATTGGCAGAGATTAGAAATCTTAAAATTGGATTTGTATTTCAGCAGTTCAATCTGTTATCCAGAACTTCTGCGATAAGAAATGTGGAACTGCCACTTCTCTATAGCAATGTTAAAAACAGAGAGCAAATAGCTAAACGAGCGCTTGAAATCGTTGGTCTTGGTGACAGGATGGACCACAAGCCAAATGAACTCTCTGGAGGCCAGCAGCAGCGGGTCGCCATCGCGAGGTCCCTGGTGAATGATCCTCCAATAATTTTTGGAGATGAACCCACTGGCAATCTCGACACACGCACCGGTGAAGAGATTATGGCCATATTCCAAAAGTTGAGTGACGAGGGCAAAACAGTGGTTATCGTTACTCACGAACAGGATATTGCCGAACACGCTCAGCGAATTATACGGTTCAAGGATGGGAAAATAGTCTCAGACGAAAAAGTGACTAATCAGCGAAGAGCCAAGGATGCCCTGGATTCGATGGAGGAGATGTTAGAGGAACCAGTTTAATTAAATAAAGCCTTCCTGGTTTATCTTTACGGTTACCAGGAGGCTTATATTCACGAAAAGAGCAGATTATTCTGCCTCTTCTTTAAGATTATTTGGCAGTGCATTTAGATTTTCAAGGGCATGATGGAACGATCTCATCTCTTCGAGTGAAATTCTTCCTAGCTGAGAAAAACGATTGCGTTCTGGATCGCTCACTTCAGAAGTGATCTCATGCAGCAGTCCATCTTCCCAATCTTCCTGTTTGATAAAATGCTCGCCCAGTTTTTTACAACGGGAACAGCGATATTTGATGTAGACGTAACTTGGGCCAAACTGCCGGACATAGTAGCCCTGTTGCATCACATCGCGCCGCACTATTCGCTGACCACAATGGCAATTAAGGCTAGTCTTCATTCCGTCGTTAACCTCCGTTCCGCTGCACATAACTTCATGTTGCGAGAGCTCGTGCCTTTGCGGATGCGCCACGGAACCGTCTGGGCGTCCCTAATTACGGTGGGATCCACATGGAACCCGCCCTAATTTTAATTATACCATATTTATATACGAATACTTAGGGTGGATAATTGCATCTGCTGCACCGCATATTCTGCTTATTTAGCATTTTGGGCAAGAACCGTTATCCGCTCTCATCGGATAACTCTGCATTACCGTGAAACGCAATTCCTTTCATGTTTTGCGGGATGAAATGTTTTTCGAAACATGCAACGGCATATCTGTCTGTCATTCCAGCAATGAAATCGCAAACAGCTAGAATTCGGGCCTCATTTTCCAGATTGGACAAGTCTTGATTCCCGTTCATCATTTCAGGAGCACTCATATAGAAAGCGAAGAGCGCTTCTATAACATGCTGTGCCTTTCTGAACTCCTGGCTGCCCTTAGAAGCATCCCAGTATACGTTTTCAAATAGAAACTCTTTCATCCCATCTGTTGCCGTTGCAATTTTTTCGGACATGTCTACAAGAGGGCGGTTTTCACTGAAACAGACGATATCAGTAACCATAGTCGATATTCGCTGAGAATGCGTGGAACCCAGGGTCTTAATTAGTTCGCCTGGTAGATCCTCAAAACGCAGCAGGCCCGCCCGGAGCGAATCATCGATGTCATGATTTATATACGCTATTCGGTCTGCAATCCTTACCACATGTCCTTCGAGAGTTGTCGCCCTGGCCACCGCGATATCATCTAGATCCGCACGTCCCTTACTGTGATGCGCAATTCCGTCTCGCACCTCCCAGGAAAGGTTTAAACCCTGCGGTTTCTGAGTATCTGCAGCCGGGCCGCTGTCGCCTGTCCGCACTTCAAGAACATCCACAATCCTTAAACTCTGGTCGACATGTTTGAATTCACTTTTTGAATTGTATTTTTTTATAGCCGTATTAAGCGCTTCTTCCCCGGCGTGGCCAAAAGGAGGGTGCCCGAGGTCATGCGCCAACGCAATGGCTTCCGTGAGGTCTTCATTGAGGCGTAATGCGCGTGCGATGGTTCGGGATATCTGTGATACTTCCAGCGTATGTGTAAGCCGAGTGCGATAGTGGTCTTCAATGGGGTTTATAAATACTTGCGTTTTCTGTTTAAGTCTTCGGAAAGCTTTTGAATGGAGTATTCGATCTCTATCCCGCTGAAAGTCGGTTCGAATTGCGTCCGGCAACTCTTCCCGCTGTCTCCCCTTGGATAGCGCCGATTTTGCAGCCCACTCTGCCAAAAACGTTATTTCCCAATTTTCCTGGCGTTCGCGAGGTGTGGTCATGATAATGGTAACTCCTGGAATACGGTTTCTTCACTGCCCTGAAAACTACTGGGCTATACGGTACTACTCAGCGAAACGTTCACGAAAGAGGAATGTGTGGAAAAATGAGGCGGAGACAGGCACAACTGAAATTATAAAAAATTAGGAACATACCCTGAAGATTGCGTGTAACTAAACCGATACTATAAATGATTCGAGTTCACCTTCCTTCCTTGGGTGGCAGGGTTTGCTCTCCTTTCTCCTGCCGCCCTTTTTTATCCCCAAACCATTCAGCATTTCATCGCGGATATCTACCGGTAGTTCGAAAAAGACACATCGAAGGGAAGGTCGTCATATCCCTTAACAAGGCTCTGAACAGCCTGCAGCGCATCTTTGTCTTTTCCAGATATCCTAAGCTGATCGCCTTGAATTTGTGCCTGCACTTTTATTCCAGAATCTTTAATGCGTTTAACAAGCTTTTTTGCCTCCTCAGTAGGAATACCTTGCTTGATTGTGACAACCTGACGCACCGTACCGCCAGATGCGCCTTCAATTTTGCCATACTCTAATGATTTCAATGAAATTTCTCTTTTGGCAAATTTTCCCCTCACTATATCCAAAACTGTGTTGAGATGATAATCATCATCAGAAACTATTTTCAAATCACTTCCATCCAGGTTGAAGGAGGTTTTCGAACCTCTGAAATCAAAGCGGCCAGCCAGTTCTTTCTCTGCTTGATCAACCGCATTTTTGACTATCGTGAGATCAACGGTAGATACTATATCGTATGAAAATTCTGCAGCCATCAGATTTTCTCTCCCAGTTGCTTTTTACAGCTGTGAATGAGACTGTCCACAGCGATTTTGAGTGATGTCAAAGAATCATGGAACTGTCTAAGTTCCGGAGTAGTCATGTTGGATACGTTTATCGAGGATAGTCCGGGAAGGAAATCCAAAACGTGCTGAGTATTGGCAGATATCCGCATCGGGGGATCCGTTGCCTTCATACTCTCCAGATAGTTTCCAGCCGGGTCGTTATCATCCCCGAAGAATTTAGAAAGATGACCTGCAGCAGAATTGAAAATCTCTTCAGATCGGCCAGGCTGCTTTTTAAGGGCTTTCACCAGATTCCCAGTGTCTTCACTGGATAGTTTTTGATCCTTAATTCTATCTGCAACGGCGCTTTGGAGTTCGGGAGTGCCGCTGAGTTGTTTCAAAAAACGGGCATGTTTTTCGGTGATCTGGCCATCAGCAGGTCTGTTAGGGCTGGAAACGACCGCTTCACCTATATTGTCGGGAAGTGAAAGCAGATCGAGAAGATAGCTGATAGTACGTTCGGAAAGACCGAGCCGGCCTGATATTTCACGATTGGTTAGGCTTAGAGAATGTTTGACATAGGAAATTGCTTTTGCCTTTTCGAGAGGCTGTAAATCTTCCCGCTGAAGATTTTCAATGAGCTGTTCGGTAAGTATTTCATCTTTAGCCAGATGCTTAATTATACAGGGAACCGTTTCCAGCTTTATCATTGCCGCTGAGCGCCATCTGCGCTCTCCTGAAATTAACCGGAAACGGTCTTCTTCTGGAAGTCGTGTTACTGTTATAGGATTGAGTAATCCGTGCTGTTTAATGCTGTCCGCCAGACCACGCAGACTCTCTTCGCTCATAGTTTTTCTTGGCTGATTGGGGTCAACTGAGATGCTGTCAAGGGGAATTTCAAGGACTTCCAAGGGGATATTGCCTCCTGCAATTCAATAGAAGAATTATAGCAGAGCATCGGCCCGAAGTCAACCGGAAAAGCAGAACGATGCGCTATACAAGCGATGTTCGAGTAAGTGTGGTAGAGGAAAAATATTAATTTACTAATAAAGTACGATTCTTAGCAATAAATTACGATTTATTATGGAATCGTAAGCAAATATGCTTGACAGTAGTTGAATGAGGTTGTATACTACCCAAGTACCTGTTGGGTTTCCGCTACCGTTATTTACTTGTGGGAGAACCAAATGGTGAGTATGGCTCAATTGCCCGATAACAGCTCCGAGTCTTGGAATGACTGTAATGAAGATTCTCAAGGTCAGAATTCAGAATCAAGCTTCAGCTATAACATTCCTGCTAATTCCGAAGCAGAATCTGCAAAAGTAATTATTCCTCGCTCTAAACGTATTCTGGTAGTCGATGACGATTCATGGGTATGTGATGTTATTGCGAGAGTTCTGGTAAGGCATAAATACTTCGTTTCGACTGCACCGAGTGGAGAGCACGCGCTTGATCTCCTTCTCTTGTCGGATTATGATCTTGTTATTTCAGATATGATGCTGTCCGGAATAACAGGTCTGGATTTGACCACTAAGATTGTTGAGCAGTACCCCCATCTTCCTGTTATTTTGATTACGGCACACAGTGATACCGATCTGATGAAGCGCGCGCTCCGTGAAGGCGCCAGCGATTTCATTCCAAAGCCATTCAATATTGAAACAGTTCCCATGGTTGTAGAGCGCAATCTTGAGCGTCACGCGTTGGCTGAAGAACAGAAGATCAAACGCGACGATAATTTAATGTTTACAACGGTGCATGCACTGGCAGCCGCAATTGACGCCAAGGAGCCATTCACTGCTGAACACTCACGCCGTGTGGCGGCGCTCAGCCTTATCCTGGCAGATGGAATGGGACTTTCGGAAGCAGACAAGCAGTGCCTGGAACTTGCGGCTCAGGTTCATGACGTGGGCAAAATAGGGGTGCCGGATTTCATTTTGAATAAGCCGGGTAAATTGAATGAAGAGGAGTGGCAGGCAATGCTTCTCCATCCCGTCCAGGGAGCGGAGATGGTGGGGCGAGTGAAACAATTAGCCACAGTCGCGGAAGTGATTCGCCATCATCACGAGCGCATAGATGGAACAGGCTATCCAGATGGCCTGAAAGCGGATGAAATACCTCTGCTATCCAGGATGATCTCAGTAGTTGATGCATTCGAAGTGATGACTTCTGATAGGGTATATAGAACTAGATGTACAAAAGAAGCTGCATTCCAAACTCTGATCGACTGTTCTGGAACGCAGTTCGATTCTGCCGTTGTTCAAACCTTTATCAAGCTGAATGCGCTTATATAAATGTCTTTTCAAGCATCGGACAGCTCTATTTACTTCGCGCCATGCATAGGGATATGCTCTTCCATCTCGATTCTGATATCATCCAGATTATTGAGTTCCACAGCTGCCAGAGTACGATGCCCTGCCTGGAACTGGAGATAACATCTTCGGATGTAGACATCCATTTTCTTACGAAAGAGTTTTTCATCGAATTTGTGGGCGTGCTGAACGATTTCTTCACGATCAAAATTAGTGTTTTCAAACTGCTGAATTGCTTCCATCAAGCTCTCTTCAGTTTGAGAATAGAAGAATATACCGGTCTTATCAGCAACTACTGTTTCTTCGACACCACCCTTGCCAAATGCGATCACGGGAGTTCCAGCTGCCTGTGCTTCGACCGGAAGTATACCAAAGTCTTCTTCGCCTGGGAAAAGAAGGGCGCGGGCATTGCTAAGGTATTTGGCTACGGCTTCGTCTGACTGCCATCCTAAAAACTGTACCGAGGGTCCAGCCATTTCCTTTAGTTTTTGTTCCGATCTTCCTGTACCAATAACCATCAGCTTTTTATTTAGTCTGGTGCAGGCGGCCACTGCTAGATCAATACGCTTGTAAGGAACGAGGCGCGATACGACTACATAATAGTCATCAATTTTTTGACTGATTCGAAATCGGTCTGTTTCGACGGGCGGAAGAATAACCGCGGCTTCGCGACGATAGTGCTTGCGGATACGCTGGCGCACAGTTTCCGAAATCGCAATAAAATAATCCACATTATTGGTTGTCTGAACATCCCATATCCGGAAGTAGTGCAGTAGTAAACGAATGCCCCATTTCATCAATCGGTTATGATCGCTGCGCATACTTTTATGATACATATCCCACGCAAACCGCATAGGAGTGTAGCAGTAGCAGATGTGGCAGGTATCGCTGTTTGTCAGAATACTTTTGGCGGCTACATAGCTGGATGAAATAACTACATCGAACTCAGCGAGATCAAAATCCTGGAAGGCGAGCATATACAGAGGCAATAGTTTATCACTGCGTCGTGTCAGGAACTTAGGCAGCTTCTGCATATACGAGGTACGAATATCCATCGTTTTAAAAATAGGCGATAGATTATCGTAATCAACAAAACTGGTGTATATAGGGGCATCAGGATAGAGTTCATGCAGCGCCAAAATTACTTTTTCTGCACCGCCAACGACATCCAATCGTTCATGTACTATAGCAATTCTCATAAGATTCACTTTCTTCCGGCTTCGTAACAGCAGCACGGCAATATGATGGCAGTATAGTGCTTAACAATTGCCCCGGACCTTCTGGAGTATACGTCTTGATCGATCGTCCATTTCTTCCGATATGCCTGCGTCATCCTTACGCTCTGCAGATTTCTCTGGCGAACTTATGCCTTGCCACCGCTTTGTTCCACTGTTCGCGCACCGCAGCAGGAGCTGTTCCGCCTCTGGAATTCCGTGCTCCAACACTATATTCAACTTTGATTACCGAAAGAATATCCTGAGGATTTTCCGATAAATGCGGCGAGAGTTTTGCAAATTGCTCTGCCGTCAGGTCTTCCAGGCTCAAACCTGCTTCTTCGCAGTAACGCACTACTCTTCCAACTATCTCATGGGCTTCCCGGAAAGGCAGGCCTCGACGAACCAGTAAGTCAGCAAGATCGGTAGCAGTGGAATAGTCCATTTCTGCCGCCTCTCTCATTCGTTTTCTATTGAAATTTGCTGTTTTTAAGGTTCTGTTCAAGGCAGGGATTACAAGATGCAGCGTATCGATTGTATCGAATAACGGCTCTTTATCCTCCTGCATATCCTTATTATAGGCCAGCGGTAAACCCTTCATTAACACCAGCAGCGTGGTAAGCGCCCCATAAACTCTTCCTGTTTTACCACGAACCAGTTCTGCGACATCTGGATTTTTTTTCTGTGGCATTATACTGCTGCCAGTAGTAACTGTGTCATCTAGTGAGACGAACCTGAACTCAGGGCTGTTCCAAAGTATGATCTCTTCAGCCAGCCTGGAAAGATGCATCATTAATATACTGGCACAGGATAAAAATTCTACTGCAAAATCTCGATCCGCCACGGCATCCAGGCTATTTTCCAGTATTTCAGTAAATCCAAGGCTCTCGGCCACCATCATACGATCGATCGCGAAACCGGTGCCCGCCAATGCTCCTGCTCCGAGTGGAAGCCGATTCACTCTACTATAGGTATCTTTCAGCCGCTCCCGATCTCTATCCACCATCCAAAAATAGGCGAGAATATGATGTGCAAGAACAACCGGCTGAGCATGCTGCAAATGAGTAAATCCCGGCAATATAGTATCTATCTCACTATTGGCAATATCTATTAGAGTGCTTTGGAAGTCAGATAGTTCAGAATCTATTAAATTGATTTCTTCGCGCAGGTATAGTCGGATATCTGTTGCTATCTGGTCATTTCTGCTGCGTGCCGTGTGCAGCTTGCCTGCCACCGTTCCAATGCGTTCGCGCAATAACCATTCTACTGCGCTATGAACGTCTTCTGCATCTTCAGGCAGTAAGATTTTTCCCGAGCTTAGATCTGCTGCAATGGCGTTTAATCCATCACAAATTTGTGCTGCTTCGGACACTGTGATTATTCCGACAGCGCCCAGCATCTGTGCATGGGCAACACTGCCTTGAATATCTTCAGACCACAATCTAGCATCAAATGAAAGAGAATTGTTCAGCCTTTCGATGAGCGCATCTGTCTTCCCATCGAACCGGCCTCCCCAGAGTTTTTGCAACAGCTTACTCCCGATTATACCACGAATAAATCTTGTCTTTTCCGTTCAAAAGCAATAATCCTTGAAAAACTAGTATTTACAAATGGAGATCAAATTATGCAAATTCAAGGATTATCGCCAGCATTTCTTAGGATTTGAGGCTCTGTTTCAGCAGCCAGTACATGCGAGATTGCAGGCCGTGAGTCTTAACCATTCCAAGTGATTCAGCCTGATTAAAAGTTTTACTATCGAACGAAGCTAGATCTTCATTATAAAGAGCGTAAGGACTGGATCTGCCAACTACTACCGCACTGCCTTTGGCAAGCCTCATATTTACAAATCCGCTCACTCTGGTTTGTATGGAATTAATGAATGCTTCCAGATCTTCTTTTAATGGGTCGAACCACAGGCCTTTATAAGCCAGTTCACCCCATTCGCGATCGACCATCGACTTGAACTTGAGTTCGCCCTGTGTGCTCACAAGTGCTTCTAAAGCTTTATGAGCGGCTAGAAGGACAACAGCTGCAGGGCATTCGTAATTTTCTCTGACTTTAAGACCAAGCATTCGGTCTTCCATAATATCAACTCTGCCCACTCCATTTTCGCCGGCAATTTTGTTCATCTCCAGAACGAGCTCGAGAGGGGATAGTTGTTGATCATCAAGTGAGACAGGGACTCCATTTTCGAACCCAATTTTAAGAATACGCGGGGTATCCGGACAGTCTTTCAGGCCACGGGTCCACTGGAATATATCTTCAGGCGGTGCATATCCTGGCTCTTCGAGGTGGCCGCCTTCGATACTTCTGCCCCAGAGATTTTCATCGATGCTCCAAATTTTATCTCGTGTTTGTGGAATCTCGACGCCATGTGCTTCCGCATAATCAATCTCTTCAGTGCGAGTCCAGGGCTCACGTGAACCGTTAGCAAGCAGCCTGCCTTCGCGCATCGGTGCAATAATTTCTGCATCTGGCGTGATGGTGCGCATGATATACTCGATGCGGAACTGGTCGTTACCTTTACCTGTGCAGCCATGGCCAAATGCGTTTGCGCCCAGCTCTTTTGCTTTTTCCACTGCCTTGAGCGCGATCAGGGGACGCGCGATGCTCGTAGAGATCGGATATCCCTGATAATCTCCATTCGCTCGTACGGACGGCCAGCAATACTGTTCAACAAATTCGGATTTCGCATCAACAGTATAGTGTTCGGTTTTTAGCCCGCGAGCGCGTTCTTCCGCCTGACGAATATCTTCTGCGGGCTGTCCCACATCGACAGTGACGGTGATCACATGCTCAAACCCATACTCTTCTCTCATCAACGGAATACAGACCGAGGTATCTAAACCTCCTGAGTACACTAAAACAATGGTTCGCATTCATAATCCTTCTGTAATGTTAGTATAAAATTGAAAAATGAAATTCACGATGAAATGAAACATTCATCCCAGCATCAATGATATCAACGCTTTTTGAGTATGCAGTCTGTTTTCCGCTTGGTCCATAATGGTTTTGCCATGAATCTGCATTACTTCGTGAGAAATTTCCTCACCGCGATGAGCTGGCAGACAATGTAATGCAATGGCATCTGGCTTGGCACTTTTCAATAGCTCTTCACTCATTTGGTAATTTTTGAAAACAGATGCTCTTTCAGCCTGCTCCGCTTCCTGCCCCATACTGGCCCAAACATCTGTATATACTGCATCTGCATTTCTCACCGCGAGGCAGGGATCTGTCATTAGTTCAACTACGGCTCCGGTCTCATTACGTCCAATAAGTTCTGCTGCTTGAAAATATTTGTTATCAGGAAAATACCCATGAGGGCAGGCCGCAGAGATTGAAATGCCCATTTTGGCGCATGCCAGTAAAAGCGCATGCAGCATATTATTTCCATCGCCAACATAAGCAATTTTAAGGGTATTTGGCGGTGCAGGCTTGTGTTCAAAAAGAGTCAGGAGATCGGCGAAAGTCTGAACTGGATGTTCGCGATCACTCAATGCGTTGATAACAGGAACACTTGCATGTTGTGCCAGCTCTTCCACGGTCTCATGCTTAAATACTCTGGCAGAAATTATATCGACCCATCGTGAGAGCGCTTCGGCAACATCTGCGGTAGACTCCCTGGTTCCGAGCCCGATATCCGAAGGCGCTAAATAGATGGCATGCCCACCCATCTGAGCCATGCCTGCTTCAAAACTGACTCGAGTTCGAAGAGAGGGCTTTTCAAAAATCATTGCAAGCGTACGAGGATAGTCCCAGCGGCATAAATGGGACTTATTTTTATGTGTTGATTTCAATTTTCCGGCATGTAGGAGCACTTCTTTTATCTGCGCGCCTGATACGTCGAAAAGCGATACCAGCGATTTGCCCGGCCATGTATTACAATCGTTTTCGGAACTGGAGTTGGGAGGGGACACAACGATCTCCAATACTGTACGGAAGAAATAATTGAAATACCGAGCATGCCATGCGGATTAATTCTGTTGCAAGAAATGAAACGCTGGGCATACTCGGTTATTTTCAGAGTTACGAAAAATATAGGTGAGCTATCCAATAGCTAAACAAACCAGATTCTCAATCAATATGTATAGATTCGACAAACGCTGGACAAAAACCTCTGCAATATATTTAAGTTCTGCACAGCATTCTCCAAAGCGAATTGATAGGTTTGCTGCTAACTTGCTTCGTTGAAGTGGAAGCAGGATCCGGTGAGAGCTTATCCGAGGAATCTATGGGGTCATCAATAATAAATTTGCGAACTTTATCAGAAGTAAGCCCTGCCTCTCGTAATACTCTGCCCCCTAATCCTTCTTCTTCTATAAGCAGTCCGAGCAGAACATGCCTGGAATCCATATTTTCATGTCCTAAATCCAGCATCTGCTCACCGGCAAGCGCCATAACGTATTGTGCCCTGGGAGTCAGCTTTAGATTCTCTTCTAGATCATGGTGTCCTTTTTGGCATCGCTTTTTACAAATATCACTGAGTTTTCTACAATTGTATCCATGGTCGTTAAGTATTACGGTCGCAGAATTGGATTGTTTTAAGAGACCCAACAGGAGATACTCTGTATGAATGAAACGATGATGAAATTTGTTCGCGTAACTTCTTGCATCGTACAATAACTGTTTTACACCTTGACTTTGATTCGGACGCATGATCTTGCCTCGTCTAATTTAAATTTCCAGATGGCCTGTAATTCTGCAGACGAGTATGCCATCGGAGTTACTGAACCAGAACTTTCTGAAATGTTTCCAGAAATCGGTCACAGTCGGAAGTGGTAATGTTGAGCGGAGGAAGGAGTCTGATAATTTTATCTCCCACTGCGTTACAGACCACGCCAGCATCAAATAACGACTGATATAACTGTCTTGCGTTATTTTTAGCTAGTTCTATGCCTATCATTAGGCCAAAACCACGTATTTCACTGATCTCTTGAGTAAAATCCCGCTGAATTACCTGGAGTTTCTCTATCAAATAAGAACCAACATGAACTGCATTTTCAAGCAGATGCTCTTCTTCGAGCACGTCTAAAGTTGCTAACGAAGCAGCGCACGCCAGGGGCTGCCCTGCAAAGGTGGATCCGTGGTCGCCGGGTACAAGGACACTAGCTGCTTCATCGCGAGCGAGGCAAACACCCATCGGAAATCCGTCTGCAATCCCTTTGGCCAGCGTAACAATATTACCGGTGATATTGGCACGCTGGCTGGCCAGAAATTTCCCTGTGCGCCCCATTCCGCATTGAACTTCGTCGAGGATCAACAGCACATCTGCCTCATCGCAGAGTGCCCGTATTCCCTGAAGAAATTCTGCAGACGCGGGCTTCACTCCACTCTCTCCCTGAACTGGTTCGATCATTACAGCACACGTCTTCTCTGTAATAAGATTATCCAATGCAGCAAGATCATTTAGCGGAGCGTATATAAAACCGGGAACCAGAGGTTCGAACGGTGTCTGGTATTTAGACTGCGCTGTAGCGGATACTGTTCCCAGCGTTCTTCCATGAAATGACCCCTGGAACGTGATTATTTCAAAACAATCTTGTCCACGCTTACTTTTGCCCCATTTTCTGGCAATTTTAAGGGCACATTCATTAGCCTCCGCACCAGAATTGCAAAAAAATGCTTTAGACATTCCAGTAAGCTTATTCAGCCTGGATGCAAGCTCTGCCTGAAGCGGGTTGTGAAACAGATTGCTGACATGCATTAACGTCGTCGCCTGTTTGGCAATAGCCGCCGCAACTCTCGGATGGCAATGACCCACCTGTACTACTGATATGCCGCTCAGGAAATCGAGATACTCTTTTCCATTACTATCCCAAAGACGTGATCCTTCTCCACGCACAAATACTACGGGCTGCCTGGAGTAAGTGCCCATCACGTTATCGACGTCGAGCTGGTGAATCTGTTCATAATTTAATGGATTAGACATGGCGTATTTTCTTTTCTAAAATTTCTATAATAAAATACAAACTATACTCTCAGCATGGTGCCGATTCCGGAATCGGTAAATATCTCTATCAAAAGTGTATGCGGAATTCTGCCATCTATGAGATGCGCTCTCTCCACTCCGCCTTCTACTGCTTTGATGCAGGCTTCGAGTTTGGGTATCATTCCGCGGTCTGCCGCTCCTGTTTCGATGAGTGATCGAGCGCGCGATACATCCATCTCTTTTATAATGCTTGATTTATCCGCATAGTCTGCATAGAGACCTTCTACATCGGTAAGAATTACCAGTTTGCAGGCGCCAACTTTTGCAGATATATGGCCGGCTGCATGATCTGCATTTACATTATAACTCTGGCCGTCTAAGCCGATGGCAACCGAAGAGATGACCGGCACATATCCTTCAGCGCTGAGCAGATTGAGAATTTCTGGATTTATCTGTTCTATCTCGCCAACGAATCCAAGATCTCCAAGCCGCGATACCATTTTGCTGGCCACTATGAGATTCGCATCTTTCCCGCTCAGGCCTACTGCTCGCGCGCCCTGCTGATTTAGAAGAGCAACGATATTTTTGTTCGTTTTGCCGGTGAGCGCCATTTCAACGATTTCCATTGTTACTGCGTCTGTCACTCGCAGACCGCCGATGAAAGATGATTCGTGTCCCATCTGTTTCATCAACGTATTGATTTCCGGACCTCCGCCATGCACCAGTATGGGACGAATTCCCACATAATGCAGCAGAGCGATGTCCTGCATGACCTGCGATTTCAGCGTTTCGTCTGTCATCGCATTTCCACCGTACTTTACAACAATGGTTTTACCGTAAAATTTACGCAGATAGGGGAGGGCCTCTATCAGAACTTCTGCCTGTGTTTCTGGATCTCTGTTACTCATGAATAACCTGCCTCAAACTGTCTCATTATTTAGGTATGGTACTCTGCGTTTATCTTAATATAGTCATAGCTGTAATCGCAGGTCCAGAAAGTTGCGGACTCTTCACCCATATTCAGATCGAATGTAATCACAATCTCTTTTTGGGTGAGATAATCGTGTGCAGAATCTCGATCAAATGCGACACTCCCGCCATTTTCACAAACCATCTGGTCCCCAATGGTTACGGAAATCTTAGTAGGGTCAAGCGGCGCTCCAGATTTTCCTGCCGCCATCAGGAGTCTGCCCCAATTCGGATCGTTACCGAACAGAGCCGTTTTGACCAAAGGTGATTCTGCGACTGATTTTGCTATTTGGTGCGCTGCCTGTTCTGTTGCAGCATTTTGAACCCTTATCTCAACCAGCTTGGTCGCACCTTCGCCATCTCGTGCGATCTCTTTGGCTAACGACACGCTGATTTCCGTGAGCGCCTGGACAAAATCCTCAAATGCCGCTCCCTGCCGTGTGATTTCTGCGTGCCCCATGCCCGAAGCTAACATCAAATACATGTCATTGGTACTGGTGTCGCCATCCACCGTCACCCGATTGAAGGAGGCATTCGCGGCTCTCGTTACTGCCTCCTGTAGCAGCGCAGCGGGCAGTCTTGCATCGGTAGTAATGAAGGAAAGCATCGTGGCCATATTAGGAGCAATCATTCCAGAGCCTTTGCACATCCCCCCGAATCTTATCGGACCGACCCAGTGATCAGAATCTGCTTCGACTGCCAGCATTTTTGGATAGGTATCGGTCGTCATCACTGCTTTTGCCAATTCGATGTCGACCTCAGAATCTCGTTCCAGCTGATCGACAGCGTTTTGTATTCCAGCCTGCATCTTATCCATTGGCAGAAAATGGCCTATAATTCCGGTGGATGCGATCAGCACATTATCCGGAGCAATATGAAGGTGTCGGCTGACCCACTCTGCCAGATTCCTGTTGTCAGCTTCGCCCTGCTCGCCGTTGCATGCATTGGCGTTGCCGGCATTGACAAGAATGGCACGAGCAGTTCCTCCCCGGACTACCCTGCTGGAGTATTTCACACAAGGCGCCTGAACTCGGTTTGTGGTAAAAACCCCGGCAGCAGTTGCCGCGCTGTCGCTCACCAGCAAAGCAAGATCTTTCCCTGTCGTCTTAAGGCCGCATCGAACTGCAGAAGCTACGAATCCCTCAGGGAAAGTTATTCCTGCATCTTTATGCTCTTTCCAAACAGTTAACATTTGAGCCCATCTCCAGTCTAAGGCCAGATTCCGCCAGTATGCACTAATGCTGTGGTCTCATCAAAGCCAAACATCAAATTCATGTTCTGCACTGCCTGACCCGCAGCTCCTTTAATCAGATTATCAATTGCGGAGACCAATGTGATCCGCTGTGTACGAGAATCAAAAGCCAGACCGATATGGCAGCGATTGCTGCCCAGCGTGTGTTTCGTAGCAGGAAGAGTATCGGTCAGTATCTCAACAAAAGGTTCCTGTCGATAGAAATCTTGATATACATCGACTAAATCGGAGTGTTGCTGCGGCTGTAGACAAGTCGCATAGCATGTCGATAGGATTCCCCGGGACATAGGGATCAGGTGGGGAGTAAAAGTAATTTTAGAATAGTATCCAGAAAGTTCATTTACCATCATTTCAATTTCAGGGGTGTGACGGTGGGTGCCCGCAATTTTATAAGCGCTCACGCTTTCGTTAATTTCAGGATAGTGGTAATCCAGTGAAAATTTTGCTCTGCCTGCGCCAGATACTCCTGATTTAGCATCGATAACGATGCTTGATGGATCTATTCGTTTAGATTTGAGCAAGGGCGCGAGAGCCAGTATAGAAGCGGTAGGATAGCATCCGGGATTTCCTACAACCGCTGCTGTTTTAATTGCCGCTTTGTTTAATTCCGGAAGGCCGTATACTGCGACTTTGCCAATGTCCGGGCATGCATGCACCAGGCTGTACCATTCAGGATAGATGGCAGGATCTCGAAATCTAAAATCTGCGGAGAGATCTATCACTCTGATGCCGCATTCTAATAGTCTGGGAACGATTTTCATGGCTCGCCCATTCTCCTGCGCCAGAAAAACTACCTCACAGCTTTCGAGTATATTTCCATTACCAAGCGGTTTACAAATAAGATCGCTCATGCCAGTCAATCCAGGCAGTGCTGCAGACAATGGTTTTTCTGCATATGTTTCTGAAATAACTACGGACAGCTTTATTTCCGGATGATTGAGGAGGATCCTAACTAGTTCACCGCCTCCATATCCAGAAGCGCCTACTACGGCTGCACTGATCATAACTGTATAATCCTTGATTTAAGGCCATGCATAAAGGGTTAGGCCATAATGAAACTGAATATTGAATCAAAAATGAGCCATGGGTCATCTGGCTTGAGATAAAACCCACGGCTCATTCAATTCGGGACTGATGACAAAACGTGCGTGGGTTATCTAGGGATATACTCACGACGACGGTTATTATTTGTCTGATTAGAAAAAATATGCATTAAACTCATCATGTTATTGCGTTCAGCCAATAATATTTTACTGGAGGCATATACTACCTCGATTAATTGCTGGAAGTCAATACCGGTGGGAAAAATATTTAAAATAGCGCAATAGTGAATGATTAAGAACCGTTGCTTTAAATCTGATACAGAAGAATGAACTATTGACCTCCTTCAGCGTCTCAACAATTCTGGTATAATCCATTGCCTGCCAGTAATAATACGGTAAAGAGTAACATCATTACGCATTATGATGCAGGCCTATATTTTTGTTAAAATTCTGTAAAAATAACAGCACCAAGTGCGAAATAAGTACGTCTAAAGTTCTGAACTCAATTGTATACCGTTACTGTACGATCTTGTGAATTTTTAGACGGTGCAAAATGGTTGATGCCCAATAGTTAATTGGCATATCTTATGTAATGCCCGACAGTTTTTTTAGGAGACAACGTAAGTGCTTAAACTTAGGCGAACTCTGCTGGGAGCCATGCTGATCGAAGAAAACCTGGTCACTCCGGAGCAGCTGGATGTTGCTCTTGCGGAGCAGCGAAGAAGCGATTCAGGTAAACGAATTGGTGAAACTCTGGTTGCGCTTCGATTCTTATCTGAACCAAATCTCCTTCGAATTCTTTCTCTTCAGCTAGACTGTCCGATCGTCGATCTTGTTCAGGAGCCGCCAGATCCTGCTGTGCTCGATGTGGTTCCCAGCGAATTCGCGATGAAGAATCAGCTTATACCGCTGCACCGTAACGATGATACTCTGGTAGTTGCCATGGCAGATCCTCTCGATATAAATGCTATGGATGACCTGGAACTGCTGACCGGTATGGATATTGCCCCGATGCTGGCGCTCGGCAGTGATATCCGCCGCGTTTGTGAGCAGTTTTATATGAAGAAGATGCTCCAGGATGTAAAAGAAGCGGAAAAAGCGATCGAGGATGAGGATAATCTTGATGTAGCTGATCTTCAAAAGATGGCGAAAGAGGAACTGGTGATTCAGATGGTCAATCTGCTTATCAACCAGGCTATCCAGGATCGCGCTTCAGATATACATATTGAACCTTTCGAAAAAGAGCTCCGGGTGCGTTATCGAGTAGACGGTGTGCTTCATGAAGTGAATGCTCCTCCAAAACGGTATCATCCAGCGGTTGTAAGCAGAATAAAAATTCTTGCTGATCTGAACATCGCCGAACGCCGACTTCCACAGGATGGGCGTATGCGGCTTAGAAGCGGCGGGCGTCAGATCGATCTTCGTGTATCCACTTTACCTACTCTCTATGGCGAGGGTGTCGTGATGCGTATTTTGGATAAACAGACCGCCATGCTGGGACTGACCGAACTTGGCATGGACCCGGATATGTTTATCAGTTTCCGCAGGCTTATTCAGGAGCCGCATGGAATTGTGCTGGTAACAGGGCCGACGGGTTCTGGAAAAACTACTACCCTGTATGCCAGCCTGAATGAGATATATTCGGTAGAGAAAAAAATTGTAACCGTTGAAGATCCGGTCGAATATCAGCTAAACGGGGTTAACCAGATCGCAGTCAATCCGCAGATCGGGCTGACATTTGCAAATGGATTAAGAAGCATTGTCCGGCAGGACCCGGATATTATTATGGTAGGTGAAATCCGAGATCACGAAACGGTAGAAATATCAATTCATGCAGCGCTCACCGGCCACCTTGTTTTTTCCACGCTCCATACGAATGATGCGGCAGGAGCAGTCAGCAGGCTGCTCGATATGGGCGCGGAGCCTTATCTGGTAGCTTCCTCACTCATTGGGACAGTTGCACAGCGGCTGGTCCGTTTGAACTGCGCGCACTGCCGAGTCCCCTATGAAGAAAAACCGGAAGTTTTACGCGAGATTGGAATCGATCCTGCTCTGGTCAAGGATAATCCGCTCATGAAGGGGAAAGGATGTCCGGAATGCCGGGGACTGGGATTCAGAGGCCGAGGCGGAATCTATGAGCTTATCACAGTTGATGAAAATGTACGCAGAATGATTATTGAACGCGCCCCGGCAAACACCGTCAAACAGTATGCTATGACAAATCAAGCTATGGTGACGATGCTGCAGGATGGGCGGCGGAAAGCGCTCCAAGGCCATACCACTATACAAGAAGTAATGCGAGTTTGCCAGCGTGAGGATTTCGATGCCTGATTTTATTTACACCGCACTGGATAGATCCGGTAATACCATGGAAGGCACTATTGTCGCCCGGGATAATACGGACGCAGCCATTAAGGTAAGAGCGCTCGGAGTCTATCCCACGAAAATAGGTACGAATGGCAGCGGCTCTTCTGGCGAAACCATGAAGCTAACCAGCAAGAAAGCGTCTGATGGGAAATCATCTGCGAATGCTGGCAGCGCATCGGAAGCCTCAGTAGTTAACGCCAGTGGAAAAAAAGTGTCTCGGCTGCATATTTTGATGTTTACCCGTGAAATGGCGGATCTGCTCGACGCAGGCTTGCCGATGGATAGATGTTTCTCCGTACTAATCGACCAGACCGATATTCCACAACTGCAGGCAATGCTGACAGTGCTGCAGGGCGATATTCGCGCTGGAGAACCGCTTTCTCAGGCATTGAAAAGATTTCCCAAAGAGTTTCCCATGCTCTACGCAAATATGGTGCATGCCGGGGAAGTTTCGGGGCAGCTTGCAGCCGTTATGCTGCGACTGGCGGAATTTATGGAGAAAGAGCAGGTTCGGCGCAGCCAGGTGATTGCCGCACTGACTTATCCAATGGTTCTGGTGAGCGTTGCCGTTCTTGCCATCGCTTTTTTGCTGACCTTCGTGATACCAAAACTCTCTGGCGTTTTCAAAGAGATGGGAAGTTCACTGCCGCTCCAAACGCGTCTGCTGCTGGGTATATCTGGTTTTCTGGTAAGTTACTGGTGGGCCCTGATAATCGGAATTGTAACCATAGCTTACAGTTATAAAATATGGTCCGCGACTGCATCAGGCAGAAATGCTATCGATAACTTCCGGCTGAAAGCGCCGTTGGTTGGTGTGCTTGCCAACAAGATAGTTTCAGCCAGATTAGTGCGTACCCTGGGAACGCTCTTAGGCGGCGGAGTGCCAATTCTTGATGCGCTCGAGATTGCTGCAACCGCAGTAGGCAATGTAGTAACAACAGAAGCCGTCCTCACCGCACGGAGCGGAGTTCGCCAGGGAGAAACCCTCCATGAAGCAATGGAACAGACCGGGTCTTTTCTGCCAGTCGTGAAGCACATGACTGCGGTTGGGGAAGAGACTGGCCGTCTGCCGGCCATGCTTATCCGGACTGCAGACACCCTGGATTTCGAAGTAGATAACGCCATGCGAAGGCTTACCAGCCTGGTGGAGCCACTCGTTGTACTTTTGATGGGCGGGTTCGTGGGATTCATTGTTCTATCGATCCTGCAGCCAATTTTCGAAGTCAACTCAATGATCAAATAGAATCTCATTAAGGAGTTTAAAAGTTGAAACACAGCACAGCGAGAGTAGGGGGCATACGACGAGCCTTTACTCTTATCGAACTGCTAGTCGTTATGATTATTCTGGCCATTCTTGCGGCAGTTGTTATCCCGAGAGTGCTCAACCGTACAGAAGATGCAAAAGTGGGAGCAGCCATAACACAGCTTAAAAACTTTGATACGGCACTGGAACTGTTCAAGGTAGATACCTCTTCCTATCCCCCGTCACTCGATGCACTTGTAGTGAATCCGGGTACTGGAAAATGGAATGGTCCTTACTTTAAGAATGCCGATAAAATTCCGGTAGACCCCTGGGGCCATCCCTATATTTATAAAGTTCCGGGCGATAATAACCGAGACTACGACGTTTCCTCTGCGGGGGCGGACGGTCAGCCGGGAACAGCGGACGATATTCAAGGATGGAATGTGCAGAAACAGTGAGTTCTGTGAGCATGCAGCTGCGATATCCTAAAAAACAGGCATTTACGATGATTGAGCTGTTGATGATAATCATTATCATTGCTGTCGTGAGTGCTATAGTGGTGCCCGCATACGCCAAATACTGGGCGACTGCGCGATTTGAATCGACTGTACACCAGGTAGAAGAGATGATTTCAGAAGCCCGGGACAAATCGATAGAGTTGGACACCACGACTACGGTTTCTTTTGATAAACAGTCGCAGACGTTCATGGTGATGCTTAATCAGACGCCGCCACAAACCGACCAGCCTTCGAATATGACGAATTTGGATCAGCAGAATGCACTGATGGCTCAAAACAGTATACCCACCACGGTAATTCTGGGGGGAGATGTTGGAATAGTGCAGTTTCAGGCGGGAGGATTTGCTGCTTCCTCCCCGAATGCTGCGAATAGAAATTCAAACTCAGGATCGTCGAATGAACTCCATTTCCAGGGAGACGGCTCCTGCGATGGAGCGCATATTACTGTAGGCAGCAGTTTCGGCAACACAGCGGATCTCATCGTTTGGCCGGCGAATGGCCGGCTTACAAGAGAGAATTAGTGGTTATGATCAGGGGCACCGGTTCCATATTAAAATCTAATCAGGCACGCAGAAGGGGTAATCATCGGCCAGGTTTTACGCTTGTCGAGATGATCGTCGCTACCATGCTGCTGGTGATAGGTGTCGCTGCTGCACAGACCGCTATTTCTTCTGCAACTCGTGTCTCTGGAATCGCAGATAAAATTAATACGGCAACGCTGCTGCTGCAGAAAAAATGTGCCGAGCTCGATCTGAATCCTGGCGGGGTGTCCGGTGGGGATGACGCCGGCGATTTTGGGGTCGATTACCCCGAATTTCGATGGCATCAGTCGGCGGAAGCCACCAACTATACGAATCTTTTCAAAGTAACTATCACGGTGCAATGGGGAGACGGAACTTCAGGAAGCTCAAGAAATATTACTACCTATATACGGAGCGATCAGGCGACTATCAATCAAAATATTATTACTCCACCGGTGACTACAACTACCACAGGCACTGCCACAACAGGAGCCAAATGATATGATTTCCTGTCTGCATTCCTGTAAAAGAAAGACCGGATTTACGCTCATAGAAGCCCTGGTTGCGCTGGTTATTTTTGGAATAATTACGGTGGTGCTCTCCGCTGCGCTGACCGGATCGATCGAAGCTCAGCAGCATATGCAGCAGAGGCTTGAGCAGACGAGCCAGGTTCGTGCTATTTTCGATTTTCTGACTCATGACATTCAATCAACAGTCGGATCGCTGAATAATCCGAGTTCAGTATTCCTTACAGGTGCGTCTTTGAATCCAAGCAGCAGTTCCAGCAGCAGTACAGGTGGATCTACCGGGCCGATATCGAATGCCAGCTCGCTGCTGACTCTGTCCACGAGGACGCAGGTAATGACTGACCCACAGCTAGCAGCCAGCGGAATGAACTCAAATCCAGCAGCACAAACATCGATTCCTCACTCGGCTACGAACTATGTTCGATACGACCTGGACAGTTCCACAGGTTCGCTGACACGTTCCACGATGAACGTGCCTAATCTCACGCAATTAGCCCAGGCATCGCCAGGCCAGGAATCCACTCTCGCGCAGCATGTAGACAGTCTGCAGTTTCAGTTTTGGGATCCAACAAATCAGTCCTGGACGAACCAGTGGGATTATGAGCAAACTACGGTAAGCCAGAATATCGCAAACGCGGCGGCGTCCAGCTCCGCTTCGAGCAGCAGTACGGCTTCAGCCAGTACTGCTGCTCTGCCGGGGAATATGACGCTCCCAACCGCGGTTCAGGTCATTGTGGTTTTAAGGAATAGATCTGGCGGCACAGATACTTATACAACAACTATCCCGGTAGTTGCGGGCCTGGCGCCGGCGCAGCCACAAAATACTGCACCCGCTGCCACAACCGCCGGGAAAACAGGCTAAAATGTTATCAGGATATCTTCCCAACAATAGAATAGTCCACGGTTCTAAGCCCAAAGGAATGTGTCTGCGACATCATCCCGGTCAGGCTCTAGTTCCGGTGATTTTCATTATGCTGATCCTGACGACGGTTGCGATATCTTTTGCTACGAGTGCAAAACGAGAACTGAGAGCTGCTTCAAATTTCAGCAAGAAAACCGAACAGTTTTATGCTGCCAAAGGAGCTTTAACTTATGCAGCTACTGCGCTCGCCCAGACAAGCAACAATGGTGCGAGGTATGGAGTTGTTACGCCGGATTCGGATGTCGATGCCAATGGTTGGCTGCAGGTAGGCGATGCCTGGATAAAAATAGAAGTGACTGATACTGCTTCGGGAATTAACCTGAATACCGTTACTGCGGCGACGCTGCAGAAAATGCCGTTATTTACTTCGAATCCTGATGTGGCGGCGGCAATCATAGACTGGCGTACCCCCGGTGAAACCGCATCCACCAACGGAGCGAAATCAGACTATTATCAGACGCTTAATCCTCCTTACAGCGCAAAAGATGCTCCTTTCGACTCAGTAGACGAGCTTCTGCTGGTAAAAGGTTTTACGCAGGCCATGTATTCAAATACCCTCTCGGGAGCCGCGCCGACTGTCTCAGCGGGAACCGGTGTGAATGGGAGCACTTCAATAGTGCAGTCGACTTCCGGTTCGAGTGGAACTACAGGTGGTTCTGCAGCGCCATCCGATTTTACGACGGTCTACAACAGCAGTACACGGCCAGTGAGCGAACTTTTTAACACGACATCTCTGGAAAGAAATCTTGCCGTCGATGGAACTGCACGTGTCAACATCAACACCGCAACAGCAGCAGATTTGCAGTCGAAGCTGGGCATGAGCGCGCAGCAGGCCGGGAGTATAGTCTCGTTTCGCACTTCAGGTACTGGGAACAGTACTGGAGGTGGCGGCGGCGGCGGTACTGGGAGCGGTGGTGGAGGTGGTGGTGCGGGCGGTGGCGGTTCGGGTGGTGGCGGCGCTGGAGGCGGTGGTGCGGGTGGTGGCGCTGGAGGTGGCGGTGGTCCAGGATACACATCTACCGGTCCTGCGGGAATGCGGCTAAAGGGTGGGGGAGTGTTGGGCAGGCCTACTGGCTCCAGGGCAGGAAGACTGGGAGCAGGCGGCAGCACTGCGAGTGCATTGAGCCGCCAGGCAGTGGGGCTGGGCTCAGCAGGTGGTAATGGAACTGGATCTGGAAATGGCGCAGGTTACGGGACGGGCACTGGAAATGGCTCGGGTAATGGGACAGGAACTGGAAATGGAACTGGAAATGGCTCAGGAGCTGGAACGGGCTCAGGTAGTGGAACTGGAGCGGGAACAGGAACAGGTACCGGAACTCCCAACTCTACTTTTAAGAGTATTGCCGATCTGCTTCAGGTGAGAGGACTGACAAGAACATTAATGCAGTCGATCGCAGATAAGATCGCGACGGATGATAAGCCTTTTCGAACAGGTGTTATCAATTTAAACACCGCTCCGCCTGAAGTGCTTGCGACCGTAACAGGAATGAATACGAATATACTGAATGCGATCATGGCCTATCGCCAGAACGGCCAGATTTTCCAATCGCTAAACGATTTTTTTACACTTACTTCTCTGCAGCTGACAGATTTTCAGGCAGTTTCAGCGAATTTATCAGCGAAATCTAGTATATACGTCGTGCATATTAAAGTAAGAATGAACGGGCAGGCTTCTCTCGCCGGATACTCAGCGCTGGTAGAACTCACAGATAATGGCCCGCTTGTTCTGCAGTGGGGTGAGGTACAGCGCTCGCCGGGTTGGGCTAACTGGGTTACTCCGCCTGTGCTTACTGCTGCTACTGGGTCGGCAAGTACAACAACAGCAAGTCCTTAGTGATGAAACGTTTTGGAGGATAGATTGGTACATAAATCCCCCGTTACTAATGCGGGCGTGAAAAATCGATGTGTTGCACTGGATCTGGGCTCCTCTTCTGTCCGAGCGGTGGAAATTGAGTGGCTTGCGTCAGACCGCAATCCGTCCAGTGCGCGAGTCGTACGGAAAGGCGCTGCCGCACTTCCTCGAGGATGCTGGACGGAGCTCGATCTGCATCGAGATGCGATGGCATCCGCAATTCGTGAGGCGCTCACAGCTGGCGGCATCACTGCAGGCAGTGTGGTAGCCTGTATGCCTCGACGTCTTGTCACGCTTAGATTTGTTAAAATGCCGCACGCCTCTCCCGAACAGATGCGCAGTATGGTATCTTTCGAAGCGCAGCAGTATGTGCTGTTCCCGCTCGATGAGGTTATGCTCGATTATCACGTATTGCCTGATCCTCTCGGTGCGGGTGATACCAAGTCTGGCGATGACTTGCAGACTATTCTTTTAGCAGCGACTCGCAAGTCGATGATTGCAAGTCTCCTGGCGATATTC
>JBBRDM010000054.1:0-29235 GCA_038203935.1 Chthonomonadales bacterium
AACTTTTTCAAAGACCGTACTGCCACTGCCTGCGCACGATCAGCATACCTATAGTGTCGCTCCATCGTCTCTTGAAGCAGATCCGATCTATCGACGACATGCAGATGACTGGAAGAACTATCATACACGCTATGTATCTCCAGAAATCTTCCGACGCGGTTTAAGGTATCACTGAGTTGATACGGAAGCAATCATAAACATTTTTTGTTTTCAACCACGGAATACACGGAACACACGGAAAAAGAAGATGCATGACATACGCAGATTCAAAATTTCCTTTCCACGAACTGAAGTGCCTGGCTGGGAGGCCTGAGTTTAACCGTCGTGCGGAACCTTATACTTTTGTATCTGAGTACACTAAATCTTGTGATTATATAAATTTTGATTCTGCTTTTTCCGTGTGTTCCGTGTATTCCGTGGTTGAAAATAATTTGGTACTGTTGAAAGATACGTTCTGTTTGAAAGAATAACCTCGCCCATGCAAAGTCGTGTTCCTAGAGTAATACTCACCGTTTTTTTTGTGATGTTATTTGCGATCCCTGTTCTGCTGAGAAAACAGGCGGAGCGAAAAGAGCATGCGGATAAACTCGCCTCTTCTCATCCTGACATTTCGCTTTCAAGATATGGCTTCCATCTGGAAGAGGCGGCGCATGAAAGCGGCATTGATTTTATTCACCAGGCTCCTGTACTCGATTCAAAGCTCGATCAGATCATGCCGGAAATAGCTTCGATGGGTGCTGCGGTTTCAATCGTTGACTATGACCGCGATGGATTACCGGATATTTACGTGACCAACAGCGCGGCAGGAAGTAAAAATTGTCTTTATCACAACCTGGGGAACGGAAAGTTCAAGGATGTCGCTTCGGAGCTAGGCATAGCAGATCTCAACCTGCCTGGAGATGGCGTGAGCATGGGCGCAGTATGGGGCGACTATGATAATGATGGTTATGAGGATTTGCTGCTCTACCGATGGGGTAAACAGGAGCTTTTTCACAATGAAGCCGGAAAGGGATTCACGCGCGTAACCGATACTGCCGGACTTCCGAAGTGGGTCAATGCGAACAGCGCCATCTGGCTCGATTATGATAATGACGGCAAACTCGATCTGCTCATCTGTGGCTACTATCCGGAAAATATTGACCTGTGGCATCTGAAGGATACCCGGATGATGCCGACCAGCTTCGAATTTGCTGCGAACGGCGGCCGCAAATACCTGATGCATAATCTGGGAAATGGCCGATTTGAAGATGTCACCGTTAAGATGGGACTGAATTCTACTCGCTGGACTCTCGCTGCGGTTGCCGCAGATCTTAGAGGCACCGGATATCCCGATATATTCCTGTCCAATGATTATGGAGTTTCGGAAGTCTATCTAAATGATAAGGGGAAAGGCTTTCACGAATCGGGCAAAAATGTGCTCTATTGGGGAATCGGTACGGGACCGAAAAGCGGAATGAGCGCCTCCGTCGGTGACATTTTCAATACTGGAAAATACTCCATCTATGTGTCTAATATTACTGAAGAGGGAGTACTCATTCAGGGCAACAACCTCTGGGTTCCGAAAGAGAGGAAACCAGGAGAAGAGATTCAGTACGATAATCAGGCAGGTAACCTGGGCGTTGAGCGTGGCGGATGGAGTTTTGGGGCACAATTCGGCGACTTGAATAACGATGGATCGCTGGACATTTTTCTTACTAACGGTTTCGTATCCGGGGATAAATCACAGAACTACTGGTACGACTTCGCAAAGGTAGCCGTTGGCAACAGCGCGATTATCGGGGATGCCAAAAACTGGCCAGCCATCGGCAATCGGAGTCATGCTGGTTACCAGCAGAAAAGGCTCTGGCTGAACGATGGCGCGGGTAAATTTACCGAGGTCGCTCAGATGTCTGGTGTTACGGATACACATGATGGGCGCTCCGTTGCTTTAGCAGACCTTTTTAATACTGGTTCGATGGATGTTCTGGTGGCTAATCAAAAAGGGCCGCTGCTTTTATATAAAAACTCCGTAGACCCTCATAATCAATGGGTGGAGTTCGACCTTGAAGGCACCAGAAGCAATCGGAGCGGAATCGGGGCGCAAGTCACGCTGCGATGGAATGGGCAGGAGCAGCTACAGGAAGTATCCGGCGGCAGTGGATTTTGTGCTCAAAATGACCGTCGGCTGCACTTCGGGCTTGGTAAAAACCCTCAGATAAAAGAGGCCGTAGTACGGTGGCCCTCCGGAAAAATACAAACCATAACCGCCATTACTCCGCATCAAGTAATGAAAATCAAGGAGCCCGTCTGATGTCCGATAGCGCAGCCATAATTCCTCAATCATCCCGGCGTATTCGAATAGATGATAGATATATTGCACCCGTTTTTATAACTTTAATTCTGCTGGTCGGGCAGTACTACTACCACATTCTTGAAAGTTATCAGAATACTGTGTTAGCAATTTGTACTTCTATTGGAATGGAGTTGGTTCTTGGAAAGATATTTACTGGCAAATGGCTGCACTGGGCAAGCGCTTATATCTCAGGTATCAGCGTAGGAATACTGGTACGCTCACCGTTTATATGGCCGTTTGCTCTATGCAGCGCCATTGCAATTACCTCGAAATATGTTATTCGATATAAAGGGCGCCACGTCTGGAATCCTTCCAATCTGGGCATCAGCGCTCTCCTCTTTTTAGCGCCGGCTTACGTTGCTAGCCTGAGTATTCAGTTCGGCAACAATATTGCGCCCATAGTGGTGATCTGGTGCCTGGGATCGATAATAATTTACCGACTGCGACGATTTCACATAACGGCCACCTATGTACTCAGTTTCGTGGCGTTTGCATTTCTCCGAAGCCTGATTGTTCACGATCCATTTTTGTCCGAGTTATCCCCGCTCACAGGCCCAGTTTTTCAGCTCTTCATGTTCTTCATGATTACAGATCCTAAGACGACGGTGCATTCCAAACGTGGACAGATGCTTGTGGCTTTTCTTGTAGCCTTTGCAGAAAATCTCTTCCGATTGGCTGGGGTAGTGCATGCTCCTTACTATGCACTCTGCATCGTGGGGCCGGCCGCATTCTTAATCGACCTGACACTTACCGAAAAGAACAGAAATGGAAATCTATAACACGGGAACAAGAGCCCGCAGCTGTTTTAATCCACCCCAGGCCTTGAAAAGCTTACTTCCCTCTCGATTTATCTCTCTCACCGATCGAGGCTTTTCGTTTCCGGAGCGTGGGAATACCAGAAATACTATTCCGTCTGCTATGCCTCCGTTTCGAGCATTCGGGTTTATTTTTAGTTGATTTGCCAGCGCGATAGATCCCTCTCCAAGCAGATTCGGAGGCCCTTCATCGGCAAATATCGCATACGCTAACCGATTATTATGCGAGTTGTAGACTACTGCAAAATCACCAAGATGAGCATCTCCTGCTTTGATAACTGCCATAGGAAGCACAAAGAAAGGAATTTTAGTTGCATCCACATACCTTGCAGGGTCGCGCACCGGTCTTGTCAGATCCATGAGACTGGTAGTCGAGACATAGTATCCTGGAGCAGGATCGTCAGGGCCTTGAAAAATTGGCAGCCCATCTGGTTCCCCTGTGTCTGTAACGACGGCCCACCAGTTTCCCGGCGTCCCTCCATTGAACAGATCATCAATACCGAAATCGCTCACGGGATGGTAGGTATTGGGAGCTCCGTCGGCATCAATGGCCATCTTACTCTTATATAGGAAAGCTTTCTCCCCGTTAACCTGCCATACTTTTCTAGATTCCACAGCAGCGATCGGGTGAAGTCCCAGATCAGCAGGCTGCTGACTGCCAAGAACGACAGCCGCCGACGCTATTACTGCGACTCCAGTCAATAATATACTCTTTGAGAATCTGTACATACATCTCATTATTAAATTTCCTCCAAACAAACACTTCCAAATATATTATAAGATTTAAGAATTATGGATGAACCATAAGTACGATCAAATACCGTTTCGTCTCTAGCCGAATTCTTGACAAAACTGCGACTTTACTATATAGTATATAACAGTACAGATACTGTTTTCCAATGTCGCTGGTACGATCGCTGCAAGTATAGAATTTTATTATCTATCTATAAAGATCATTTTTTCCACTGTTGGTTCCCAGCAATGAATTCCATCCTCTGTTCCTAAGCAAACTATATGTATTCTCCGTAGTCAGAAAGGTATCGTAATGGCTAACCTAGATGTACGCTCGTCGGCGAAATCACAAAAAAATTCGGCATTTACACTTATTGAGCTTCTTGTTGTTATAGCTATTATAGCGATTCTAGCCGCTATTCTATTCCCCGTATTTGCTCAGGCACGTGAAAAAGCACGAGCCATTACCTGCATCAGCAATCTGAAGCAGATTGACCTCGCCTTTATGATGTATATACAAGACTATGACGAGACTTTTCCGCTGGATCAGTATGATGCTATCAACCCAAATATCGATACTGTCGATGCCAGTCTAAGACTATGGCAGGTTTTCCTGTATCCTTACATCAAAAACGGAGATTACACAACGGATCAGTATGGACCTTATACTGCCGGCACCAGCGGCGTGTGGGTATGCCCTTCCTATCCTGGACCTCGGTATGGAACCTCGTATGGAGCTAATTATGGACTGATGCCTGACGGTTTAGTTTCATGGACGGTGGGATCGACGATTACACCGGTTGCCCTGGCAGCAATACCTGCTCCTTCAGATACCGTGTTATTAGCGGAGTATGGGGTGAATGATGCACAGTGGACGTGGGAAATGATCTATCCTGATGAAGATTTATGGACGGATACCGTAGGGAATCCTCCCGGGTCAGTTCAGGGCGCTCATCTTGATCTGGTGAATGGAGATTGTGATTATACCGCGGCACAAGCACTTTCGGGTGTAGGAACATACGGAAGCTGCGGCAATTTACCAAGATACCGACATACCGGAACAAGTAATTTTGCATTTGCAGACGGTCATGTCAAAGCCATCCACCGTGGCGGTATAAACTGGTATAAAAATATCTATGTTCCTGCAATCGATGCCGCTCCATACTAAATCTGCTAATACCGGCATAATCCACTTTAGTGAAGCTGTTTAAAATAAGTGTGCTATTGCCGAGTACAGTTTGATTAAGACGCGCGAGTCAGTTGGATAGCGCGTCTTATTTTGGATCAGGAAACTGATCTTATTTCATATCAGAAGCTTGTAAACGATTGAATGAGGATGGATAGAATGTTAAAAAAGATCAGTGGTATTAATCGACCGGTGTTATTACCAAGTCTTTTATTTGTCTTTTTAGCTGGCTGTAATTCTGCCCCAGAAAATCATGCTCCTCCTCCTGTTGAATCTAGAGTGAAAACAATTACAGACAATCCTAATATGAGCCAGGCACAAAAGGATGCTGCACTTGCCAGGATACAACAGCGACAACAGTATTCTGGAGCAGTCGGAGGGGCCCGCCAACGCGCAATAGAGGCAACGAAAAAACCATGACAGTAGTTTGTATTAGCATCTCTGATGCGATTACCTCTTTACATTCCTGGCCGGGCGATTCTTACCATATCAGCCTGAGAGCATCGAATATAAATTCTTTGCTTCCAGGCTGATTGGTCCCTCTAGATGGGAGTATTAGATACCTTTTTCATCAATTCAGTATCAGTTAACCAGGAGCGTTAACTCTGTCTCTTTTTTATCCTGTGTGTCATGATGGTTGCGATCGTAATGATCTAAATGATTGGCATGCTTTTCACTCAAAAGCGGTTCCAGAAGCGTGTACAATAGATTTTCACTGCGCCATTCGCTATGGTTTGGGGAAAGACTCATTACCCAACCATTGCTAAGCCTTAAGTTAGAGCGCTCTGAAATCTGTGCGATGGCGTTTTTATCATGCGCAGCTCTGCCCAAAACTATGGCCATATCCGCATTCTCACTCTCCATAAGCATCGCTTCGAACTGATGCTCCAGCCCTAGTTTCCTCGTTAATTCCCACACCTCCACTAAACCTTTTGTAACGTAGTTCCATTCTACAAAATCGAGTTCCAGCAGTTTATTCAAGAATTTCATCACTCTCTCCTATTTCTTCACGTCAGCTCTCTTTTACTGATCTCTTCACCTTCACTTATAATAACTGATAATTTGGACAGGATTTTACAAAACTAGTTCAGAATGTCGCGAGATTGAGAAGAGGATTTTTGCTGTAATAAACACAATTATGAAAAAATTTGTTGTCAATTGATGCTGTTGATATAAGGACATAGAAAATGGATCAGCTGCGCGATCTGGAAATATTTCTGGGAGATGACGTTAAGTCTGCTGAACTTGCGTTTGAACGTCTGATGAATCAACAAGCGAAATATGTATATTCATTCCTGAAACGAAATTTTTCCTCAAATTCAGCAGACGATCACGAAGATATGTTTCAGCAAATGAAGATTAATGTTTGGAAGTCTCGAAAAAACATTAAGAATCAAGGAATTGCGGCGTGGATTAAGTTCCTGCAAAGGATTGCAAAGAATTGTGGACTAGATTTGCTTAGTGGTCGTTCGGGTCCTGTTGATATGGACTCGAGGGACTTAACTGACATTCCCGAATCAGAGCAGCGCAGGGTAGAAAATATTGTAACTAGTCTTCTTAGTTCTGAAGAAGAAGACGATTTTCACTACTGGGCAGATCTATGTTTTCTAAAATTAAATCCTAAACTGTCTCGTACAATTCACAACAGGCAGCTGATTGCTGCGAAGCTCTATTACTTGAAGAGTATTAGCTGGGGAGAGATAATACAAGTCCTATATCCAAGCAGTGAAGGTGAAAATGAACTGAATCGTTCCGAACTGGATGCCTGGTTGTCCGATCCTGCGGTGATTCGATATTTGATTTATCACGAACTTTTCATTCCATGCACTGAAATAACAGCTATCATACTTGGGATTCCTAATAAATCGACGCATTCTGAACTGAGTGAACTGCTCGAAATAGCTATGGAACAATCTACAACTGCAGATCCACCGGCTGGCTGGACATGGCGAGATTGTGCTGTAGTTATTTTGCGATATCGATACGCTATGCTGGAGAAATCTATATTAACACACGCAAAAATTACTATCTCAGAAAAAGAGTTAACAGAGCTTTGTGTTAGATCGGATGCACTGCTTCCGTTTTGTAACTGTATGGACAAATTGATAACCAAGTTTAGACAATCTTCTTCCACTCTGGGAGAGCAAATGGCTGCAGATAGAGGAGTGTGGCAGAGACTGGCGTTTGAATATCATTTCAAAGAGCAGATTCCCCATAAAGATATTCATAGCTATCTTAATGCTCCTGCGGCCAAAGTCAGTTACTCACTTACCTTGAATATGCTGAATGCCTGGATAAGCAATTATAGATTATTAGATACGTTAGCAGCATATGTCCAGGTCCATACAGAGGATCTCAACAATGATTGATGACGAAGACAATGAAAATAGTCTTTCGCCTGCGGCATTGAGCCTGATCAGTGATATTCTCATGGCTCAAATGGCAGCACTCGAAAATAAGCCTCTTGCTGACGATACGCGTTCCCTGGTCAGATATCTGTGCCGGGCGCTTTCACAAGAGCAAGCCCGGGATGTAGAATCTGCTCTCGTTTCTCAGCGAGAGCTTTGCATGCGGCTTATCGAAGGCAGGCGTATTCTTGATCGACTGCAGAATGCCAGTTGGAGCGAAGTGCAGAGAACTTCCGTAGGTGATTCGTTTGAGGCGGAAGCCGCTCGCGCATGGATGGAACTGGCCACAGAACGCATTGCATTAGCGGAAAATGGATGGGAAAAGTGGCTGCGCAGAGGCTGGCAAAGCGTGTTATCCGAAACAAGAAACGGTGCGGAAGATGCTCAGGCAGTATGGGCAGCTTTCCTGAGCTTCGGTGAAAGATTAAAAGTTAGTTTATCGGTACCGCGTACGGCGCTTGCCCGCGGCGGGAACGAAGACGCGATTCTCTCGATGTCTGTGCCGCAGGGCGTGGATATAACAAATATCTTTGCGGAAATGACGAGCAGCGGCAATCTTGAGGTCGTCGCTAATATAATGGCTGCCGAAGATTCTAACGTCGAAATTGAAAATCAATCTGTGGGTCTTGCGTTGAAGCTGAATGGTGAGATATGGCCGATTGGGATAACAACAATATCAAATGGGCTGGCCGAGTGGAATATTCCGGAGGTGCGATCTATTCTAAATCTTCCAGCAGGGAAAATATCTCCAAGATTTTTGCACTTTTCTTTCCCTGTGGGTGATAATCAGCAGGCGGAAATATATCGCCTCCCTTTCGCCTCCCCGGTGATGGATGAAAAAGGCAGAGCCATCGCCGACGAGACTGCCGAGATTACCATAAATGGCCAGCCCCGGTGGGAAGATGGCTGTATAATTACTTCTATCTCGCTTCCAGCTGTAACCAGGCAGAAATACCCGCATCATCATCTAGTGCTCGAGCTGATCGTCGCAGAAGGGAACGTTCAGAGACTGGGTGAATGGCCTGTCGCAGAATGGAGGGATGAACCACTCGCGCTTAAAACGCCGTCGCCAGGTTCCCCTTCTATGCAGCTTACCAGAATGTCTCTTCGGCCAAGTCTTCAGACGACGAAGTTCTGTCCATATTCTTATAAATGATCTGCCTCATCATTTAGTTCTCCTTCTCACGGATGTGATGTGAAAGATGGTTAGCCCCCCCACAACTGAACTCGAGTTAAGCATCCAACCGCACATGGAATCTGCGGGCGAATCGCTTTCTCTGACTGATATCGAAGGCAGAATTCTGCTAAAAGAATCTATTCCACCATTCGATATCGAAGCGTTTCAGTCCAGCTATTTAGACCTTCTTGTGCACTATGTCACGCAGGCAGTTCCCGATCGTCTGCTGGAGGAAATGGGAAGATATCTTTTTTCCCGCCTGTTTCCGGGCGCTCTTGCTCTCAAGTTTTTGGAGTCATTGGATATCTGTGCAGATACAAATTCGCAGATACGTATAAACCTGAACATCCAGTCTCCACGTTTAAGAAATATTCCAATTGAGTATTTGCGTTTTCCAGATGGTGATGCAAATAGATTTGGCGAAAAGTTTCTCGCGCTCAACCAGCGCATCCATCTGGTTCACCGCCGCAATGCCTCCCATGTATTGGCTCCTCTTCCGGTAAATCCTCTCAAAGTACTAATAGTCAGCGCTAATCCCAAATCTTCTGCATATCCCGATCTTATCAATCTGGAATCCGAGCGAAGAAGCGTAGTGGCAGCGCTGCGCGACCCCAGCTGCAGGCGAATCGAGGTGAAAGAACTTCGTTTCACCACGCGTCAAAATCTCGAACAGACCATCGACAGCGAAAAGCCACATGTTCTTCATTTTATGGGACATGGAGACCAGCGACCGACGGGAGGAGTTTTAATTCTCGAAGGTGTGGGCGGTGAGGATACGCTCTATGGAGACGATCTGGCGCAATGGCTCAATGCAGCGGGCACACGCCTCGTGATGTTAGCGGCCTGCCATACGTCGTCTGGAATGCGCGGAGTGGCGCAAACGATTTCAGAAAAAGGTCTCCCTGCCGTCATCGCAATGCAGCTGCCTATGCGCGACAGCGCTGCGGGACTATTTGCACGTGCGTTCTACACCTCGCTTGCCGAGCCCTGCAGTGTGGAGGATGCGCTCTGGCAGGGCAGGCAGTCAGTTCGGGGAATGGGGCCGGATTGGGGTGTGCCTGTACTCCATTTAAATGTGAGGGATTCCAATCTTTTCATTCTTGGAAATAGTGCGGATGAGATACTGCCGCCGACCAATCTGCCTTATATTCGGAACAAGGATTTTGCCGGACGTCAAATCGAGCTTGCAGCCCTGCATCAAACGCTTATGGGTAATGGCAGCGGTTCGGCAGCTATCGCAGGAATGGCAGGCCTGGGCAAAACACAGCTTGCAGTAGAGTATGCGCACAAGCACAGAATGGAGTACACAGGCGGGGTGTTCTGGCTGAATGCGCGAGGTACCGCACGCCTAACGGAAGAATATGCGGCGCTTGGTGCACTATTCAATATACCAGATGACCTTTCTGTCGAGAAACGTGCCAGGCGCACAAGAGACCACCTGCAGTGCCTCTCACTTCCCTCGCTGGTAATTTACGATAATCTGGATGCAGGCACCGATCCCTCCCTGCTGCTTACCGCTGGAAACTATAGTGCCATCATCACCACAAGATCTCGATTTCTGATTCCTGCCGGCTATTCCATTCAGGAGATAGGGGATCTGGATGACGATTCTGCAATTAGACTGCTCGATCCTCAAGGAATGTCCGTTAGCAGAGAAGAGTGCAAAGCGGCGACCGAAATCATCGAAATTCTTGGCCGGCTTCCGCTCGCTCTTGCCCTGGTCGGCCATCATGTCCGCAGACTTCATATCACTTTTGCAGATTACCGGGACCGCCTTTCGAGGAATCTTTCCGACATTTTAGGGGAAGCACGAAAACGCTGGGTAAATACAACGTGCCACTCTGGCGAAATATTCGATGTAATCGAACTCACCTACCGATCCTTAGTTCCTGGAGTGAGATACGTCCTCGAGATCGCGTCTTGTTTTGGCAGCCGTGGAATTTCCGTTCCAATTTTGCAGCGCGCTTGTGATTCGCTCCCCGAGATCGAGTACAAAGAGGCTCTGGCTGATCTGGAAGACTATTCACTTGTGATCCGCGAAAAAGAGGATAGAATTTCCATTCATGAGCTGGTGCGTGCGTTTGCACATGTGGAGATGAGTCCCAGCAGCCTGTCCTCCTATATTGAAAAGTCATCGATGGTGCTTACGGAAGCCCTGCGCGCGGCGAACGAATCAAAGAGCTGGAATGAGTTTCGATCCGAAGTGGCGCATTGCCGGGTTTCTGCGGATCTTTGCAGGCGTAACGGCCTCAAGGCTCAGCTTTATCAGATGCTGATCGAGTTGGGTACCTATAATTTAGAACACTGCGATCATGCACAGGCCATGGAATTGTACCGGGAGGCGCATGAAATCAGCGATCAGGAGTGGGGACGCATCAGTTATCAGACCGCATCTGTATTGCGATGCCTGGCAGAATGCATTCAGGAGAGCGATCCAGTTCAGGCGCGTTCCTATGCAGAGGAGGCGCTGGATATTTCTTTTCAAGTTTATCCACCGGATCATATTGAAATCGCCACATTCCATAGCACTCTGGGTTACGTTCTTAAAATGCATGGGATGAAGTCTGAAAATGATGAGCTTTTGAATGAAGCCCGGCCGCATTATGACAAGGCTCTGGAAATCACGCTGCAGTGTTATGGACGCCAGCATAGAAAGGTGGCTTCATGCCTTAATTACATCGGTATGTGGCTTAAATGCAAACACAAATTGGATGAAGCGCTCACTTATCTTCAGGAAGCGCTGGAGATCGATCAAAAAGTCTTTGGAATGCACAATGTTCAGGTAGCTATCAGGCAAAATAACATCGGCACAACTTATGGCGAGAAAGGCGATTGGGCAGAGGCTTTGAAACGTCATGAAAAGGCGTTAAATATTTATCGGAAAACTTATGGGGAACGCAGGCACCAGGATACAGCAGACAGTCTATTCTATTTAGCTAAAGCTCTTGCTGCATTAGATAGGGTTGAAGAAGCTATTGTCAGATTGAATGAGGCTCTTCCTCACTACGATTTTATATACGGTGAAAACGGTTACTATAGCAGTACTACCAGATCGCTAATTCATGAGTTGAAAAATAACTGAGGACAGTACGTTAGATTATACATATCTTTTTTGTTTACTCCACTGATTATCAGAATAACACAGCGAAGGAAGGATCACTCTAGATGATTGGGAAGATGAAGAGGAATCAATGCACAGCATCTGTACTATTTTTATTAGGTATCAATATATTAATTTTGCCATCCGCACTTTTTGCATCTACACAACCACCTAAAGATGGGGGAAATGGAAATACTCCGCAATCCAAAACTACCTCGCGGGTAGAAGATAAGTCTCTGATAAGCCAGCTGACTAATGGAGTGGTTCCACTGCCAAAAAATGGCAAGACAGCATTTGAAAAGGCCCGGGATGCATATAACAACGCTCGACAGCCGGGAATTTCCGAAGAGCAAAAAAAACTGTACTTGGAAAATCTTCATGATGCATTTATCACATTAGCACAAACACTGGAACAGATCAAAAATGCACGAATTCCGTTAAATCTTTGGTTTCTGGATCAGCAATTCGATTTTAATAATAGTGGCTATCTCGGACTTACCAGTATCACTTTCAGCAATGCACCATCAGGAATCGACTTTAGTGCCGGCACAATTTTTGGAGACAGCGGCGGATATGCATTTTCATTACAATCTGATTTTAGTGCATCGCATCAGAAATTGATTCATGCCGTTTTCAAATATCGGAAAATGGCTGCTCTACTCAGGCAGCTAGTAAGATTACCGAATGAAACGGATATAGTCTATATTTTGAGGCTGTTTAATATTTCTAAAAATGCGTCTGGAGAACCTCATTCAGTTGGAATGCAAAATTCATCAATTAACGGAGATAAAGCAGAACGACTTGCTGAATATATCATTGATGAACTCGATAATACTCAGAAAGCTGTTACAGATATGCGCAATGAGTATCTAGATGCACAGCAGGGATATCGCGTGACTTTTGGATCCAGCTATGCATATATTCAAGGCAGCAGTCATATTCTCAACAATGGATTCCACTTTTCAAAATTGATTCGGCTAAACCATAATTCCCATTCTGGAATCTCCATACAGGCCAATGCGGGCGTAGATACATTTCCAGATTCTAGAAATATATCTGCAGGCTCAAGCTATGTGAGTTCTGGGCTTGCCGTAATCTGGCAGGATGTAGTACCGTATTTCTATGAAGGCGATTCCAATTCGACAGATGCCCGTAAAAAGCCTCAGATTAAAATATGGAATACTCAGGCTGGGGCAGCCTACCAATTTAGCAACAGTGTTGAAAATTCACGACTCGATCTGCTGCTGAGATTAAGGTATCGGCCAGCCTTTGTCGATTTTTCTTTTAGGGCCGGATTGGGGATTCACGAGGCAGGATCATGTGGTATCGAGATTAACCAATATCTACGATTTTAACACGTTGATACTATTATGAATATCTTCTTGAATGCATTACAAATAATACAGGGTATGTTTAGAAATTAATCTAAACATACCCTGTATTATTTTTTGGTCGGGGTGACAGGATTTGAACCTGCGACCTCACGGTCCCGAACCGTGCACTCTACCAAGCTGAGCCACACCCCGAAAAGATTAATGGACTGATGGTGTACATCAAGCACAAAGTAGTATATCACAGGCTATTCGATGAGTCAAGGTGAAATGAGATGCCTCGATGTTAAAGGCGCGATTAAATAATCTGAACAATACGATATTGACATAATCCGAAATATATGGTAAATTTTGGTTGATAGTAATTATTTGGTTGATTTTGGTGGAATGTTGAAAGCTATTAAACTACGGAATCCCAATGCACTGCACGTCCGACAAACTCTTCAAGAAAGAATTCTTCAGGGACTATATCCGGCTGAGACCTGGCTTCCTACCGAGCGGGCCATTGCCGAGGAATTCGGTGTCGATCGTACGGTGGTGCGCGGTGCGCTCATCCAGCTTGACCAGGAAGGATTCATTGTAAGATCACCGGGTAAACGGCCCTGGGTAAAAGCTAGTTCGAATTCTGAACATATCCATGTTAAATCTATACCAACACCCATAGATGTTCGTACCATCGTCGCCATTCTGCCCCACCAGGGCCACAGCGCTTCTTCCATGGCTATACTGCAGGGAATAAACCAGGCGCTTAGATTACAGCAAAACGAATTCAGCCTTAAGGTAGAAGACAACTATGGCGAGGATGCAACTTTCAGTTCCATTTTAGAGCGGCGAGCGTTAGAAAATGCGATGTCACAGCGTGCTGCGGGCGTGATTTTGTGGCATTTGGGCGGGCGGCAATCAAGAGAATCTCTTAATAAACTATCAGATTCAGAGATTCCGCTGGTACTTATTGATAGAATCCCTTCCGGGCTGGTGTGTGATTTCGTCGGTGTGGATGATATACACAGCGCTCAGAAGGCAGTCAGCTATTTGCTGGATCTCGGTCATACGCGCATAGGCCATCTTTCCCATCGCGACAGCGCTTCTACTATCGCTCAAAGGCGGCAAGGCTATATCGATGCACTCGCATTGCGTGGAATCCCATTGGATGAATCGCTTATCTGCGTTATTAATGATCTTCACGGTACCGGGCGCAGCGCAGCAGATTTCTATTTTGAAATGCAAAATCCGCCCACTGCAATATTTACCGTGAACGACGATCTGGCGCACGGGTTAGTATCTGATATTGAACATTCTGGCCGCAAGGTACCGGATGACATGAGTGTGATCGGATTCGATGATATCGAACGTTTTTCACGCCGGCCTGCAATGCTTACGACGATGTCTCATCCTTTCGAACAAGTGGGATATCGAGCAGCAAGGCTGGTGTTGCAGAGGCTTCAGGAACAGGGCAGTGGATTGGCCAAACACCATGTGCTTTTAGATACGAACGTGGTTCAAAGAAAAACGACACGCGAGTATCAAGTGAAGCACTAAGTATTCGCGAATTGCTATCCGATGCCAAGTATTATAAGATGTTTGTTGTGCGTAATCAAAAAGGGAGGTTATGTGTATGAAAAGAACTCAGAAGTCGGCTTTTACCCTCATTGAACTGCTCGTGGTAATTGCTATTATTGCGATTCTTGCTGCAATTCTTTTTCCAGTATTTGCCCAGGCGCGAGAAAAAGCCCGCGCTATTACCTGCGTAAGCAACCTAAAGCAAGTACAGCTTGGAATCCGAATGTACAACGAAGATTATGATGAAACAGTTGTGCCGGGATATCAGTTCGAAGATAAAAATGGAGATGAAATCCGCTGGTACGTCGATCTGATCGACCCCTACGTAAAGAGTGCAGCAGTTGCGGTTTGTCCTGACAGATCATTTCTACTTGACGGACCTGGCAGCTGGAACTCAGATACTGGTGTAGGGCGTGATCTGCTTCCTCCTGGCGTCGGGCCCAATAGACGTACCCTGCAATGGTCGTATGCCTTCAATAGCTCCTGGGACTGCTGTAATCTATCCCCGACAGATAATCCGATCGGGCAGTTCCGTGGAGATCCACTGGGACGCTATTTCCCGTATCCAAATGAATCGGCTTTCGATAAGCCATCAGAAATCATCACGATATTCGATGGCTGCACCCTTCAGATGTGGGCTGCTGCAAACCCTGCTCCGCACCTTGGCTCTAAAACCACTCAGGGCTACGATATAATGACTGAGGCGTCCCGAAACAGCGCTTCATTCGGGCCGAACTGCTGGGCTTCGATCCGTAAAGACCATTCTGGTGGATTCAATGCAGCATTTTATGATGGTCATGTAAAATCCATGCGTCAATCCAAACTCGAAAACTGGGCCGCGCGTCCCGGAGGAGACTGGTCCTGGGGCGATAAATAGTATCCATTTCGTAAAGTGCGAGGCAGAAAAAAACTCTGCCTCGCACCGCGAAACTAGAATGGGTACAAGGAGTGATAAGTTATTGAAAGATAAAATAAACCCCACAGTTGCCACGATATTTGTAGTAATTGCACTGCTGATAATCGGATATGTTTTTGTAAAGCAGACAACTCCGCCACCTCCAGTAAAAGCAGATCCAATGGGCGGTGAGGGAGGCAAAGGCCATAAAAGCATGACTCCGGATGTACAGGAAGCAATGAAGCGATACCAGGGCGGCGCAACGAAATAAGAGCAGCTGCTGTTACTGGATCACTACAATCGATGTTAACGATGCTGAAAATTACCTTTAGCACAATTGGTTCTCAAATCAAAAAATAATCAATCCCCTTCACTATCAAGTTAATTAAGATGTGAGGGGATTTTTTTTGCTTGCCAGTATTCGTAATTCAGTTAATCTCGGCAGGAGACTCGATGCAATCAGTGGAATCTCTACAATCAGAGGTTTATAAAATGGGAGGCAGTTATAGTGACAAGCGTTTCTGCAGATTCGAAGGTAGTGTTGGGAGTTGTGGGAGTGGCCGGGCGGGGTTTCGATGCGCATATTAAAACATTCAGTGAATTCGCCGATGTCGAGATTGGCGCGGTCTGCGATGTTCATCAGGGGCATCTGGATAGAGCTGTGGCATTCACGGGAGGCAAAGCAAAGCCATACCACGATTTCCGCGAAATGATGGAGCAGAAAGATATCGATGCTGTCGTCGTTTCGACTCCTCCCCACTGGCATCCGCTCGTAACGATTGCCGCGCTTCAAGCTGGCAAAGACGTCTTTTGCGAAAAGCCGATGAGCCGCTACCCGATGGAAGCATTCATCATGGCGAAGCTGGCAAAAGACCACAACCGCATTACCCAGGTCGGCACTCAGATCCACGCCTCGGATAACTACCATAAGTGCGTCGATATAGTGCGTTCCGGCACGCTTGGCCAGATAACCGCAGTTCGAAACCTATGTACTATGAATGATGGCGATGAAGGAATCGGCAATCCGCCCGATTCCGAGCCACCCGCAGGCCTCGATTGGAATATGTGGCTGGGCCCAGCGCCAGTGGTTCCATTCAATACGGCTCGATTTAGGGATGGAATGCACCGCTATTTTAAAGACTATGCTGACAGCTGGCTGCACGAGCTCGGCCCGCACATCCTCGATCTTCCCTTCTGGGCCCTCGATCTGCCACAGCCGCTCTCCGTCTGCTCATCCGGTGGAAAATTTGCCAGTAAGAGTATCGCGGATGTGCCGGACACGATGGATGTGATCTGGGAATTCCCCAAAATGACCATGACCTGGACGATGTCTCAGTCGAATAACTTTAATTTCGGCGTCGAGGCACCCGGGCCCGGACGCAGGCTTGGCATTCTTTTCTGCGGAACTGAAGCGACCCTCCTATCGAACTATGGGCTTTGCCAGGTACTGGGAACGGATGGAAAAGTGGTTGAGGGCCAAACTTATCCCGCAGCAACCGAACGATCTCCTGGTCACTGGCGAGAGTTTATCGATTCTGTTAAATCGCGCAAAGAATGCTCCTGCAGTTTCGAAGCGCACCTTCCCATGCACGTATCACTCAATTTGGCGCATACCTCCCTCCAGGTTGGGCGTAAATTGAAATGGGATGCTGAGAAGTTCGAGGTAGTAGGGGATGCCGAGGCAAACGGGCTTATAACTCCTCAGTATAGAGCGCCCTGGAAACTGCCAAAAGTTTGAGTGCATAGTTAAAGCTAAACATCAGTGTAATATTTCTGAATATTCTGGAGAAAATATGTCGAATGGAATGAATCGAAGAGAGTTTTTAGGAAAATCTGCCGGTGCTGCAGGCGTAATTGGAGCGTCTGGTTTACCGTTGGCGGCTGGGGCGTCTTCGTCGAAAAAGGAAGTGAGTAATCCCAAGAAGGCCTGCCTTTTTGGAATGCTGCCGGAAACTCTCAGTCTGGAAGATCGATTTAAACTAGCGAAAGATGTAGGTTTCGAAGGAGTTGAAGCTCCGCCTGTGGATGGAGCCGAGGCCGATAGGATGCGTACCGCTTCCGATAAGGCCGGCATTCGCATTCATTCCGTAATTTTTGGGGGATGGGGCGCTCCGCTATCGAGCGGTGACCCGGCAGTGATAGAGCGCGGGATGAAAGAGACGAAGGCTGCTATCCACGGCGCAAAAATAATGGGCGCGGATGATATTCTGCTGGTTCCCGCGCTGGTCGATGCGAAAACGCCTTATGCGGACGCGTACAAACGGTCTCACGAGAACGTAAGCAGACTGATTCCCTATGCTGAAGAACAGCAGATTCTGATCTGCATTGAAGAAGTTTGGAACAATTTCCTGCTCAGTCCGATGGAGTATGTGAAATATATCGATGATTTCAAAAGTAAGTGGGTACAGTCCTACTTTGATGTAGGAAACGTAGTAGCGTTCGCCTGGCCTCAAGACTGGATTAGAACGGTCGGGAAGCGTATTCATAAAGTGCATCTTAAAGATTATAAAGGCGGGCCGGGTCTGTTCGGATCGCGGGGCGGAAATTTCGTCAACCTGCGTGAAGGCAGCATCGACTGGCCGGAAGTACGAAAAGCATTTTCAGAAATTGGTTACTCGGGCTACATGACTACGGAGCTTGGCGGCGGCGATGAGGCTTATCTGCGCGATGTCGTGGCAAGAGTGGATAAGATTTTCGCCGGAGTGTAGGGTTTCGCAGAAACGAATTAGGTTTCAGCTTGAAAGAAGTTTCTGCTAGCTCGAGGAAGAGAGACAATATCAATGTTAGCTGTTTTAACGGTTTTGCTCAGATTGCTGCTGCCTGCGCCGCCAGGAAAGGAGCCAGTTCGATTGAACCACCCTAAAGGTTATGTCTGTTATAGAACGATCCAGCCGCTCGCGATAGACGGAAAAATGGACGATACCGCCTGGAAACATGCTCCCTGGACAGACTATTTCGCCGATATCGAAGGTGATAAAAAGCCGCTGCCACGATTTCATACGCGCGCAAAAATGCTCTGGGACGATAACTACCTCTATATAGGCGCTGAACTGGAGGAACCGCATGTGTGGGGAACGCTGACTCAGCACGATTCGGTGATTTTTCAGGACAACGATTTCGAAGTCTTCATCGATCCAGATTGGGACAATCACGAGTATTACGAGATTGAGATGAATGCGCTGAATACCGAATGGGATTTGAGGCTGGTAAAACCTTATCGGGATGGCGGTCCTGCGCTGAACGAGTGGGAAATACCTGGTTTTAGATCCGCAGTGCACATAAATGGCACCCTAAATAATCCGAACGATACGGATACGGGCTGGACTCTGGAAATGGCGATACCGTGGACGGTGCTGAAAGAGTTTGCAAATCGTCCCTCGCCGCCGCTAAACGGCGATCAATGGCGGATAAACTTCTCCCGCGTGGAGTGGCTGGTTGATATTATCGACGGGAAATATCATAAGGTGCCGAATAAGCCGGAAGACAACTGGGTATGGTCTCCTCAGGGATACATCGATATGCACCGTCCTGAAACATGGGGATTTGTTCAATTCAGCACAGCTCAGCCAGGCACTGCGGAATTTGTTCTCGATCCAACCTATCCAGCCCGTGCCTACTTAATGAAGTTATATTATGCCCAGCGTGAATATCATGGCAAACATGGAAAGTGGGCTGAGTTATTTGCCGATCTTGCTGTTCCAGTGCCCGGGGATGTCCACCTTAAACAGCTGCCAGAAATCCATCTCACAGCCGATGGATATGAAATTACAGTCTCATTAAATACTAAGGCAGATCATACAACGATCTTAAAAATCCGCCAAGATTCCAAACTTTGGGAACAAAAGTAGCGGGCTTCGAGTATTTGCCCCTCTCCCGCGAGGAATGACCCTCTGTGAGAGGGGCAGGGAGCAAGGTTGATTTGCCGCGAGGAACAAGTATCTGCGAAAGAGGCAAGGAACGAGATGAATTGCCCCTTTATTGCCGGGATTTTTCCAGAGCAGCTTTCACCGCCTCCGCAACATTGGGAACCGGAACAATATCTATTCCTATATCCGCAGGAAGCTGTGAAGCGTTGTGCCGCGATATTATCGCGCGATTGAATCCTTGCCTGGCGGCTTCGCGCAGCCGTTTTTCAATCTGAGAAACTGCCCGCACTTCTCCCGCCAGGCCTACCTCACCAAGTACGATGGTCAGATAATCCACAGGAATTTCCCGAAAATTAGAAGCTACTGCAGTCAGCGCGGCAAGGTCTGCTGCCGGCTCGTTAATCCGGATGCCGCCCGCCACATTCACATACACATCCTGTTCTGCCAACTTCAAACCCAATCTTTTTTCCAGGACGGCGAGAATCAGACTGACCCTGTTTGGGTCCATGCCCGTCACGGCACGCCTCGAACTGGCCAGCGAGGAGCGAGCTGCCAGCGCCTGAACTTCCACCAGCAGTGCACGCGAACCTTCCATAATAGATGCAATTACAGATCCATGGCCGCCCTCAGATCTTTCGGAAAGAAGCGCGGCGGAAGGATTTTCTACGCCGATTAAACCAGTGCCACTCATCTCAAAAATGCCTAGCTCATCAGATGATCCAAAGCGATTTTTTACCGCCCGTAAAAGTCTGTATGCGTGGTGCCGGTCGCCCTCAAAATAGAGCACGGTATCGACAACATGCTCCAGCACACGCGGGCCTGCTATATTGCCATCTTTGGTAACATGGCCGATAATAACGATTGGAATACCAAAAGTCTTTGCAAATTTTGCAAGATGATGCGCACACGCCCGCACCTGGCTTACTGACCCGGGGGCAGAATCAAGGCTTGAATCAGAAACTGTCTGGATGCTGTCCACAATCGCAAGGGTAGGGCGGATGTTGGCGAGATGCTGGAGCATAGCACCTATCTCAGTATCCACACTGATGAGAATATTGGGTGATTCCGCCTGAAGTCGCACACTTCGAAGCCTTATTTGTCTTGCACTCTCTTCGCCGGAAAAGTAGAGAACCGTGTTGGGCGGAGCGTCATCCGATGCTGTTTCGTTGGAAGGTTTTGTTAGCGAAGCCGCCGCCTGGGTAAGCAGGGTCGATTTTCCAATGCCGGGGTCTCCTCCCACCAGAACCACTCCGCCCGCCACGAGCCCGCCTCCCAGGACGCGATCGAATTCACCGATTCCAACACGAATGCGTTCCATATCTACCATGCCCACAGAGGTGATAGGTATAGGAGTTACGGAACCATCGGCCATATCGCTTCCGCGTAAAGTCCGCATGGTACTGTTTGTCGTGGCGCCCGGTTTGTCTTTTGCAAACACTTCCTCAACGAATGTATCCCACGCTTCACACTCAGGGCATCTTCCCATCCACTTTGGTGATTCATGCCCGCACGCCTGGCAAACATATTTAGTCTGCAGTCTGGCCATAAGATATACTCCACACAGTTATAATGCGCTTCATTAATGAGTTTTTTCGGTAAGAATGAAGAGATCTGTGTTCCCTTATTCTATTCCCATGTGATCAGAGTCAACTCATTAGGAAGCTTCGCGTCGGGATGATAGGGCAGCACACGCATCGAGAAGCCCTGCATTCCACTGTTCGTGCAAATCAAGGAACCTTCGTATCGATGGTCGTCGCCGTCCTGACTTTTCCAATCCAGCTTTAGTTTATCACCCTGGGGAATCTGATGATTGATATCGAGCTGGCCAAAATATGCCTCCACCGAAACATCTGATGGTACAAGCCCACCCAGATGAATGGTCGCGATTATTTGAACCCGATCACCCACCTTGATATCCATTCCTTCGGCGGCGGATTTCATATCAACATTGCCTACTCTCACTTCAGACCAGGATCCACGCACTTTATTCTTCCAGTCGACCAGCTGCTTTGTGCGCTCCAGATCATTTTCCATAAGCAAATGATTGCGCTGCATTGCAGGGAAATAGAATCTTTCGGCATACTCTCCCACCATGCGATCCGTATTAAAAACAGGACAGAGTAACCGAATCGAGTTTTTTATTCGGGATATCCAGGCCCTTGGAACTCCTTCTGAACTGCGATCATAGAATAGAGGCACGATCTCTTTTTCCAGCAGATCGTATAGTGCGGCGGCTTCAATTTTATCCTGATATTCATGGTCAGGCAGATCTTCCCCTTTGCCGATCGACCATCCGGTTAATGAGTTATATCCTTCTGCCCACCAGCCGTCAGGTACGGATAAATTTAATCCGCCATTCGGCAGTACTTTCATGCCGGAGGTGCCGGAGGCTTCCATGAGATAACGCGGCGTGTTCAGCCAGATATCCACTCCATGAACAAGATGCCTCGCCAGGGAAAGATCGTAATCTTCCAGAAAAACGATACGACCGCGTACCTCATCCCGCCGCGCAAACTGCACAATCTGCCGTATGAATTCCTTACCGCCTTCATCTCTCGGATGAGCTTTCCCCGCAAACAGTATCTGAAATGGGCGGTGGGAGTCGTTGAGCAGCTTGATTAAACGCTCCATATCCGCGAGTATGAGAGTAGCTCTTTTGTAAGTAGCGAATCTGCGTGCAAAACCGATAGTTAATATACTTGGGTTGAGCACACTCCGGGCCTGCCGGATTTCAAACTCACTCATCCCTCGGTGTTCGTAATGTGATTTTAATCGTTCGCGAGCAAAAAATACCAGCTTCTCTCTCAAAAGTTCTCGTACTCGCCACAGCTCTTCGTCGGGAATACTTTGCACCTTCTCCCACGAAGCCGGGTCGCTCATATCGGATGACCATCTCCCGCCGAGATATCTATTGAAAAGCTGGGCCATTTCCGGCGCGATAAACGACTTTGTATGCACCCCATTCGTTACATACTCAATTGGAACTTCATCTTCCGGAAAGCCTGGATATCCCGCCTGAACCATTTTGCGTGTTACCTGGCCGTGCAGCCTGCTGACTCCATTGCACTGGTGTGCATGCCGCAGTGCAAGTACGGCGACATTGAACTGTTCGCCGGCAGCATTGGCGCGTACCCGGCCTAGTCCCATTAATTTATCAAATGGCAGCCCCAGCTCCTCGATATAGTTGTTGAAATAACGCTGCATCATGTCTGCGGGGAAAAGGTCAAATCCTGCCGGCACTGGGGTATGAGTCGTAAATAGATTTCCTGCCGATGTGGCTTCCTGAGCCTGGTAGTAGTTCACTCCATGCTCTTTCATAACATTCCGCGCACGCTCCAACGCTAAAAATGCGGAATGCCCTTCATTCATATGGCAGACAGTCGGCTTGATACCCATCGCTTCCAAAGCTCGGAATCCACCAATACCGAGTACCATTTCCTGCTTAAGCCGCATTTCATAATCACCGCCGTATAACTGGTCCGTGATGTTGGTGTCGGAGTCCTGGTTGGCTGCGATGTTCGTATCGAGCAGATAGAGCGGAATACGACCGACCTGCGTCACCCACACTTGAGCAAAAACAGTGCGTCCCGGAAATTCTATGCTGATTTCCAGGCTTTCACCTTCTGCATTTAGTACTGGCTGCACAGGCATATTATAGAAATCGTTATCAGGGTATCTCTCCTGCTGCCAGCCATCCGAATGCAGGAACTGCCGGAAATATCCCTGCTGATAGAGCAGTCCGACTCCAACCAGAGGCAGATCAAGATCACTAGCAGATTTCAGATGATCTCCTGCCAGCACGCCCAGCCCTCCTGAATAGATGGGCAGGCATTCTGTAATTCCAAATTCCATTGAGAAATAGGCTATGGAAGGCTTGGGTACGCTGACTTCTGGATGCTGCCTTTTATACCAGGTGTTTGCCGCGCCCATATAACTATCAAGGCTGTGGCAGCATCTATCCAGGTGTTCGAGAAAGGAGTCGTCTTGAGAAGCTTCCAGCAGCTTTTCCTGTGAAATACTTCCAAGCATTTTGATAGGATTATGGCCAGTTTCAATCCAAAGGTCGGAATCCAAACGTCTGAAGAGTTCAGAGGAAGAGTGGTCCCAGGCCCATCTGAGATTGAATGCGAAAGGACGAATACATTTTAGCGCTTCAGGAAGTGCAGGGGTGACATGAAAAGAGTGCACTTTGGGCATATAGGAACCTCCAGGGTGATGTAACTCTGATACCGGGCATATAAATACGAAGAACTTCCACCCCTAATATTAGGAAAGGAAGTTCTGGGAATCCATTTTTACACTATGCGCCCGGAGGGATTCGAACCCCCGGCCCTCTGTTCCGAAGACAGATGCTCTATCCACTGAGCTACGGACGCTTAACCTCTTTGTCCCACTATTCTAGCACAGAATTATTCCGAGGTCAAGTAAAGGTAAATCAGGGAATGCGGTTTTTGGCCGACTGCCACTCTTCGGCTGAAATAGTGCCACCTGATTTGAGATGTATTTTGCCGTCCGGGCTGGTAACCGCATCTGCTGGTGGTATCGAGACATCGGTCTGCGCCTGTCTGAGTTCTCTTCTTGCCTGAATTAAAACGGAATCATCGTCGGGAGATACCGGCGGGGCAGGAGCCTGCTCCGAAGGCTGCTGAACAGACTGAGTCTCGGGTGAGGGCTGTCGGGCGGCAGCGGGCGTGTTCTGCGGGGCATCATCCGGCTGAAGATCTGCTTCGGTTGGCACTATCCCACCGGCAGATTCTCCGCGAACAGCCGGTGCAGTTTTTACGGTTGCTTGAGCCGCTTTCTGCTTGAACCCAACAGTCATCATCACAATCTCAAAGGTTACTGCGGCTACACAAATACAAATTATTACGCTGAGTACCTTATTCATAAACAAATTCCTCTGAATTGCACAACGGTAGTATATCTTCGGTAAATAATGATAGAATCCGGATTTACTGCTGCTTATAATCTGTAAACATCCAGAAATTATAAGCAGCAGACAATCTAGAATAACTACGACTGCAAGTGGGCTTCAAGGAACCAGAGTGATTTATCCAGTGCTCGCGAAATCTCCGTGAAGACATCCGCCGTGTCGGCATCACCCGCTTTATCTGCGGAATCTATAGCCTCTCTTGTCGAGGCGGCGACCACAGCGAAGGCTGCTGCGAGCGCATCTACTATTTTTAATCCTTCAGTAATATTGGTGGGGAACTCCGGCAGTCTGGAACTGGATGCTGCCATACGCGCTGTTCCATATACGTAACCGCCAAGGGCAGTTACTCTTTCAGCAATGAGATCTACGAAGCCTGGCAAATCAGCTGCCAGATCATCGAAAAGCTCGTGAAGTGCGATAAACTGCGGGCCTTTCACGTTCCAATGGGCCTGTTTCGTCTGGCTGTAGAGATCAAACGTGTCTGCTAGCTGTTGATTCGTGAGGGCAATCAGTTTTTCCCGATTTATTTCCGATATATCTATTCGTGTTTTGAATGTTTTCGATGCCATATCAAAGTCTCCCGTTTTCTGGAATATAAATAATCATACCTCTTACCTCTTTATTTAATACCAAATGCACATACTCTTGGTTCCTCTGAGCCTAAAAGATTCCGCAATAAATAACATTTGCATAGGAAAGAGGAAAAGATCGGTAAATTAACGTACAATCATATCTAGTAATGTAATACAATCAATTTAAAAACCTGTGGGGAGTATTTTCAATGCCGATCAAAGTGGCTTTCATAGGGGCGGGAAGCGTAGGATTTACACGAGGATTAGTTCGGGATATTCTCTGTGTGCCGGAACTTCAGGATACAGAATTTTCCTTCACGGATATTAATGCCCATAATATGGACATGGTATTTCAGCTGTGTCAAAGAGATATTCAGACTGCTGGCCTGAAAGCCACCATCACGGCAACTCTAGATCGGCGCGAAGCGTTAAAAGATGCAAACTATGTTATCTCCTGTGTTCGGGGCGGAGGTCTGGAAGGATTCCAGACCGACATCGATATCCCGCTGCGATATGGAATCGATCAGTGTGTGGGTGATACTCTTTGTGCAGGCGGAATCATGTACGGCCAGCGCACTATTCATGCACTTCTTGGATTCTGCAAAGATATATCAGAAGTCAGTGCACCGGGATGTCTTTTTCTAAATTACTCCAATCCGATGGCCATGAATGTCTGGGCCTGCGATAAGTACGGTTATGGAGTGAAAACAGTCGGGTTGTGCCACGGCATTGAAGGGGGAATATACCAGATTGGGAAAGTGCTGGGTATACCGAAAGAAGAGCTCGACATAATCTGCGCGGGCATCAATCATCAGACATGGTATGTCGGGGTGAAACATAAAGGAAAAGATCTCACAGGCCAACTTCTCGAAGCATTTGAGAACAATTCTGAATACAGTAAAACTGAAAAAGTGCGCATAGACATGCTGCGCCGATTTGGATATTACAGCACTGAATCGAACGGGCATCTCAGCGAATATGTGTCCTGGTATCGGAAGCGCCCCGAGGAGATCATGGATTGGATCGACATCAGCAGTTGGATAAATGGAGAGACAGGCGGTTATCTGAGGGTATGCACTGAAGGCCGGAACTGGTTTGAGCACGATTTTCCCAACTGGATGGAAGGAAAACCACACACCTTTCGGCCGGAAGATCGGGGCCATGAACGCGGCTCCTACATAATTGAGGCACTCGAGACTGGCAGGATTTGGCGTGGGCACTTTAATGTGATTAACAACGGCACGATAACGAATCTGCCGGACGATGCCTGCGTGGAAGTACCCGGCTATGTGGATGGTAACGGGATCAGTATTCCGAAAGTAGGGGATTTGCCACTGGGGTGTGCTGCAGTTTGTAATTCCAGCATCAGTGTTCAGCGACTTTCTGTAGAAGCGGCGGTGCATGGCGATGATACATTGCTGCGCCAGGCCATGATGATGGATCCACTTACTGGCACTATATGTAATCCTCCTGAAATATGGCAGATGGTCGATGAAATGCTCGCAGCGCAGCAGGAGTGGCTGCCACAGTATACTGCCGCCATCGAATCAGCAAAACAGCGGCTGTCTAAGGGAAAACTTATTCCTACTCGAGATTATCAAGGCGCTGCCAGGCTCCACACCAAGTCTGTCGATGAAATGGCCAGTGCTAAAGAAGAATCTCGTAAAAATGCAGCGGATGCTGATAAGGGCAAGCTTCTGAAAACGGTCTGAGCTGATATTGTGATCTAGATTTTATTGGACTATATCTCAGCCTATTTGAGAGCAAAACGTTTAATTTAAAACTTGAAAAAAAATATCCAGAATTAGTCTTTGGAGATACAAACCACTTAAGCGAGCTTTTGCGTGTACATTTTATCACACTTTCCCATGGATGGGGGTACTATTCTTGACAAGAGCCAGGCATTATCCTATAATATATAATATTGGAGTCTAATATTATATATTATTTAATTTTGTTGAGAGTGATTTTTTATGGAGAATTGACTGATTGATACCGTTCCTGAAGCAAACAAGTTGATCTGCCGAAAATACTTTAAGTATGTGATCTGCATTCGAAAATAGAGTTAACGCGATCATGAGGTCTGTAAACAGTGTTACATCAGCAGCAACGACAATCAATTTCTCAACGGATTGACCCTAAAATTATTCAGGCGAATAGCATTTTGCAGCTTTCTTCTCTTGAGCTCCTGCAGTCTGTGGAAAATGAGTTGATGGAGAATCCTGCATTAGACACGCTCGAAGATGGGGGTTGTGCCGGTGATTGCCTGGACCCTGATGCCTGCCCTTACTGCCTGGCAAGAAAAAATCAGATTGCCAATGAGTCTGCCAGCTCCGATTCTGCAGATTCCGATGAATCTTACAGCGATTATAATTCACAGTATGAATCCGTAACAAACGATTCCGATGACGATTACGACCCGATCAGTAATCTGGAATCTGAAGTTACCTTGCAGGAACATCTTCGTAACCTCTACCGCGCCGCCGTGCCGCCTCACGAATATGCAGTGGGCGAATACCTCATAAACTGCCTGGATGACCGAGGTTATCTGGATGGCGAAATTACAGACATTGCTCTTGATCTTCAAGTAGAGGAATCGGAAGTATATAAAGCGCTCAAAGTAATACAATCGTTTGATCCTCCCGGAGTTGGCGCTCGAAGTCTGCAGGAATGTATGCTGCTTCAGCTGCAGTATCTTATCGATGAAGACAGCCCTGTTTCCGACCATAAAATTTTACAGGCATCACACCGGATGGTTCGTGACAATTTTGATCTCGTCACTTCGCGAAAATATTCCAAACTGGCTCGACTCACCGGGATAAGCATAGACGAAGCAAAAGCGAGTATCGAGTATATCCGGAATCGTTTAAATCCCTTTCCTGCAAGCCAGTTCCGTCCGCCATGGGATTATAAGCCGATGAATAACAAAGCTTCGGTTCGCCCAGACGTGGTCGTTCGCAGAACAGAACTGGGCTATGAGGTAGAAGTTATTGGCAGCGACCATTCCCTGCTGTGCATTAATTCCAGTTGGCGGGATGCCTATAACAAGATCAAGAATGCCTCATCGAACCATAGTGAAGAGCAGCGAAAACAGGTGATGGACTATGTGGAGCGTGCAGAGCTCTTCATCCGCAACATCAATCAGCGGCGCCACACTCTGAGGCAGATTTCAAAATGTATAGTGGATTGCCAAACAGGATTTCTGGAAACTGGCAGCCGGCAGTTTCTTCGCCCGCTCACGCGCACTCGAATAGCCAAAATGCTGCATATACATGAATCTACGGTTAGCAGGGCTACGTCGAATAAGTTCGTGCAGCTTCCGAATCAAGAAGTAGTTGGTTTTGACATATTTTTTAACTCTTCTCTATCTATAAAAGATGCCATCGAGCAGATTATTCACCAGGAAGACGTCAGTAATCCATTTTCAGATAAACAAATAGTGGAATTACTGCGTGACAAAGGGGTGGATGTCGCTCGGAGGACCATTGTCAAATATCGCGAATCTCAAATGATTCTCTCCTCAACACATCGCCGCCGTTAGCTTTAACGCAATCGCTGAAAAGCCCCGGCAAAGATTAGTTTGATCCGAAAATATTTCCAAATTGCCTATTCTTTCCCTGTAAATATGCCAATAATCCAGTAGCCAATGTTTTTTTTCAAGCACACATGAAGTCCGCTTTTTAAAAATTTATAGAAGTCGTTAATTGCCCCAACATGGATAGTGAAGGCAAAAAATCGTCAGGAGAGTATCATGGATGAGATCCGATGCGATGATAGCGTAGCCGCTATTATTCCGGCTAGAATGCACAGTACCCGGCTGCCCGGTAAACCCCTTTTACCGCTCGGCGGCACCACCCTTTTAGAACAGATCATTTCGCGAGTTTGCTCCGCAGATGCCGGCCAAAAGTATTTGGTTGCAACGACTACGGATGACTCCGATAAGCCTCTGCGCGATTTCTGTGCATCAAAAAATATCCCCTTCTTTGCGGGAAGTGCCGACGATCTCGTGCTGCGCATCCGCTTGGCAGCGAATAGTGTATCGGCTGCGTATGTTGTGATATGCTCCCTTGCAAGCCCGCTCTTAGATCCGCGTATGATGGATGCCAGCGCCAAATATATGCTTGAGAGTGATATGGACTTAGTGACTGTATCCCGTCTTCCATCCGGAGTCAGTGTGGAAGCGATTCCTCTGAGAACGCTTGTGCTGACGATGGAGATGACGACCGAAGCTGCAGACCGAGCGGATGTGTCACGGTTTCCCTTAACGGAAAAAGAGATATTTGATTGTGCCTTCCTCCCGCCTCCCAGCCGTCTGCAAAGAGACGATC
>JBBRDM010000055.1:0-29171 GCA_038203935.1 Chthonomonadales bacterium
TATCCCGGCAACTACGACGACATGGTCGAGCACAAGATGCAGGCGCGCAGTTCTGTCGAACAAGAGAACCGTGATAACGCCAAGAAAGTCCAGCAGCTTCAGGAGTTCGTTTCGCGTTTTGCCGCCGGCCAGCGCGCATCGCAGGTGCAGTAGCGCCGAAAAGAGATCGAACGGCTGGCTCACGCTGAACTGAAACGGTCGAATATCCAGCGCACGTATGTTCGTTTCGAACAGCAAAAACCTTCTGGTAAAGATGTGGTACGGGTAAAAGATCTTTCCAAATCATTTGATGACCTGCACGTCATCAAGGATCTTACCATCGATATTGCGCGAGGAGAAAAGATCGCGATAATTGGTGGAAACGGTGTGGGTAAAACTACACTCCTCAGATGCTTAATCGGCGAACTGGAGATCGATAAGGGGGAAGTGAAGTGGGGCAATGGGATGACCTGGGGCTACTATCCGCAGGATTCCAGCGACCAGATTACTCCTGGAATGACCTCTTTCGACTGGGTAAATCAGTTCGAACCGACGGGCGACCAGCAGATCGTTCGTGGTCTGCTTGGCCGTATGCTTTTCAGCGGCGAGGAGAGCTCGAAGTCGACCGATGCGCTTTCCGGCGGTGAAAAAGCGCGCCTCCTGATGGCAAAACTGATGCTGCAGAAAGACCCTGTTCTAATCTTCGACGAACCTACCAACCACCTCGATCTGGAATCGGTATCTGCGTTGGGTGAGGGGCTGTCGCAATTTCCTGGCACCGTTCTGGTAGTCACCCACGATCGCGATCTCATTTCGCAGGTGGCAACAAGAATTATATCCTTCACTCCTGAAGGTATAGTGGACTTCCCCGGTAACTACGAAGAGTTCCTTGTAAAGTATCCACTCCCCGAGCGCGAACACCACCACAAGTTCTAATATCATGTCTTGAAAAAATATATTCGACATCAAGAAGTCATTTGGCCTCATGATGTCGAACAACAACTTATGATAGACTATATTCTGATCGCTTCTATCGCAAATATTTCTGCTTGTGCGGCAGCTTCAATTTCATTCTAGGAAAATATGATGGATGAACCTGAATCGTATCCCATCAAACAAAATGTATATCCGGATGCGACCGATAGACTCATTGAGCGCGCAAAAGGAATGTCCAAACGTCGTGGTTTTCGTGCCTGGTTCATCCCATGCATGATAACAGTTGCGTTCACCGCAGCGATGTTAATTCTTGGCAGTACGGGATATATCGAGTCTGGATGGGCAATATTATCTGTGTTCATAGTAACAAGTGGTATTGGTATATGGATCTGGTTAGCTCTCGAGCGGCAGGAGCGACTGACTGTCGAGGCCCTTTGTGCATGTAAGGAACTGCGAACCCTGGGGCCTCTTCTTAACTGTTTAGAAAATGGGAATGGTACTATCAAGCGTATGGTGCGGGCAGCAGTGCAAAATATCCTGCCGCACTTGACTGTGAATGATTCTGGTATTCTTGAAACCAGCCAGCGTGAAGCTTTGAATTCACTGCTTTATAGTGGTTCTGGAGAATTGGCATTGGCAGCATTATACGCGCTGGAAAAAGTAGGCGATGGCACTGCATTGCCATATCTAACATCAATAGCTGCTGGAAAAGGGGTGCCTCATACATTACGTAACAGGCAAGCCGAAGTTATTGAACGGGCTCGACGCACAGTAGAGAGTATTCGTGAACGTATTGAACGTCATAATCGCGCCAGCGTACTTCTAAGGGCATCCCAGGATCCGGGTACACCATCGGACCAACTGGTTCGGCCTGTAATGAATAAACGGCTTGATACTGGTGAAGAACTGTTAAGGCCGGAATTGAGTTTAGAAGAGGTAGAAAGGGAGAATGATCGATGATAGATAACAATGTTGGCCGTACATGGTCTAATGCTCCTATGGGTGTCCGCAATGCGCGAGCGCTTGCATGGCTCGGCGCTTTGGGTTGTGGATGCACACTGATAATGTTAATTGTATTGGTAGTTACCTCAGCTTTATCGCAAGATATCTCTAGGACAATAGTATTATTGATTGACTCGATAATGTTTCCCTTTTACGTTTCGCTGATCAACGGACTTAAAATTGGGTCAAAAATGGCATACAAGGTTCAACGAGTCTTGTCAATAATAGGATTAATAAACTTACCGGTTGGCACGTTGATAAACGCCTATATACTTTTTTATTGGACTAAACCTGAGACCAAGGCGTGGTTCGGTGTTTAGTATCCTATATGATCGAGATACTTCATAAAACTACAGGAAAGTTAATCTATCAGTATGTCGGAGCTTCTCTTTCATGCGCTTACTTGCAGCACTTGGATTTGAGTCACGCAAATTTTTCCGGGATGGATATGGAAGCTATCTCGCTTGATTACTCTAATTTGGAATGCGCGAATCTCGAAAACGCTAACCTTGCTGGCGCCAGCATCATTCAGACGGGCTTTAACTTAGCAAATATGCAGAACGTAAATCTTCAAGGGGCAAACCTGAGGAACGCGAATTTGCGCTGGGTAAATCTATCTGGTGCAAACTTATCCGGGGCCGAACTGGTAAATACCAACCTAACCGGTGCCAAACTTGAGAATGCCCTTTTCAGCCGAACCGTTTTGTGGGATACCATCTTTGCAGAAATCTATGATTTGCACGCCGCTATTGATCTTGAAACGACACAACACGACGGTCCATCGACAATCGATTTACGCACCCTTCGATCACAAATAAACTTACTGCCTGATGCATTTCTAATTGGAATTGGTCTCACACAGGAAGAATTGATCGCCTAAAGAACTTTCTATGCGGGATATCCATATCCGTCAATTAATTCTTATGGATAGGCTTGGATGTATATTTCTGGAGAAATTTTGCTGCTCCAGGATTGTTATATTTCAGTGCAAATTCTGCAGCAGTATGGCCGTCCTTATCTTTAATAGTAAGATCGGCATGATATTTCGTAAGCAGTCTGATTAACTTAGCTTGATCAGGTGTTTTTGAAACAAACGCGACATTAAATGTTGCTGTTGCTCCCAGAATATCTTTGACGTTCAGATCAGCTCCGCGAATCAACAAGGCTTTAACTAGCTTAACATTTCCTGCGGCAACGGCGTGATGGAGCGGAGTCATTCCACCCACATCAGCAATATTCGGATTTGCATTGTGTTCCAAGAGATACTGTGCAGTATCATAATACTCCCATTCTACTGCCATTTCTAATGCGGTAGAACCAATAGGACTTCTTCCATTTATATCGGCTCCTGCCTCAATCAGAGTTTTTACCGTTTCTAAACTTTCAAGAGGAATTCCATGGCTGCCAGAGCGAACTGCTTTTGGATCACGGTCAACGGTACTATCCATTGTTAGCAGTAGTGGAGTATCGCGTAAATGCATGTGGATATCACCTTGTTCCAGAGCAATTAGTGGGTGGACGAAATCCGTCATGGCAAAGCCGTCCATCTCCGCATTAACATCTGCTCCCGCTTTCAATGCCGCTTTTACTCCAGCAGTATCATTATGAAGAATTGCGTTTATTAGACTCTGGTTGGCGGTATGATTGTGCAGTCGATCTTTTTGATACCACAATGACACCACTGCAAAGATAATAAAGTAAATCATGAGAATTTTCATGAAACGACTGGAGTTGAAAGATTTCATTCGATTTCCTGTAAGTAATGTGCGCTAATCTTTTAATCCGTGGATAAAACATGGAGAGTTTTTGGTCAGATATTTTTGGTGCAAAGTTTTAAAGCATTGTATCCACAGATTACACAGATTAGCGCACATTACTTCGGTTGAATTGTACGATATTAGGAAGTATGCTTTACAATTTCGATCATCTTATCAAAATCGATACAGCCGAAGACATCGTTCAGGATTTCTTCCCCCGTTGGATCTATGTCCAGGTGTTGATATACACTTATGCTTTCATTTACCAAAGTCTGTGCACGAGCGTTGTCCCCTTTAGTCATGGCAACCTTTGCAAGGCGTTTCAAAGCATGAGACTGCCATATCGGCTTATCGATTTGGCGACATTTCTCCAACGCTTCTAGGGTATAAGCTTCCTTCTGCGCATACTCTCGTGGATCACAAATGCTTTCAAGACGCATACAGATCTGTACAATTTGTTTTTTAGCGCCGAGCTTCCGCTGCAGTTCAAGCGCTTGCTCTAAGTATTTTCGTTTATCCATGCGATTTGCCCGTATAGAAATTGAATAAAGAATTCGGGCCATTCCAGCTTTATCTTCGATCTCTTTATATAATTCCAGAGCTCGCTGATTTAAAGTATTCGCGTAACCAATATCTGCTTGATGGGCCAGACGTGATAGTGCTAATGCCAGTATTGCTTTATCTCCACAGGCCTCTGCAAGAGCAATAGCTTCGTGGAGCATAGGCTTAGCAATAATGACAGGCATCCCTACTGCAAATGCGCTTAGTGCACTTGCTTGAAGCGATATATTGCCGATTTCACGGGCAAGAGGGAGCGCTTCCTCACCCATCTTTCGCCGCCGCGCAAACATATCCTGCCCATCTCCGAAGTCAGCCCGCAATAGGATTGAGCTGATCTTGATCAGGAGTTTTAAGACATTTATTCGGTCATCGAAACCTCGGTATAGATTGAGACTCTGGGTGTAGAAACCATAGGCTAATTGATCACACCCATCCAGCTCGGCTTGTGCTGCCATATCAGCCAGACTGCCAGCCTTTTCAGATGGAGTCAAACTGTTCCAATCCAAATCTTGTTCCATGATATTTTCTTAAAGAAGCTGTTGATGTAGTAAAGCGCGGATTTTATCCTGGGTATCCCTTTCATCCATGTAAAATTGTAGATTGAGATAAAAATCATCCCCATAAAATTCGAAGTAGAATCGACAAATATCCTACCACTCAGCAGAAACGATTTTATTTACATGGATGAATAGGATAGGCAGGATAAAAATCACATTGACTATATCCGGCACATTTGCAAGGATGTATTGAAAGTGATTAACCATCTAAAGCATTCCGTGATAGATCGTCAAGCAAGGTTTCTTCGGGATCGTTGAGGCCGGGGAGTTCCGGAACTATGAGATGCCTTATCGCCGTGTCAACCGTATCCGGAACAACCAGAGGAGCACTTGTACCGGCTCCAAGCTCTCTCATACGGTTGGCCGAAGGAGTCAGCCGACTGCTCACCGAAGCGACGATATCGTTGTAACTTTCGGCAGCGATTCTCACATGGCGGCCATGGTTACCCAGCAGGACAAGTACCTTTTCCAATCGATCACACAACTGTTTACCATGGTTGCGAACCTCTTCCGTGTTCTGCTGCATACGCTCCTCGTTTAGAACGTAGCTAGCCAGATGCACCAGATTCATGAGAGTCATCGGGTTGGCGAGAATAATTCTCGACTTATGCGCGTCGTCCAGCAGGGACCGGTCATTTTCACATGCGATCTGGTAGGCGGCTTCGTAGGGCAGAAAGAGAATGACATACGGAGGAGATTCCGAATATCGCAGCCAGTACTCTTTCTTCTCGAGCGATTTCATATGCCCTCGAACCGCTTTGGAGTGTTCCTGGCAGCGTCGTGTTTTCTCCGTTTCATCATCGGTTTCCATCGCCAGCATGTACTGATCGAGCGGGGCCTTCGAATCGATGATGATCTTCCTGCCGCGCGGCAGGTGGACAACCACGTCGGTGCGCAGCGTTTTACCATCTTCTTCGGTGCTGTTCTGAACATCGAAGTTCTTACCTTGCTGCCAGCCCGATGATTCCAGTATCGAAATCAGTTGGCCTTCCCCCCAGCTGCCTCGCACGGAAGGTTTCTTGAGCGCATTGACCAGGGAATCGCTGGTTTTACTCAGATTCTCGATCGTATTTTTGAGCACGCCAAAGGATTCGGCGCGCTCCTTGTTCATATCGTGTGTCAGCTTTTCAAGGTCGCCGAGCTCTTTTTGAACTGGTTCCAGCAGGCGTTCGATCTCTTTTTTCTCGTTTTCAGCACGCTTGGAGGAGCCTTCCTGCTCCTCTCTGAATCGGTTCTGCGCAAGCTCCAGAAAACTCTTCGTAGCTTCCTGCAGCGCTTTGGTCGATGCATCGCCGAAGGTGACTTTCAAGGTTTCGTCCGCTTTTTCGATGTACGATTTTAACTCGTCAAACGTCTTTTGGTGAGCCGCCAGCTCTTTTGCATGGGCATCTCGCAGCACGGTCTGCATTCGCTCGTGGGTGTCCTTCAGCGCAGCGATTTCATTCTCTTTTTCAGTTTCCCGCTGTCGAGATTGAAGACGCAGCGAGTCTAACTCATTACTGTGGATAATTCTGATAGATTGCAGCTCACGTTGATGGCTGGATGTAAGCGCAGTAACGCTCTCTTCTTTACTTCTTTCCGATTCGTTCGCTCTGGCCGAAGCCGCGCTTAACTCTCTCTCCAGAGTCTGAATGCGCTCACGAAAACGCTCCAGTTCAGTTCGTGCCAACTCCCTCTCAGCCACCAGATCCAACACCTGCTCGGCTGCCGAAGAACTCATAGCCTGTGCGTGTGCAGCTGTGGCAGCCTGCTGTTCACCCTTTGTACGAGCCAGATTTAACTGCTCTTCCAGGCGATCTCTTTCATTCTTTGCAGTGTCTGAATCCTTAATCCGTGCTTCCTGTTCCCGTTTCAGATCCTGAACAGCCAGATCGCACTTCGTTTTAAGCTCCTGAAGCGACTTCTCACCTTCAGTCTGACCGGGATACGACTGACCACGCGTCTTCGATTGGAGCGCAATATAGCCAATCAATGACCCGATTACCACACCGACTATCAACATGATGATACTGTTTAATGGCATCTTGGGAACCTACTTTGGCAGAGTTAGTTTTTAATTTTAACCACGGAATACACGGAAAAAGCAGAGATTAAGAATTCGTCATACTAGCAAATATCCGGAGGTTGAAAACCACCGTCTGGAAAAAGCGGTCGTCCGTGCAATTTGCCGAATCGATCCGGAGGTTGAAAATCCCCGTCTGGAAAAAACGGTCGTCTTTGAGACGTAATTCCGTCCTTCGGACAGACATTCAAATCGAAATTCAGCCCATGCAGGGAGCTTGCGACTGGAGATGGGCTTTGCAAATCCAGACATGGGTTTCAACCCAGTGAGTTAAATGGGCTTCGCAAATCCAGACGCGGGCTTCAGCCCGGGGTGTAAGCCGTCTGGAAAAAGCGGTCGTCTTTCAGACGGAATCTCCGTTCTCTGGACGGTTGGACATAAGCTTTCCAGGCAGGCATTGACGGCCTGGAAGATATTAAATTATTTTCTTTGCATCTGCTTTTTCCGTGTGTTCCGTGTATTCCGTGGTTATAAAGTTTTCAATCCATCATGAAACTGTCATCAGTCGTACTGCGATGTTAATCATTCATTGGCTGTTTGTGTCAAGATATGCAGAATTCCCTCTAAAGCAGCTTCCGAATCCATCGCATCCAGCAAAGTGATATGGCGCCGCACGAGTGGGTACGGTTTTAAAGCAGATCGGAATTCGGCGCGAAGTTGGAATTCTGTGTCACTGATGATGCGGGATTCCAGGAGGGAGTTTGCACCGAGTATTTCTATTGCTGGAAACAGGCGTTCGCGTGCGAGTGTTTGAGAGAGGGGGACTCGCCAGGTGGTATCGTGCAGGATGTGTTCGAACAGGCGCAGGTGCGGGTGCAGTTCGCCGTCCGCTTCCTCCTCCAGATCGAGGTCAGTGTGCCAGAGCGTTCCAACTATGGAGAGGGAGCCTCCCAGTGATCCGCCGAGCGGGCCTTCCCCGCCAAAACAGCCTGCATTCTGGATCCATTCGCGCATGCGGGATCGAGCACGGGAACGATCCGCGCTGCGCTGCGAGTCGTCTTCCTCCACTTCAAGCATCGCGCTCCATAGTCCTGTGAAGGAATCAACCGCCAGCAGGACGTCTTTTTCCAGCTCTGTCTGGCGCATGGCGCAGGCGAGTGCGAGATCGGCGATGAGGAGTGTCTGTTCGGGGGTGCCTCCGTGCTGCGGGGCAGGGCAGGCAATCACATCTGCATCGGGAAAACGGCGGCGCCAGTCGGTGATCTCTTCGCCACGTGCTCGGAATAGGAGAACGATCGCGACGGCTTCAGGCTGATTTTGAGTGACGCCTGCGACTACGGATCGCAGCGTTCGGGTGAGTCCGGTGGCGTGGGGGCCGTAAATCATACCCGTGCTGCCGGAGGCGTATGGAGCAGCCAGATCGAGCAGGCGTCCGGTGGTGTCGTTTGAATTGAGGGCGACGGGCAGGGCGGATTTGGGCTCGGTGCGCTCCCAGGTCTTGCGCTTGCGCGCATTGGGGCGAGATTCCGCATCTTCCGCAGATAGACCGTTGATTCGGGTGATGGAGGTGAGCCGCTCCATCGGGAAAAGGGTGGGCAGGGAGCGCAGTATCGACTTGCCGCTCAGGATGAGGGGTTCGTCCAGCTGCTCATCGTCACTGTAGAGCCGTTCGTTTTCCTCGGAATCGATATCGGCCTCGTAGTCGGAAGGAGTAGTCGATCCCTCAATGACGTCTCCAGTGGCGAGTCGGTGCTCGTCCGCCAGATACTCTGAAACCTCTATGCAGGATTCGATGCGCCCCAGCCTGCCTAACCGATAGACGAATACCGCTCCACTATCGGCGCGGTGTACTATTCCATGCTCTAGAATATTGAGCGCCATAGATCGATTAGCTCCCGTGTGTGATTGTGCAGTGCGTCATGATGGGCACTTGGTGAGCAATTATACCCGCAATCGGTTTTTCCTACTTGCGATAGGCCAGGATGACTCCATCTCGGAGGGGAAGCAGGGTAGTCAGGAACTCCGGGTCGCTGGTGAGCATTCGGGTAACTTCGTGCACTCCTTTGGTATCATCGGTGGTGTTGGATGGATCGAATATGGCGCCGTGCCAGAGCATGTTATCGATGAGGAGCGCGCCGCCTTTGCGCAGCTTCTCTTTGATGACGGGTATAGAGGCGGGATAACCGGCTTTGTCGATATCATTGAACATCATATCGAATTCGCCGGGGGTCTCCTTGAGAATGCTTACGGCTTCGCCGAGGTGGTACTGCACGATGTCGTTGAGGCCCATCCGACCGATGTACTCTTTCGCTTTGAGGGATAGGTCTTCGTGCCAGACGACGTGGTGGACTGTGCCACCGCCGTTCTCCTGGACTGCTTTGGCGAACCATGCGGTGGAGTAGCCGTAGCCGGAACCGAGTTCGAACACCTGATGCACGTTCATGATGCGGGCCAGGACGTAGTTGAAGTAGCCGGCCGCCGCCCCGATAATAGGGAAATTGACTTCACGGGCATACGCTTCCATCTCGACCATCACGGGGTCTCGCGGCGGAACAAGCCCATCCAGATATCCCATCAACTGCGAATGATACATCGGTTCACTCATCATAATTCTCCTTCAATTCGTTCTTTGCACACGTCCTTAGTTCCACAGCGAATCGATGATCTCCTCGTTAAATATAATGTCATGCTAACATTCACCAATCAATCTCAGCGGAAGTGAATATCAGCGCTAATTCTCTATTGGAATTCCGATAGTAAATGGAAATACCCATATGCTACAATATATTAAAATCGAAGATTTGTAGTAAATGAAATCGTGTGTGTATGCAGATGCAGCAGAAATGAGGCAGCATGAGAATTGTGCGAACGCTTTTGAACATGTATACAATAATCATGGCAGTAGGAGCGTTGGGGCTGATGGTGACTGCGTTAGCATCGCCGAAGAAGGAAGTCCTGCCTCCGCTGGAAACACCTGAACAGGTTGCCCAGGCTATCGATGATGTTATTCAGCCACGATTTCAGAAAGACGTGGATGAGGTTGGTATTGAGCGCATTTTAATCGAAGGTCATTCTGGTATTTACTCGCTTGACACAAAACATATGCCCAAAATGAAAACCTTACTGAAACGAATCGCATTATCGCGACGACAGTTTGCAATCTCGTTCTTTCATTGCATCCATAAGCCGGCAAAGTTTCGAGGGATAACTAAGGAATCATTTACCTCTAACGGTGAGGAGGAGGGATTGCAAACACTCATTTTGCCTGGTAACCAGTATTATCGTACAGCCGGTGTTGGGTCACTAGCAGAACATGATAGACAAGGTAAGTGGGAAGAAGAACAGAACCCCGCGATTGAAAAAGCTACTACGAAAGTATTACCTGAACTGCGTAAAGGCAAACCAAAGGAGGCTAACATTGGAAAGTGGTATGTTGCAATGCGACCAGTTCGCGCCATTAAGCCTTCGTGCTTGAACTGCCATACGGGAGCAAAGAAAGGTGATCTGATGGGCGTTATGGTCTACTCGGTGAGCCGAACCAAAGAGGAAATGAAAAAGAAGCGTATCATCTCGTTATGAAATGGTCATCTGTTTGAACCGCATGCAAAAAGGAAGATAGCTCCTCATACTTTGCCGGGCACTAAAGTACCCGTCTGGGAGGCCTTCGGCCAACCGTCCTTCGGACGGGGATTCAGATCGAAAGAGCAGCCCATGCAGGGAGCCTAAGCGGCCGGAGCTGGGCTTCGCAAATCCAGCGCGGGGTTTTAACCCCGGCGTATCTCTACTTCCACAACTCAAGAAGCTGTGCATTAACACGGACGGCGTACACTGTAAGTGTTCAGTTGAAGCTCTGAAGAAGATGCATTCACCCAAATTATACAGCAAACACGCGTTCTGAAGTCATGTAGAAATATGACCTTGCATCTTGAAATCCTCCGTAAAGCCTGCATACATCGTTGATTAAGATCAGGAGCCTGCTGTTGAAACGTACAGGTCGTCAGAAGTTTATCATTCCATTAGCTTTGACGTGTATTACTCTTGTTATTGGGTTCAAGAGCTATAAAGCAATGCATCAGGAGATTTTGAATGGACATCTGATAAGGGAGATTGCTGCGAAACACCCTGATAAGGCTATTGCACTGCTGGAAGCAGGAGCAGACCCGAACTGCGAGGGCGACCCATATCTTCCACCTGCAACATTGAAAACCATTGTGGAGCAGATGTTTACCAAGCATTCCGGCAGTCGTAACCGTATGACCGCCCTGATGATTGCCTGCTTTTTCTATCCACCGGACGACTCAAATCATGGGCTTATCGAGTCGCTGCTGAAGCATGGCGCAGACGTCAATAAGAAATGTATGGTAGGTGACAGTGCAATGGGTTTTGCCCTAAATAGTAATAATATAGATTCGGTTCGCATACTAATAAGACATGGAGCTAATCTTGGTATGGCTATGCCGGAGGGGTCGACGCCACTATGCGACGCCGTAGATTGGGGCGACTTGTCACTTGTCGAAGAGATTGTTCAGCATGGGGCAGATATTAATGGCAAAGATTCAAAAGGGAAAAGCCCTCTGTACTATACATCTAATGAATGGAACAAAGAGATATTCTACTGGCTAATCGATCATCATGCTGATGTTAATTCGCGCGACAATGCTGGAATTACCCCTTTACATAGTGCAGCCGTTTGCGCAAGCCTTGTCGTTATGAAAGAGTTACTAAAACGTGGGGTAGACGTAAATGCAAAAGATAATCAGGGTCTGTCAACACTTATGTTTGCCTGTATCCGTCCCTATTCTCGTGAATTAATTACCATTCTCCTTCGGCATGGCGCAGATGTGAACGCGCGTGATAGTCTTGGAAGAACCCCACTCATTTATATCTGTGAAACTGGGGGTTCCATTGACATTGCTGCTCTCCTTTTGAAGTATGGCGCTGATGTCAACGCGCATGCAAGGGATGGAACAACTGCTCTCGCCTTGGCAAAACGGCCAGGGAAACCTCAGGGGCTGCTGAAACTGCTAAGGAAGGCTGGAGCAAAGGAGTGAATAGCTCATGCTAAAAGTGAGGATGTTAGTGATTGCTTACGCCATAATACCGTGTATGCGAGCATAGTACACCGTTAGTTCACCGTTCAATCACCGTTGGTACGCCGGTTGGAATGGGTGCATGAGTTGCGTATGGTTTGCGAATTATTGCCGCATCATGCCTGTATACATCGTGATTTACTGCCGATAATCCTCAAAAGACTTTTAGAAACCTCACCCCCCGGCCCCCTCTCCTTCACAAGGAGAGGGGGTGACTAGAGCGGATTGTTCTGCGTTCTAACGATAATTAGCGAGGCTCAAAACACAGGTGTATAGCGCTGCTCATCACGAAAGGGAACGGCTGCAATGAATCGCATTCGCTCTACTCCTTGGGACGGATAGAGGCTGGAACGAGGGTTTTCTCTCCCCCTCTCCTCCGAGCTTGCGAGGGACTGGGAAGGAGAGGGGGGCGGGGGGTGAGGTTTCTATGAATGGGAGTTTGATATGGCTAAGCTGGTAATGAATGTACTGACGGATGGATTGAGCGGCAAGGCAGGTTCGGCGGTCTTTGTACGGACGAAGAACGGCGTCTATATTCGTCCGCGCACAGTTCCGAAGAACCCCAGGACGGCGTCCCAGCTTGCGGTTCGAGGTCATTTTGGGAAGTCGGTGAGCGCGTGGAAGGGGCTCACCCTGGCGCAGGCGAATGCGTGGAGGAGCTACGCACAATCGGTGGTTCGCACGGATACCGTTGATGGAACCTCGCGGACTCTCACGGGTTATACCGCATTCATGGCGCTGACTGCCAAGTTCATGCAGGTCAAGCCCACCAGTCCTATTCCCATGAATCCGCCCAGTTTCGGCTTTATTGGTGATCTGGTATTTGTGGTAGCTGCGGGCGCGTCTGGCGGAGTGACCTTCACGGCGTCCTCGCTCAACTCGGTAAATGTCCGTACGGAACTGTTACTGCAGCAGGTGGCCTCTCAGAATGCCCAGCCGAAGAGCACCGCCTACCGCACCCAGCAGTTTATCGGTTTTGTCGCTCCCCCGTACAGTACCACAGTACCAATATCCCAGGGATGGTATGTTCCCGCCTATCGATTCGTGAGTATTCAGACCGGACAATCCACGAATTTGATTTCCTTACCGATGGTTCAGGTGACGTAATTTTGAGAATCGGCAAGCCCACGTAGGGCGGGGGCACTGTCCCCTGCCGATGAATCCCATGATCATGCCACAATGTTCGTACAACAAAATTATGTGTAATTCGGGCATTTTATCGGCAGGCGACGGAGCACCTGCCCTACATGATTCGGGACGTTAACCATCTCCCGCCGAAATATCTACAAACCTTGCGCTATCAAACCACACACGCTATAATGAGATGGTACTGATGCCATTCGCACAGTTCTTCCAGAGGACGCCATGCCACAAGAATTTGTACCCGACGAGACTTCCATTAAATCCTCTGACCATCATGAACCTGTCCGGTCGAATGCCCAGGTTGATAATGAGACTGTTTCTGAGGACGAGGAGAAGATCAATCTCATTCTTGGGGAGGTTAGGACAAGAGTAAATCAACGTAAACTTCGACGTGTCAAATCGGTTTGTCTGGCTATTCTCTTTTCAATTATTCTCTCCGTGCTTCCATGTCTTCTTTTTAAACCTTTGTCTGGGCAAACAGTATGGATTTTAATATTATATGAGTGCGCTCTAGTCATCGGTCTCGGTATTATATCCGCACGACATAATAAAAATCCCTTACCTTTTGACTCGGATAGCTTGTCCGAAATATGCGGAGTGAAAGCAATCGGAATTTTGGTTGATTCAGCTTCAATGAACATTACAAATGACCAAGCAAAAGCTATCTATTCTACCCTTATCCCCCTTTTCCAACAACTCAATGCAAGCAATGTCCATCTTCTCACTGCTGCGGATCGTCAGGCCATATATTCTAATTTAGAGATGGAACTGATAAATGATGTTGAACCACCTGAAAGCATACCATTTAAACTTGCCGTCCTCAAGGGACTGGAACAGGTAGGAGATAAGGAATCCATATTCGTCGTTCGGCGTCTTGCTGAGATGAAAGGTCGCAGACCACGTCAAAGAGTAGTCCGAGACGCCGCACAAAACTGCCTTGAATATCTGGAAATTCATATTAATGACCATACAGAGAAAATGACTTTACTGCGAGGTTCCAGTCCAGAAGCCGCCTCCCCCGAAACTCTTCTCCGACCAGCAACTAGCTCCGATGTCACCCATTCCGATGAACTCCTCCGCCCGTCCGATCAGGCGTAAGTGGATAAATCTACGGATGGGCTTCGTTCTTCTTTGGTTTCCTATCGACAGCGGTAGCGTGCGGTCCGAAACGAATAGTCAGACTTGCTCCGCCTGTATATTGATTTCCCCATACCATCTTGACGATTGCAAACTCTGCAATTGGTATAAGAATGATCGCGAGAAGACCCATTATCCAGGCCTTGCGGACCGCCTGCTTGATATCCACACCAGTTCCGTGGTTCCATGAGATGGCATACATTGGCGCGACTATCGCCAGCGCAGAACAGAATAACCCTTCGAAGTGGATGAACCCCTCCGTGATGATCCTCTCCTTTGAAAACGCGTCTATCTGGTTCAGGAAGTTACCGATTACATCCCACCACAGCAGGGTCAGGAACAGCATCTGCGCGCGCCCAAGCCAATCAGTCGGGATGAGCGGAAGCGGTTTTCGTTGGTTCAGCCATAGCAGCCAGATGACAACCGCCGCCAGAGCGAAATATCCCAGGTCGAACCAGCCATTCGTCGTCAGGAAATAGATCTCGTTCGGGATCACCTTGTGCTTGATCCACTCCTGCGGCAGATGGATCATATTCATATAGGTCAGCCAGAGCAGCACGAACGCCGTCATGAAATTGGCGGTAGGCTTGTCATCCACATCCTCGGGATCAGGCAGGGGCGCGTGTCGGATCAGCAGCATAAATGCCACCGCCATCCCAATGCCATTGATCCATCCGTACGACTGCTCCAGGAAGCTGTGCCAGTTTGTCTCCCAGTCTGTCTTCATCCCGAGCAGCTTGAGCAGTGTCGCTCCTGAGAACCCGATGCCGCCTATACACGCGGACACAATCGATGCATAGAGCGGGCCGAAGAGTTTCTGCCGATAGAAGAACAGCATCATACCGGCAGTAGCGCCGAGGCAGCCTGCCCAGGAGTCACCACGCGGCGGGGTCATACGAACATGCAGCAGCACTGGAAAGAGCAGGAAACTAATCCACCAGCCGACGCACATGTGCAGTATCAGCAGTGTCGCTTTCGTGAATCGCTTCTGAACCACCGCATGGACGATGCAGACACCAATTGCCAGCAGCATATCCAGCCAGTCGGTATCGAACCAGTAGAGTGGACTATTCTGCCGGTAGTCTGCAGAGGCGGTGAGGAGATGCGCATCGACGATGCCCCAAATCCACCAAAGAATGAAGATGCTGACTGCGGGAGAGATGAACTCCTTGAGTGATTTACGATCGAGATAGGCGGGCAGCGAGCTTAACCCGCCTCCCATTCCACCCCACAATATCCCGATTATAAATAAACACGCAAAGCCGTACCACTGGGAGAGTGAATCGCCGGAATGGGTGAATCCGATCACCTGCATGTACGAGATAGCGCCGCCGAACGCCCAGCCAATCGCGCCGAACGTCCCGAAATACGCAACCTTGCGATACCAGTCCCTGCGTCCGGATGCGACTACCACTGCCATCGCAGACAGAGCGCCCGGCATCGCCGCTCCCCATTCGTGCCCGAAGTTACCGCGGATTCCCCAGCCTATAGAGAGCGCGGAGGCGATGAGCAGAAAGTAGGTCCAGTGGAAACGCGCGCTGGGTTGATTACCAACAGATGTGTCGGACATGAGGATGAGAACTCCTAATTAATTGAGAACATTGGAAATACGAGCGGGTTGCAGCCCCTCGTCAAATTGGTGGAATTCTACTCACCGGGAATAAGCTTCCAGTATCTGCCAAGCCAATACGGAAGCAGGTATGCAGCGCCGTCATACTCGCGTTTGCCATCCTCGCCGCCATCCAATGCGAACGGGTTATCACTCCACTGCATCGAGCGCAGTTCAGAATAGGGGAGTGCTCGTGTTGCTTCGAGTATACCCTGTGAAGAAGAAGGCGCGATTTGAATATCAGAGCGGTGGCTGTTCTTCACATTCCAATGGCGCAGATCCCATGGCCACTCCATGAGGGTCTGCGCAGCTTCTTCTGAATCACACACCTTCTCTGTCACTGCGCCATAGATGTAGTTGAAAAGAGGGGATCGTTCGTTCCGAACTATCTGCCAGGTACGCTCCAAACTCATCAGCAGCAGACGCCTGTATTCAGGATTTGTTTCATATCTCAACAAGGTGTAGTATCCGAGGAAGGTAAGCTGATCGTCCGAGTGGTTGATGGAGTAGGGCGGCAGTTGTTTGAGATGCAGAATGTTAAGCTGATAGTGATGCTTGTGAACCAGGGTCTCATAGGCATCCTGGTATTTCTTATCTCCCGTCATATGGTAGGTCGCCTTCAAATAGGCGAGCATGGAGAGCGAATTCAGGCCGCGTCCTTCTTCCCATTCCGGGTTGTCGTTCAGGTTCTCCGGATTAAAGATTGCCCAGCGCGTCGGTTTTCCATCGATATCGTAGAGCTGATAGTTGTGCGCCAGCAGATGATCGGTAATGCGCCGTATCGAACTGACCAGGCTCTTCTTTTCGCTCTCATCCGCCACCAGATCGTAGTAGAGAGGATATATAAAATAGTGGCCATCCAGCTCATCCGACGAGGTGTTTCCCTTCCACTGCACCGCCGGATCGACCTTCGAACGGTGCCATGATCCCTGCAGTAAGAAGACGTTCTGCTCACCGTCCCGCACAATCGCACGTGCCGGATAACCGGAGATTCCGCTGTATTTTTCGAGGTCTTGGATAGCGATCATCGATTTCTGCGCCAGCGCTCGAGCATCCGGATCCTTCGTTGCTGCGTATCGAAAGCATTCCCCGGCGGCATAAACAGCGCTCCAGAGACCGTCGTTATCGCTCGCTTCCACCTGGAAAGAGGACAGGTCTTCGGGATCTTTCATATTGCAAATCGTGACATATCCGTTTCGGTTGTGCCGTTTTATAGCGATATCTTCGTAGTGAGCAGCCTTGTCCTGCAGCGAGATCGGTTTCGCCACAATGTGCGCCGCGCCGCCGGCAGTTGCTATCCAGGCGCCCCCGCTTGCATCGGGGGCGATTGCATGTACATCGTCATTTGGGAGCCAGCGCCGCCCACGGAAATAACTCCATTTTCCACCCTGCATTCGGCAGACGCCTTCGGAGCTTCCCGTCCAGAGAGTTCCATCTTTTTCCGCGACAATACAGTTTGTCTCGACGTAGGGCATTCCCTCACGGCCATCGATGCTGTCCCAGAAGTTTGCTCCATCTGTGATGAGTAAGCCGTTAGGTGTTCCGATCCACACGTGACCGGGCTTATCGGCGGCGGCGCAGAGCAGCTCATCACTCACAGAACGTCCGAACGAATTCTTTATTCCGCTCACGGATACCAGCTTATTTCCTTCCAGACGCAGCAGGCGGCGAATATAGCTGATCTTCGTTCCACGCTCACCGGATGAGTATGCCCCTGATCTCAGTCTGGCGCCTACGAAAACGCGTCCGCTCCCATCTTCAGTTATGTAGTCCATCAGCATATCGTCAGGAGCATAGTGGATATCGGCAACGCCATTCTGCCACCGGAAGAGTTTCTGCGGAGTCAGACACCAGTAACCTCCCTTACTCGCTTGCTCAGCCCAAACGCCCTTCTCACCCGAAAGACCCTCCAGAGCAGTCGATTTTCCACCTGTTGCAATCTCGAATAATCCCTTATCCGTAGCCGCAATCACGCCGCCTTTACCATCAGCGCAAAGATGGTCGGCCTTCAATGCATCCACGATTTTCCATTTTGCAATTGTATCCGCTGTATCCTCTGTAGTAACTAAACCATTTACTGTGGCTGCCCAGACATTGTGCCCGGAGACCACGATTGATTGGATGCTCGTCTGACGTTGCCCGCTCGACGCGGCGACATCAATACTCATATATTGCTGAAAAATGGGGGGTTGCGTTTTGAGCATGGCTGCTCCTAAAGTGAAGGCTAAAAGAAAAGAAGGAATCATTCGGAATTGTCTCCAGGAAGAGGAATAGTTTCCTGTGAATTAATTCGACACGAAGTAAGAAGTTACCTGCACATTGGGAAGGAAGATGTGGAGATTAGCCGACGATGAGATTCGAACTCATGACCTGCTCTTTACGAGAGAGCTGCGCTACCACTGTGCTACGTCGGCGAGGGTATATCGATCAGTAGTATAGCAAGACTCCAGCCGATTTGTCAATATTACGGCGCGGAGCTGATACTCCAATCATGATACAAAATGCACGTTTCACCTAGATAAAGTTAGATAGATGGTAATAATCACAGCAAGGTTTTGAATAGGATGTTGAATAGTTTTTAATCTGGCTTGATCAATTCCCAGTAGTAGTCGTCTTTGGACTGATTGCCTGTCCAAGGACCATGCAGCAATGTACCCAAGTCGTACTTATCAACAAAACAGACATTGGATATGGGCTTTCCACAAACAGGTTTCATAGCTTTTGTATGCCCGTCCAGCCATACTATGTTGGCTGTACCATTGTGAAGCCCATGCAGACTGCCGTCATTTCGTTCAGATGGTGGATATAGAATATCCTCACCGTGTAATTTTCCTGGTACAACCTGGGCGGCATCAGCAATGAGAATGGTTTCAGTGTTCCGTTGAACTGCAGCGAGGTCAATTCCAGTAGTTTCCGTTCCATTGATATGCTCACCAAATAGATCAGAATTCAAACCATATGACCCACTGTTACCGCCTACGGTGCCTGCAAAGCTCTCTGCATCAGGACATCTGAATATAGCTACGTTCTTTACGTATGGATATAATAATCCTCGTGAATAGTCGTTGGGATGTCTTGTATCGTAATCGGAATAGTATTCCCAGGTGAATCTGTCGCCTGGTCCGGATGGTCCGTTGTATTCGTACGGATATATTCGTTCATCGTAATCCTGAGCATATATCAGAGTGCCTAATCCCAGCTGCTTCAAGTTATTCATGCAGGTGATTTGTATTCCTTTTTCTCGGGCACGCGCAAATACTGCGAAAAGAATACCAGCTACAACCGCAATGATTGCTATAACGACGAGCAGCTCAATGAGAGTGAAGGCGCGAGGAAGTAACTTCGAATGAGTTATTCTGGGCGAATCAGACGAATGGCAACCACTCTCAATGTGAAAAATTGGAATTATCATTGTTGACCTCCGCTGGATATAGAGTGAAGCAGTAATTATTTCGTTTGCTGCGCAACAACTCCTTCGTACCCTTCGTCATCAGGCAGGAATAGCGGCCAATATCAGCGAACTTTCGATCAGTTGCTAGCTGATGCCGTTAAGATTGGCTCCGGCGTAACCGCCGTGCTGGATGCAGGCGTCAACCGCTGTACTGCTTACGAAAGTGCCATCGTGACATAGAGTATTCTTCCCGTCTCCGCCTCCGCAGCCCATGAGGGCAGCAGCAATCAGCAGCACGCAAACCATCAGCAGCCTCATTTTCGTGGTTGTCATGGAGTATCCTCTTCCAACCTGCGCAAGAGATACACGCGCGGATCAGGTAACGTTATTTCGATTGTAGCTCATTTTTTGCTAAACACTTCTATCAAAACCACTATTTAACCCAAATATACATTTTTTTATGTACATTTGAACATGAAGGATCTACACTATGCCACGAGATATTCCAATCGGCAATGGACGTCTGCTCATAAACTTCGATGAGCGATATCAGATCCGCGATTTCTACTATCCCCATGTAGGCCGCGAGAACCATACCGCAGGTTATCCGTGCAGATTCGGAGTGTGGTGCGATGGAATGTTTTCCTGGACAAGTTCAAATGAATGGAATATTTCGCTCGACTATGATGACTCCACTCTAATAACTTCGGTCACGCTGCATTGCGAAAGGCTCGGTGTTACTCTGCTCTGTAACGATGCGGTTGATTTCCACGAATCCATCTATCTGCGCAGGATCAAGATTCAAAATCATGCTGCTTCTGCAAGAGATGTACGGCTGTTTTTTCATCAGGATTTTCGAATTATGGAGTTCGATATCGGCGACACCGCCTTCTATCACCCGGAGCACAACTACATCATCCACTATAAAGAGAGCAGGTACTTTCTTATCAACTGCCTCACGCAGGACGGCAGCGGCATTCGTGATTATTCCACAGGAATCAAAGGGCAAAACGGCGCAGAGGGTACCTGGAAAGATGCAGAAGGGGATGGGGTGCTCAGCAAAAATCCAATTGCTCAGGGCAGTGTCGACAGCACGATTTCGACTCAGGTGAGGGTCTCTCCCGAGGAAACTGCTGAAGTCTTCTACTGGATATGTGTGGGTATATCGTATGAAGAAGTAAAGCTGCTCAACCAGGTAGTCACTGCTAAATCACCCGCCGAGATGATCAAACGTACAGCAGCTTACTGGAATTTATGGGTGAATAAAGATGAATATGATTTCAGTCCGCTGCCCGACGAAATAGTGCGGCTCTATAAGCGCAGCCTGCTCATACTGAGAACACAGATAGACGCGAACGGTGCGATTGTCGCCGCCAACGACAGCGATATCACCACTTTTGCAAGAGACACCTACTCTTATGTGTGGCCTAGAGATGGAGCGCTGGTGGCACGCACCCTGGATTTAGCTGGATATAACGAGATCGCGGCAAGCTTCTACCGATGGTGCGCCGACAGCATTACTAAGGATGGCTACTTCCTGCATAAATATAACCCGGATGGAAGCGTCGGCAGCAGCTGGCATCCCTGGATTGTATCCGGCCACGAACAGCTGCCCATCCAGGAAGATGAAACAGCTTTGGTCATCTGGGCGCTCTGGAAACACTTCGACCGTTACCGGGATATCGAGATGATCAAGCCGCTCTATAAGGATTTGATTATACGCGCGGCAGAGTGGATGACAGGTTATACAGACTACTTCACCAAGCTGCCGCTTCCCTCCTATGACCTCTGGGAAGAGCGGCGCGGGATTCTTTCCTGGACAGTGGGGGCGGTATATGGCGGCCTCATAGCCGCTGCAAACTTCGCGCATAGTTTTGGTGAGGTTTCGAGCGCCGATCGTTATCGCGCAGCCGCCGCCGGGATTAAAGCCGGCACGGAAAAGTACCTCTGGAAGCCGGAGTGGAGTCGATTTGTGCGGATGGTGAATTTTGATGATAAAGGAGAACTGGTAGTCGATGGAAACATCGATTCAAGTATCGTAGGTCTTTTTCAGTTCGGAATGTTCGAAGCATCCGACCCGCGCATTGAATCGACCATGAAAGCTATTCACGACAGGCTGTGGTGTAAAACATCCGTTGGAGGATTAGCGCGTTACGAAGACGATTACTATCATCAGGTCAGCAGCGATATCGAAAATGTACCGGGTAATCCCTGGTTCGTATGTACTCTGTGGCTGGCAGATTACGCTATTGCTAAGGCCAATTCACTGACCCTGCTTCAGGAGACACTCCCATATCTCCTCTGGTGCGTTCATCATGCCCTGCCTTCTGGAGTGCTGGCCGAGCAGGTCAATCCCTATAATGATGATCCGCTTTCCGTCTCGCCTCTTACCTGGAGCCACGCCGGATTTGTTAAGAGCGTACTGGCGTATCTGGATCGTCTTTCCTCGCTCAGCAGCTGTCCAGAGTGTGGACTCCCTCTCTACGATCGAGAGCTTCCCAAACAGCGTCGAGATCACGACCACTATAACCTGGAACGCCTGCCGGAAGCCTGCCCTCCTCAAGTTTAAGCCTTAACGTTACCTTCAAGAGTCAATCTCCTCTTCCGAAGCATCGGAAGAGGAGATTTTAGGGAACAGAGTCTACTTCTTTATTCCCAGGATGTGTACCTGAGTGGAAAGTGTAAACGGATCGCCGTCAAGATTATAAGTCGCCTCGCCGTAGATGGTTTCGTAACCAGTGGCAGGAGCTGCCATTTGAGCGGTGTATCCATCACCCGACACGGGTACTTCATCCGATGTCCAATGCTGGTCTCGGAAGTCCTGGGTGGTGGAAGTAACATGGAACAGCCGTGCCGATTTTGGAGCAATATTGCTGGAGTAAGTAAGCCCGACGCCGTCCGGTTTTACCGAATAGGACCAGGTCTGTTTCGGCCATTTGGTATGCCCTGCAATATGGCGATAGAAGGCAGCCATAGTGTTGTACACTCGTTCGCGGTCATTCAGGCCATGGCCGCTGTTCGGAGCATAAAGCACGTATTTCGGCCCCTTCAGTTCATCCCAATAGATATTGAGTGCATCCTGAGTCCAGTAAGGATCGTTGGTGCCGAGGATAAGCAGCTTGGGAATTGTGATGATATCTTTGTAGCTATAGGGGTCTTCCAATTCGAGCAGTCTTTTGCCTTCCGGCGTTTCCAGTTTCGCAAAAATATTTGCCTGAGTATAGTCTCCAACCTCAACGCTGGGCGCCCCGTAGGCTTCGAGCTGATGGCGGCCCTGCTTGCGCACATTCAATACATCAATGACCATCGGTATGATTGCTTTCACGCGAGGGTCTTTTGACGCGCCTACCAGCCATGTAGTCCACCCGCGTTTAGAAGCTCCGGAGACCACAAAGTCGTTCAGGGCGGGCAGTTTCTCAGAAGTCGTGAACGCCTGGATGGCATCCATTGCTTTCAGGACTGACTTCGCCATAGGGAAATGCAGCGGCCAGCTTTCGTCGCCGGTTTCCATGAACTTCAGCCAGGTGTATACTACCAGAGCATCTTCGGTTTTACCGCCGTAGAGCGGCTGCATCGGAATTCCAAATAGGATGGCGTAGGTGGCATGGCTTGCTTTCGCGAGATGGATTCCCATCATCGTGTTGTCATTGCTGCCGGAGCCGCCTGTGTTGTACAATCCACAGAAGTGTTTGAATTTCAGGTCATCCGGGCGGAATATCTGAATATTGTGCTCCCAGGTGTTGCCATGCCAGACCTGCGAAGTCATATGCAGGGAATAGATGGTAACTCCGTCTCGGTGTTCGCTGCCGGTCTTTTCCCATTTATAAGCAGGTTCCGGCTTACTCATGAAGCTGTTCAAGTCGCACTTTGCGGCTTGTGAAATCGAAACTGCAAACAATACTGCCATTAGCAGTTGTACCAAACGTCTCAACATTAAAAAATGCCTCCTATATTACTGCATATTCCCGATGATTGGTTATACGGTTAAATTCAACATTAGATCGGTTATTACCTCTCTGATTATTAGCCACGACCTCTACACGATCTGCAGAGTCGCAAAATGCACAAAACAAAACAGAAAATAGCAGCTCCGAGCGAACGCGTATTGAACAGATTTATGTGCACAATCTGTTATAAAGATCGCGTAAATAAAACAGTATCCTTATTGATATTGCTTGATAGAAAGGAACTCGCAGCGTGCTATAGACAGGGTCAGAATTTCCTTGAAGCGCGTTCTGAATGTAGATGAGCACAACTTTCAAAAGTAATTTTTAAGTTTGAATCTTAAAACTGAGTTTGGCATTATGCAAGAAAGAAATCCCCATAGACCGGCTCGGTTATATTCATTCCGCTCAAAATCGCTCGAGAAATATCGAGGAGTTTTGATTAGCTAATAGGTATATAGCTCAGATGTTGTCGTGCTGCGATCAAATCTTGGAAAGCGGTTTCCCATTGTGGATCGCCCACACTCACCGCCAAGGCAATCCCTTTACGTGCTAGGTTTGCTGCCCGTCGAATGCGATTAAGAGCTATGCAGGCACTGGTGGACATCGCAATATCATGGCAGCTGTCTTTCGGAGTCATATCACTCTTCCGCCATACCTCCTCTTCCTGACCGAGCAGAAGCATGACTTTGTATTTATTAATCATATATCTATAAGGAGTATCCTGTAGTTGGATGAGCCAATCAAACATAAGATAGGTGTTTACATATGTGTCGGGGTTATGGCTCCAAACACGCCCGAGCCGTTCATACGTTTCGATTATAGTTTGGAGGGAACGTCTTCTATCGATATATCTTAACGAGCGCTGCAGCCATAACACAGTCTTTTCCCATACTTCGAATTTATCATAACGCAGGTAAATATCTTCTAGACACATGCCACCCTGGTACAGTACAGAGTGAAATGTATCGTTATCCCTGGATTTTTCCGCATATTCTAGAGCCGAATCAAGCGCATTTTCTGCTATTACCGACAAATCCTTACGACTATTAGCCGAAAGAATCTTTGCAAGCTCCAGGTATGAGTGTGAAACTATAACGTATATATAATTATCGTCACCGTTATAATCTCGAAAGAAATCAACGACGGATTGATAATAAGGGGCAGCTTTACTCCGTTGGAAGAACGGATAATTAGAGAAGAAGTCATCAAGCGATGATGTATGAAGTGGCTGTATTGGAATTGATTCGTTTGAAGCCATTTTAAATATCCACAGATCAAAATATTCTAATACTTCTTCGAGCGTGAAAGAAGATCGACGATGCATGTATAATGCTTGAGTTGAGCCGATTGGAGTGCAGTGAAACCTTTTTTGTTAACACTGCCTAGATCTGCATGTTTAACAAGCAGTAACTTCACCATTTCACAATTACCTGAACCAGAAGCAATTATCAGGGGTGTATTACCATTAAAATCCGACGAATTAGGATTTGCACCAGCTTCCAATAACAGTTTTGCTATTTCTGTATTCCCAATATCATGCACGAGCTTTTTGGGCATTAGCGTATAAACTAGAGCAGGCGTACCCTGCTCATTTTCGTTTAATATTTGACTACTGCAACCTGAATCACTGCTAAATAGATATACGTTAGTATTGGGATCTGAACCTTGAAGTAGATATTTTTTAATTCGAACAGGATCTTCGTCTCCAACCGCCCTAACGAACTCACAGTTGATATAATTGTGATGCAGATGAGCGGTAAATCGATTTAAAATGCTATAGATGTCTGCAAGTACTAGAATTGACGTTGTCATTGCTGAACTCATATGTATAAATCTTGGATGCTTAATGTTCATATTGCGCCAAGGTAAATCAAAATTCAAGTTCTAAATGTTGTTTCGTATTTAAGGTTTATTCATTCTTAAATTTTTCACGACTATAGTAATTTAGCTTTTTTGAGCCAGGATCGGTATCGTTCTAGGTCGAAGGGAGGATTTCCGCATAGATAGTGACTATCTCCCTCGCCTATTGAGCTGCTCCAATGGAGGAGATAGAAGCGCTGAACGGAAGTGGTGTAGGGAATGCGGGCGAGTGGTGTGACCGCATCCGATTTGGCTGTCTTCTCGCCTTCCGCCAGAATTTCGCCCGTGTCGGCATCTTTCAATGAATATCGAACGATGAGATCATCACGGGTGTCGTTCGAGGCGATAAGCGACTGCCCCCAGTTCTCCGGTTCTTTCAGGATCAGGCAGAGTGGATTCTGCGCGCGCTTAATGGTGTGATAAGCCAGCTTCTTCACAAAATAGTAGTCGACCACCGCATCCGACATCTGCGGCCATCCATCCATAATATTCCACCAAATGATCCCCGTTCTGCGCCACTTTGCTGCCCGGAACATCTCCACAAAAAATTTCTTCGCCTCTGCCTGAGAGGCCTGGCTGGCAAAGGTGAAATCCTCCAGAGAATCCGGCACGGAGCCAAACAGCTCGCGAACCTGTTTGCGCATCAGTTCCACGCGGTAGTCGTAGAGATCGACACCCGGGATAGGGGAGGTCGAGTGCAGAATCCACTCCGAGTTGTTGGAGGGCCACAGGTGCTCCGGTGAAAGAAACTTCTTCAGCGATTCCGGCGCAGGGCATCCATGATAACCAATTTCGCTCGCAAAATGGCAGAGCGAGCTGGTATAGTAGCTGCCTTTGTAGTAGTCGCGTGGTCCCCAGAGGTGGTCCTCCGAGATGAACTGCCGTCCCTTCTCCCAGACATCCGCATCCATATACGGCGAACTCGGCAGGTAGGGGCGGGTAAGATCTTCAGAGTGCAGCACCTCGGGAAGCACTTTTCGCGTTAACACATTCCGGTTGGCGTCACGGTCACCGCCGGCCCAGACGTGCGACTCGTCACACTCGTTATCTCCGGCCCAGAGTGCGAGGCAGGCATGCTGGCGCAGCCGCCGAACTACCGACTTAGCTTCCACACCTAATCGTTTCTGGAACTCATCGTCCTGCGGATAGACCCCGCAAGCCATCGCAAAATCCTGCCACACCAGTATCCCTTTACGGTCACAGATATCGAAAAATAGGTCGTTCTCATAGACATTGCCGCCCCAGCACCGAATCATATTGCATCCTATATCTTCCACCAAGTCGAGTATAGCCGGTATACGGGCAGCATCGCGTGAGTGGTAGGCGTCTACGGGGACCCAGTTCGTACCTCGAATGAATAGCTTTTCACCATTCACTTTGAAAACAAACTCGCCACTGCCAGACGCATCCGTAACTCCTGTGCGCAGTAACTCAACGGTTCGGATTCCGTGATTGAAGGTGAGATAGTCGATCTCTTCACCATTTTTAAGCAGACTGGCGCGCACAGAGTACAGATCAGCACTGCCTCTATCTCGGGGCCACCAGAGGCTGGGATGCTCTAGGTGGAAAGAAAAGCTGCCGGATTCAAAAAGGACAGGATGTTTCTGGGTAAAGTGAGATTTCTCGCACTCACCTTCCAGCAGAATCTCGTAGGTGTCCGTTATTGCAATGTTTAAGTTGGCCCTGTAGGATAAAAATAGGTTTGCAGAATCCTGATTGGCGGAAATTCTGCGCGTTTCCAGATGTACCCAATCGAGACGTTCGTCAGGTATACGCTGCAGTGTTACAGTCCGCCACAGTCCGGCAGATATGGCACGAGGCATGATATCCCAGCCATACTGGCTCGGCGCTTTTCGAACGTAAAGTGATTCATATCCGCACGGAGAATGAAATGCAGAGGGAGGATATTCGTATTTTCGCGCTTCTTCAACTGCAGGGCGAATATGTATAACAAGCTGATTATTCCCCTGGAGCAAATGATCGACACTGAACTGATGCGGGATGAGCATATTGTCCGTTTCACCCAGCAAAACTCCATTCAGGAAAATTCTAGCGCAGCAGTCAATCCCTTCGAAATTAAGAAAGGATTCAAATCCAGCTTCTGGCGCTGCTTCAAAATCTTTGACATACCACACATGCGCTGCTTCATAACGGCGCAGCGCAGCTATGTTCATGCCGAAAAATGGTTCAGGAACAGTTCCGATTGCCTGCAGATCGAGTTCAAGATTACCCGGAACAGATGCAGGCAGAAACTCCACGCCTGCTTTTTGAAGCGCTTCTGCATTGGAGAATTCTCCATCCACCGGGCCTTCAGAGTAGGCGAACAGCCATTGGCCATTGAGATCGAGAGCAGGCTGACCGCTTCGGAATTGCATAATTGCTCCTTATGAATAGGATAGTAATGCAAACTATGTTCGAATTAGGGTTGAGATTCTCCTGCCAGCACTGCCTAAAGTGGCAGATATTCCTGGCGAGTTTGGACTAATTACCATAAGAATCTGGGCTTATAAAAATTTTTCGATTTTTAAATAATATCCCCAACTATTTCCTGCTGCATCTCGACTATGCCTGTGAACATCATTTCCAGCTGATGCGGCCGATTTGATTGGAGATGTCAAGAAATTGAAAATATTTGGTCGGGAGAATTGAATTGAAAAAGATTTTAAGTATTCTAGGGGTCGTAGCAATTATGTTTGGAAGCGTTGCAGTGACAACTCAGTCAGTCGAGGCTCAAAATCGCGGTGGTAAAGTTCGCAGAGGGGGCGCCAGCAAGCTGATATTCGATAACTGTCCGGCGAGAAACGGACGAGTTCCTTCGGGGGCCGGCAATCTAACAATTACCACTTATGTCACTTCAGTTGATCTCAATGTTCACTGTTCCAATATCGATTTACCAGATGGCACTGTGCTCACCGTGACCGTCTATGCAAATGACTGGTTTACTGGGCAACCGTGGGCACCGAGGCAGGCAGGTACGATCACCGTTGCCAGCAGAAAAGGCCAGCTGCAGTCTCTAGGTGTGTATCAGACTGCAATCGGAGCAGTTCCAATCGTAAAATCAATCGTCGTAACGGCTCCGGATGGTACTTTCATAATGAGCGGCCATCCATAGACATATGTAAATTTAGAAAAAAAACATGTGTCGATATTCAAATAGGGCGATAGAGCGGATACTGCGCTCTACCGCCATATTTTATGTAAGATTCAATTCTTACGGTTTTCTGCTAAATATTAACTTTTATCAGGAAATACGTTTAGAACATTCTCCCAGTCCGCAGGAGTATCGATATCCAGCTCACCTTGTGGAAATGCAAGAATCTCCGTCCGGTCCGCAAATTGGTTGAAAATTGATTTCGCCCCTGCACTATCCGGCAGTTCCAGAAGTTTTGGAAACAAAGACGAGTGAAAAAGCGCCGGCACACACGGTCCATCGCCATAATCAGACGCGGCAATAAGACAGCCGGTCTGCTGCTGAATATGGAGAAGTTCATCAATTATTTTGGAAGAGAAAAATGGCTGATCACACAATGCAATGCAGACACCTTCTGATTGCGGCTGTATCTGCAGCAGTTGTTGCAAGCCCATTCTAATCGAGGAACCTATGCCGGACCGCCAATCTTTATTTTCGATATAGTCAACGGTCAGGCTCGCAACCTCGTTACGAACGGCTTCCGCTGAGGAGCCTATAACGACTATTATTGGTCTGCACATGGAATTCACCGCGGCAGACGCAGTTCGATGTATGAGAGTGCTGCCGTGCAGCATCAGCAGCTGTTTGGGAGTTCCCAGCCGACTGGATCCACCGGCAGCAAGAATTATTAGACCCGTGCGAAGCATTCTGACTCCGAAGCGTTCTCCTGCCAAACCGTCTGCGTGTTTGAATGGATGGGATTTAGCCGATTTCGAAGGGAGCCGCCAGGCTTTGCGTTGAAAACTGCTTGTATCTCTGCGATAATAGAAAGAGCTACCTCTTCGGGTGACTCCGCACCCAGATCGTGTCCCGTCGGCGCATAGAGAATTTCGGTTCCCTCCTGCCCGAAAGAATATCCTTCCGTCAAGAAATCGCTTCTCATTTCCTGGAAACGTTTCCTGGGTCCCATAATGCCTATATATTTGGAGCAGGTAGTCAATAGATATTTTACCCAGGCTCGATCACGCTCATAACCATGTGTCATTACCACCACGGCGGTGCGTGAATCG
>JBBRDM010000056.1:0-28808 GCA_038203935.1 Chthonomonadales bacterium
ACCAAAGGATTTAGGCACGACAGTATTCCTCTTGCCGAGCCGACCATAGAATCGCTGGGCGTAAAAACCGGAGAATGGGATACAGACTTCGTTCGAACCGATGAAGAGATGCAGTCAAAAATGACCAAATCATCGTTGGAAAAATACGACGCCATTGTATTTGCGAATACCACCGGCGTCCTTCCGCTCCCTGATCCTCAAGCATTTCTGGATTATGTTAAATCAGGGCATGGTTTTGCAGCAGTCCACTCTGGCGCAGATACCTTTCATCAGTGGCCCGGGTCGACAGCGCCTGTATCGGAATATGTGCAGCTTCTGGGGGCAGAGTTCCTCACCCATCATTCTCAATGTGCTGTGAATGCGCATATCCTCGATACTCGATTTCCGGGAGTTCGTATGCTCGAAAAAGCTGCGAGAAAGAAACCTCAGGGCTCGTTGAGTGATGATGCAAAGAGCGCTACTATCCTCTCTGGAGACACCTGGCGCGGCTTTGATGAAATCTACCTGATGAAGAATGTGGATCGGGCGAATCTCCATGTCATACTGGCGCTGGATGCGCACCCGAATGATGGCAGCCCGGAAGCGAACCAGCCAGGAGAATACTTGATCTCCTGGTCGAAAGCCTATGGTAAAGGCAGAGTATTCTATTCCTCATTCGGCCATCGGCAGGAGATGTGGCGCGACTCCAGCTTTCAGGCGTATCTTACTGGCGGCCTGGAATTTGTGCTGGGAATTAAGAAAGGCTCCACGAAGCCGAATCCTCCGATGGTTAAATAAATAACAGCTATTCATTCATTCCGATAGGCATGAAAATACTTACGGAACTCCTGACTTGAAATCCCCGCGAATGCGTATATTCGCGGGGATTTTTATTTTTAACAGAATTGATAAGTGAAATTCCACTATTACAGACAATTTGACTGATTGTTAAGCGGGCAGGCGGAACATAAGTCTGTAATCCCACGTTAATCTCTATGTTAGAATGCTGTCAACGATCTCAGTTATACTGGAAGAGTAATTGATACAGTGATACTCTTCGCCTATAAACAGAGAGAAAGCAGTTGACAAAATGGTTGAGACAGCACTTGTGTTCCCGCTTCTGCCGGGTAAACGATTGGCGTTCGAACAGTTTCTAGTTCAGCTAAATACCGAGCAAAAAAAGCAGCATGATCGAACACATGCCAGCGTCGTTGAAGAACGTTGGTTTGTTCAATCTATACCTCAAGGGGATATGGTAATTGTTTATCTCAAGGGGTACGATCCGGCGTTGGTGTTTGCAGATCTTGCAGTCTCAAACGAGGAGTTCGAACAGTGGTTCCGAGAGCAGGCATTGGATATTACTGGAGTAGACCTTGCGCTTCTACCTCCTTTTTGTCTGCCACAATGTGTGTTCAGCCGCACTCGCAAAGCAGAGTAAACATGAATTTACTCTGCAAAGAGAATCTACAATTGAGGAAAGGTATTGTGAAATGAACAAAGTAGTTGAAAATACCCTGGATGGTATGGATCGGCGCGATCTGATCAAACGAATCGGGTCATTTACACTCGGTGCAGCCACCACCGCATTTATAGCAGGATGTGGTGGAAACGACAACAAGGCCGCTGCAGCAACTGGAGCTAACTTCTCCGGGGTGCAGCTTACCCGAGCATTTAAAACGATCATGGAAGATGAAGACAACCACGTGTCGTTTCTCAAAGCAGCTATTCCTGCAAACGGAGGTACAGTACGGCCCGCTCCAACTTTTGATACCACTCTGGCTGTTTTCAATCCACCGGATGTAGCGACATTCTTTACACTTGCAGAAGCTTTGGAAAATACAGGCACAGGCGCTTACACTTATGCGGCAAAATTTCTCGTCAGCGTCCCAGATGTCCTAACAGCTGCAGCTTCGATTGGGTTGGTGGAGGGCAGGCATGCAGGGTTTTTGAACTTCCTGACCAATCGCCCACTACTGACCAATCCTGCTCCTGGCCAGAACGACGCAAATGACCCGAGCAATCCGGTGACGGGAGGGAACTACTCTATGGAGGTGCCGCAGCCGCCTTCGGTAGTTGCGCAGAGAGCACAGCCGTTTCTGGTCAATCTTAATCTTAATGGCGGAGCCGGCGTGCCGGATGATAACTTTTCAAATCAGGGAGCAGTTCCATTCACGGTGCTGAATTATGCACTTCTTCTTGAGTATTTAGAGAAGACCTTCTACGATCGAAACGTTCCCCGATTCTTCCCATGATAGTATTATAATATATTCTGAGAATATAGTTTCCTTGTTCATCCCTTCTAATTTCAAATTGAGATTAGAAGGGATGAATAGGTACTATTTCGGAGTAAAGGATGTGCCGCATCCGCAGCTTTTAGCTGCGTTTGGGTTGCTCCAGGTCCATCCGCCTTCCAGAAGATTGCGGGTTGAATAGCCAAGAGTCATTCCTGAGATAAATTCGGCGCTCTTTCGGTCAACGACTATTTTAACACCGTCAATATGGATCTGAATATCCTTGTCGGTTGGTTTCTCAACTACGTTCATCACATAAGAAAGACCCGAGCAGCCGCCACCTTTAACTCCCACTCTTAGCCACTGATCCTCTTTACCTTGCTTCTTCAACTGGAATTTTATCTGAGATACTGCTTCTGGCGTTAGATTAATAACACTGTTATCTGTTTCCAGCATTGATTCACTCATTTTTGATTACCTCGGTCAATCTCACTACTCGCGAGAAAATTTCTATGCACGCGCAAATTCTATAGCATTCCAAGATCGAGCTTTGCTTCTTCCGACATCATATCCATGGTCCAAGGCGGATCCCAGACTACTGCGACCTTTGCATCACTCACTCCCGCAACCGCCTTTGCTTTATGTTCTACTTCGGGTGGAAGCGTTCCAGCAACCGGGCAGCCGGGCGATGTGAGAGTCATCTCAATATCTGCAAAGCCTCCCGGACTTACATCAATTTTATAAATCAGTCCCAGCTCATAGATATTCACTGGAATTTCCGGGTCGTAGATCGTGCGCATCTGTTCCATGACCTGTTCGCGCAGTATGCTTACCTCTATAGGATTTAATTCTGGCGTATCACTCATTTTTTGTGCTTTCCTATTCGGTGGAGACCGGTTTTTGAATGGTATGCAGCGCGGCTTCCATCGTATGCCATGCCAGGCTGGCGCATTTTACCCGCGCAGGATACTCCCTGACGCCGGAAAATACCGCAAGTTTCCCCAGCCCATCTATATCTGGTTCATTTTCGGTATCACTGGTAACTAAAGTACGAAATTTTTCAAAATACTCTTCTGCTTCCGCTTCAGTTTTACCCTTAAGCACGGTCGTCATCAGCGAGGCAGAAGCTTTCGAAATTGCGCAGCCTTGCCCCTGAAAGCTAATATCCTGGATGACACCATCTTCCAGATTCATAAAGATGGATACTTGATCCCCACAGAGCGGATTATTTCCATTCGCAGTGTGATTCGCATCCTGTATTTCTCGATAATTTCTTGGATTTTTATTATGGTCCAGAATCACTTCCTGATATAGTTCTCGCAGCTCAGACATCAGCCCATAACCTCCAGAACTTTATGTATCCCTTTTACCAATACGTCGATCTCATCAAAAGTATTGTAACAAGCTAAAGACGCTCGGGCAGTAGCGGGAATGTTGTATCGTCTCATGACAGGCTGGGCACAGTGGTGGCCGGTGCGAATGGCAATGCCATCCTGATCTAAAATGGTGCCGACATCGTGCGGATGTATATCTCCCAGAACGAACGAGAGAACACTTGCTTTACTTTTAGAGGTTCCAATCAGCCTCAGACCAGGAATCTCCTGAAGGCGGGGTGTTGCGTAGTCCAGAATAGACTTCTCGTGGGCTGCCATTTTCTCGATCCCGGTAGACTGGATAAAGTCGATGGCAGCGCCAAGTCCAATAGCGCCTGAAATGTCCGGTGTTCCCGCCTCAAATTTGAAGGGCAGATCGTTGTAGGTAGTTTTCTCGAAAGTAACTGAAAGAATCATATCCCCGCCTCCTTGATACGGAGGCATCTCATTTAGTAAATCTCTCTTGCCATAAAGAACTCCTATGCCAGTAGGACCGTAGAGCTTGTGACCAGTAATCGCGTAGAAATCGCAGTCCAGAGCCTGTAGATCCACGCTCATATGGTAAGCCGCCTGAGAGCCATCGATGAGGATTGGAGCACCCACGGAATGGGCCATCTCGATCATCTTTTTAACCGGGGTGACAGTACCTAATGCATTCGACATATGCGTCAGAGCGACGAATTTGGTATGTTCACTTAGCATCTCCTCATACGCTTCCAGAATAAGATCACCACGATCATCGACTGGAATAACTCGCAGCACAGCCCCCCGCTCTTCACAGATCATCTGCCAGGGGACTATATTTGCGTGGTGCTCAATTGCGCTTATGATCACTTCGTCGCCAGCGCTGAAATTTTTCCTGCCATAGCTCTGCGCCACCAGATTGATCGCTTCGGTGGAGTTTCGGGTAAAAATAATCTCTTCCGGCCGTGCGGCATTCAGGAATTTCTGGACTTTCTTTCGAGCATCCTCGTGGAATTTCGTCGCTCTCTCGCTCAGCAGATAGACGCCGCGATGAATATTAGCATTATCATGCTCGTAATAGGCGGTCAGAGCATTCAGCACCTGGCGAGGTTTCTGCGTCGTGGCTGCATTGTCGAGGTAGACTAGCGGCTTTCCATGGATTAATTCACGCAGAATAGGGAAGTCTTCACGAATTCGTTCAACAGCATAATCAATCTTTATTTCTGCTGGATTTTGTAAAGTAACTGCGCCCATAGACGGCCTACTTTCCTGTGCTGCTTCGTGGCAGCAGTTCATATAAAAGGGTGTCGATCTCTTCGCGAAGACTTTCGATCTTAATCCTATCTATAACGTCACTGGCAAATGCGTGCGTCAGCATGCTGCGCGCTTCGTTCATTCCAATACCGCGGGCACGAAGATAAAAGAGTGCATCTTCGCTGAGCTGTCCCACGGTTGCGCCGTGAGTACATTTAACATCATCCGCAAATATTTCGAGCTGCGGCTTGGTATTAATTTGAGCATCTTCGGAAAGCAGCAGCGTTTTATTAGTCTGTTTGGCATCTGTTTTCTGCGCATCCTCGCGAACAAATATTTTCCCATTGAAAATGCCATGCGCCTTGCCATCCAGGATTCCCTTATAGACTTCGTGGCTGTTACAATGCGGCATAGCATGATCAATGGAGGTGTGGTTATCCACTACTCTGCTGCCGTTCGCCAGATAGACTCCATTCAGGGTGCACTCACATCCCTCATCTGCCAATACCGCGGTAACCTCATTACGTGTAATAGATCCGCCGAGAGTGATAGAATGTGAGCTGAAGTTTGAATTTCTTGACATCGAGACTGCCATACTTCCGATATGGTAGGCAGATTCACTTTCCCGCTGAAGTTTGTAGTGGTCGACTATCGCGTTCGAGCCAACCGCAGCTTCTGTAACTGCATTCGAGAAAGAAACGGTTCCCTGACGGGATACATAACTTTCTATAATAGTGGACTGGCTGTGTGCGCCTGCGACTATCAAAGTTCGCGGATGTGAAATGGGATTTCCATCCCGATCAGAGGAGATGTAAATAACATGTATCGGCTGATCTACGATTTTGCCCGCAGGAATGATGACTGCTGTGCCATCTTCCAGAAACGCGGTGTTGAGCGCCGTGAATGCCTGGTTCTCAATGTCCGCGTATCTTCCAAGATGGTTTTCGAGCAGCGTGGGTTCCTCGCGCAATATTTGTGCAATACTGCCAACTCGGACACCGTCGGAAATGCCGTTTATATCTGAAATCTGTTCCGAATATTTCCCATTGACAAAAACAAGTTTTGGAAAATCCTGATGAAAAAATGATAGTTGGTTCAGTTCGCTCTCATCGATACTAGATGGACTGGCAGAGAGTGTATACTGCTTTTCCAAAAGTGAGGTTATGATGGTAAAGCGCCACTCTTCATGATGGCGATTCGGATAACCGAGTTCTGAAAAGCGGGAGTAAGCAGCCTTTTTTAGCGGTGCCAGCCACATCGGGGCCCAGCCGGAATTCCTATCCAGCGATTCCTGAAACTCTCCGGTATAGGAAGCGCTGTTTTCAAGTACATGGTTCATAATCTGCCTCTCTATACTTTCGCCAGCTGTCTGACTTCGTCTTCAATCCAGGCGTAGCCCTTCACTTCGAGATCGAGGGCGAGTTCTTTTCCACCTGATTTAACAATTCGACCATCTGAGAGGACATGCACAAAATCTGGAACGATATAATCTAAAAGCCGCTGGTAGTGCGTGACGACGATAATCGCCCGGTCGGGACTGCGCAGCGCATTCACACCCTCTGCAACCACTCGCAGCGCATCAATATCGAGACCAGAATCGGTTTCATCTAAAATCGCCAGCTTTGGTTCGAGAACTGCCATCTGGAAAATCTCGTTGCGCTTTTTTTCGCCGCCGGAGAAACCTTCGTTCACCGGGCGTTTCAGCAAAGATTCATCGATATGCAGTACCTTCATCTTCTCTCGTGTCAGGGCCAGGAAATCCATCGCATCCAGTTGTTCTTCCCCGCGATGCTTGCGAATGGCATTCAGCGCCGCCTTCAGAAAGTAGGTATTGTTTACACCTGGAATCTCAACAGGATACTGAAATGCCAGAAAAACTCCTTCACGAGCACGATCTTCCGGCGACATCTCCAGCAGATCTTGGTTCGCATAAGTAACACTGCCTTCATTCACTTCATACGCGGAACGGCCAGCAAGAACGTTCGCAAGCGTACTCTTCCCAGACCCGTTCGGCCCCATAATGGCGTGGACTTCGCCCGCATTTACCTGTAGATTAATTCCATTTAGGATCTGATTGCCTGCAACGCTGGCATGCAGATTTTTAATATCAAGCATTCGCACACTCCAATTCAAAAATTATAAATTCAAACGCAAGACTTACGCGTCGCCCCCGACGCTTTTCCAAAATTTAACAAGTGGTGCGGAGAGACACGGCACCACAACCTCTCCTCAGATGCCAGTATCCCGCACATTAATAGCCGAGGAACTCTCCCGGGACTATTCCTTCGAGGACATAAGAAAAATGGACGAGGAAGACGGTATGAAGTCAATTCCTATCCTACGCTGCCTTCGAGGCTCACACCAAGCAGTTTTTGAGCTTCCACGGCGAATTCCATAGGCAGCTCCTTGAACACTTCTTTGCAAAAACCGTTCACGATCATGCTGACGGCATCTTCCGTAGATAATCCACGCTGGTTGCAGTAGAATATCTGGTCCTCGCCAATCTTCGATGTCGAAGCTTCGTGCTCTACCTGGGAGCTCGTGTTCTTCACCTCAATGTAGGGGAAGGTATGCGCGCCGCACCGATCTCCCAATAGCAGAGAGTCGCACTGGGAGTAGTTTCGTGAGTTGGAAGCGCCAGCATTTATTTTCACCAGGCCACGATAAGTGTTCTGTCCTTTGCCGGCAGATATACCCTTCGATACGATGGTGCTCCGTGTATTCTTACCAATATGTATCATCTTGGTGCCGGTATCTGCCTGCTGCATGTTATTTGTCAGGGCGACCGAGTAAAACTCACCGATGGAGTTGTCGCCAATTAGCAGGCAGCTGGGATATTTCCATGTGATTGCAGAGCCGGTCTCTACCTGAGTCCAGGAGATTTTCGAGTTCACACCTGCACACTTCCCGCGTTTGGTTACAAAGTTATAGATGCCGCCCTTGCCCTCTTTATCACCAGGGTACCAGTTTTGCACGGTGGAGTATTTGATCTGGGCGTTGTCCATCGCCACCAGTTCGACAACAGCGGCATGCAGTTGATTCTCATCACGCATCGGCGCTGTACAGCCTTCGAGATAGGAGACATAGGAGCCTGCTTCCGCCACGATCAAAGTCCGTTCGAACTGACCCGTGTTGGCTGAGTTTATTCGAAAATAGGTGGACAGCTCCATCGGGCAGCGGACCCCTTTGGGTATATAACAGAACGATCCATCGCTGAATACAGCCGAGTTCAAAGTCGCAAAATAGTTATCAGAATAGGGGACCACCGAGCCGAGATACTGCCGAATTAGCTCCGGATGCTCTTTCACTGCTTCTGAAAATGAACAGAATATGATTCCCAGCTCGAATAGTTTTTCACGGAATGTAGTCGCAACTGAGACGCTGTCGAAAACCGCATCCACGGCAACGTTACTCAACCGCTTCTGTTCATCCAGTGATATTCCCAGCTTGGCGTAGGTTTCCAGAAGTACTGGGTCTACTTCATCCAGGCTGTTCAGTATTTTTTTTGCCTTTGGAGCTGAGTAGTAGATGCTGTCCTGATAATCGATGGGCGGATAGTGGACGTTCTGCCATTCCGGCTGCTCCATCGTCAGCCAGTGTCGATAGGCTTTTAGCCTCCAGTCAAGCAGCCATTGGGGCTCATTCTTCTTGCATGAGATAAGCCTCACGATATCTTCGTTCAGACCTTTAGGCGCATCATCGGCTTCAATGTCCGTCACAAATCCATACTGGTATTCCTTACCCGCGAACTCTTCAATAGTATCTGTTGCAGTGCTCATACTAACTCCTGAACGCAGTCATTCTGGCTGCGGGATAGTTCTAAATGGTTTCTGCCGTGAGTTGGCAGGGGCATAAATCGGATTTCTTCTAAATCGCCATCTTCTTTGTTGATCTCATCCAGCGAGATCAGTTCCAGCATCTGGTAGATTTTGTTGTTGATTCGGCCTAACGGTTTGCGAATCGTGCACTTATCGAGCTGATCGCAGCTATTATGATCTGTCTTGAAACACTGAGCGATAGCAGGAGGCCCGTCAATCGCTTCAATCACGCATGCGATGCTGATCGTACTTGAGGATCGAGACAGACGATAACCGCCGGTAGGGCCGGGAGTAGATACCAGCAGATTCGCTTTAGCAAGCTGCTGTAAAATCTTTGCCAGCAGCTCCACAGGGATATCGTACTGCTCCGCGATTTCTCTCGTGTTCACAGCTCTCACAGATTCACTGCGTGTAAGATAAGATAGTGCAAGAAGCGCATAATCAGTTTTTTTACTCAAATTCAACATCGCAGAATGCCGTGGCTCTCTTCGGATTTAATCCCGACTAATTTAATCTCCGATATTTACAGTCGGATATATAGTACCTAATAATTACCTTCTTCGTCAAGATGTTCTTTAAATTGTGACCTGGCCTGCACATAGCTGTTGATTGGCAAATAGTGCAATCCCTACTTTTTTGTTATAAATCGTTAGTGATAGCCCATATGCCGAAAGTTGCCGATACTTCTCATGCCCTGCATGTGATGAAAGTACAATCACATAAGATTACTTTTGTCTGGAATAAATACAGAATCATCACCACGTTTCCTGCCATGCCTTTTGCCCAGAATCTTGTTCCTGGTGCAAGTTCTCCTGAGTTATCAGAGCTAGCATTTCGCCGAGTAAAGTTCACACTCCCACGGGAGAAATAATCAGTTTGCCTCTAAAGAAAGATCAATTAGAGTATCTTCTTGAATCAAAGTGTCTCATGCGAAGGATGCAGGTATTATCACACCGAGGCTATTGCCATTTTCTTTGGATTCTAATTTGCATGCTCTACTCCCACAATTTCTACCTGGATAGAAGATATAATGAGATTAGGATTTTGGAAAAATAGTGGATGAACCCGGCAGGCAATTCAAATATTTTCAACTATTTTTACCACCCCTGATCTCCATTTATAGGGTAACATACAACTGTCTAGTTTTCAAGAATCTGAAAATAGATTAAAATAGCATATCCAACTAGATGTAGCCATATATTGTATTAGCGGCTCTATATAGAGGGATATATATAAGCAATTCTCTTAAAATTTAAACGATCGAGGATATCCGTTTTATGGCTAACAGCAGCGATTTTGTGCATCTTCACTGCCACTCAGAATTCAGTCTCCTCGACGGCGCGAACAAATTAGGAATGCTGATCAAGCGGGCTGCCGACATGGAGATGCCGGCTCTCGCTCTGACGGATCACGGGGTGATGTATGGCACTGCAGACTTCCATGCGAAGTGTTTAACGAACGGTGTTAAACCTATTTTGGGTGTGGAGGCGTACGTCGCTCCGCGCACGATTCATGATAAACAGCCTCGAATAGATCAGTCCGCATACCATATGGTTTTGCTCGCGAGAAATAATACTGGATACCAGAACCTCCTCAAGCTCACCTCTATTGCCGCACTAGAAGGATTCTACTACAAGCCGCGTGTTGATCGTGAACTGCTTGCCAGATTCTCTGAAGGCCTGATTGCAACGAGCGCCTGCCTGGGAAGCGAAATCAACCACGCGCTCATGCAGAACGACTACAACAAAGCGAGAGACGCTTGCGGCTTTTACCGCGATCTGTTCGGTGAGGGCAACTACTACATCGAACTCCAGAATCACCAGCTTCCAGAACAGATACTGTGCAACGAGCAGCTTCTGAAAATAGCCCACGAGTTAAAGCTGCCGGTTATCTGCTCCAACGATGTCCACTATCTGGAGAGTGGTGATGCGGATGCGCATGATGTGCTGCTATGTATCGGCACGGGCGCGAACGTCAACGATAAGGATCGGCTGCGGTACGCTTCGCAGGAATTCTATCTCAAAGATTCGCAGCAGATGAAAACACTGTTCAAGGAGCAGCAGCATGCTATTGAACGCACGCTCGAAATCGCGGAACGCTGTAATGTTGATCTGGAATTTGGGAGATGCCCGATGCCGTCTCCAGGATTGCCAGCAGAGTATACACCGCATCAATATCTGACCAAATTGGCGCAAGAGGGACTAGAACGCAAATTTGGCAGCCAGCCTACGGAACAGGTTCGGGAACGGCTGGATTATGAATTAGGCATTATCGAAAAAACCGGGTTTTCACAGTACATTCTGATCGTAAGAGACTTTGCCAAATTTGCCGAGCAAAAAGAGATATTTTTTGGAGTGCGAGGTTCTGCGGCGGGAAGTCTTACCTCTTATCTGGTAGACATAACCGATATCGATCCGGTGGAGTATGGCCTGACATTTGAACGCTTCCTGAATCCCGAACGTGTGCAGATGCCGGACGTCGATATGGATTTTGAAGATACCCGCCGTGCCGAAGTCATCGAGTATGTAACTCAGAAATACAGTCCTAATCAGGCTGATCCTCTGGAAGCGCGTGTTGCCCAGATCATAACGTTTGGAACTTTGGCAGCAAGAGCCGTGATCAAAGATGCCGGACGGGCGCTTGGATATCCGCTGTCCGAAGTGGATAAGCTCAGTAAGATGATCCCGACAATGCCTCTGGGTATGACTATTGAAAAATCTCTGGCCGCAAATCCGGAGTTTAAAGCCTGTTATGACCGCGACCCGGCTGCCACCAAATTGATAGATACAGCAAAACGGCTGGAGGGAATATCGCGGCACGCTTCCGTGCATGCAGCAGGAGTGATTATTTCTCACGAGCCGCTGGTCAACTACACTCCGCTTACTCGATCGGCGGATGGTGGATGTGTAACGCAGTATATAGCAAATACTCTGGAGAAAATCGGCCTGCTTAAGATGGACTTTCTTGGACTTGTCAACCTCAGCATTCTGAAACAAGCGGTACGAAATGTCGAGAAAACCACTGGGAAAACTCTGGATGTTCGAAAGCTTCCGCTGGATGATGCAAAAACCTATGAACTGCTTGGAAATGGGGAGTGTATTGGTGTATTCCAGTTGGAGTCGCCGCCTATGCGGCGGTATATCCAGGAGCTGAAACCGAACAGCGTACGTGAAGTCGCGGCTATGGTAGCGCTCTATCGGCCAGGTCCGATGGAGCATATTCCTCAATTTGTTCGCTGTAAGCATGGAATGCAGAAGATCAAATATCTGCATCCGCTGCTGGAAGAGGTGCTAAAAGAGACTTACGGAGTTATCGTGTATCAGGATCAAGTTATGCTCATCGCGCGCATTATCGCGGGGTATACACTCGGACAGGCCGATATTCTCCGACGCGCCATGGGTAAAAAGAAAAAAGAGGAGATGGCAACGCAGCGCGAAAACTTCATTGCAGGCGCTGCCCTCAATAATATATCTAAAGAGATTGCGAACGCTATCTTCGACCTCATGGAGCCATTCGCAGGTTACGCTTTCAACAAGGCACATGCGGTCTGCTATGCGATGCTTTCCTATCAGACCGCTTATTTGAAAGCAAACTATCCTGTGGAGTATATGTCCGCATTAATGGCCTGTTATCTGGATAAGCCAGATAAGCTGGCAACCTGTATGGAAGAGTGTAAACGGATGGGAATTTCGGTTCTAGCTCCGGATATCAACACAAGCGAATCGGATTTCACCGTCGGTGAGACCGATTCGCAGCAGGGCCGAGCCATTCGTTTTGGACTGGCAGCTATCAAAAATGTTGGGCGGTCCGCGGTGGAGGCCATCCTGAAAGCCAGAAACGAAGGTGGAGTTTTTCTCTCCATAACCGATTTCACTCATCGCGTTACTTCGGGCGATGCTGGTGGCGTGACTAAAAATACCATAGAGTGCCTTATCCAGTGTGGAGCTTTTTCTACTCTGGCCGGGCATGGAAACCGACGGGCGCTGTCTCACATTCTGGATGATCTGCTGCAGAGTGCGAATATTGCGCAGCGGGAACAGAAATCGGGCCAGGTCTCGCTTATGGATATGTTTGGCGAAGATGAGGATATCGGAAAGCCGCAGGATATCGCCATTCCGAATCTTCCCGAGTTCCCCCGGGACCAAATTCTTGCATTCGAGCGTGAACTGCTCGGGTTATACATATCCGAGCACCCGCTTCAAACCTATCTTCCCCGTTTTGAGAGGGCAAATGCTGCCAGAGTATCTGATCTTGCAGGGTTGTCCGATAAGCAGGAGATTCAAGTTGGAGGTATTATTACTTCCGTTAAGCCATTTACTGCCAAAAAAAGTGGCGAGCCGATGTGCTTCTTCACTCTTGAAGATATGACGGGCTCTGTCTCGTGCACCATATTTCCGCACGTCTATGCAGGGCAAAGCCAGAATATTGAGAAAGATAGAGTGGTTCTGCTCCGTGGAAAAGCAAGTCATCGTGACCGTGTGCGAGACGATGATGAAGGCGGCCATATCGTGGAAATTCTGGTGGATGAGGTCACGCCGCTTGGAAGCGGGACCGCGAATGTTAGTTCTATACCGCGCACCATACACATCAGGCTGGAGGAAGCCAAGCGGTATGCTCTCAAATATGTCCGGGAAACTCTTGAGCACCACCGGGGAAATGGCGCGGCACAGGAAGTAAGGTTCCATATATCAGAAAACGGTGCGGCACATACTATCAAAACGTCTTTGCTGGCGGAGTATTCTGAAAATTTCAAATCAGATATAGAACGGCTGCTAGGCAAACAGACGGTGTGGGTAGAGTAAATTCACCCTTTCGTTGATCAATGAAACTGAAATGGGCCAGAATGTAAACCTTGCAATGAGACAGGCAATCCCCATGAAGGCATTTTGCCTTTCAAAGAATAGAAGTCGGCCGGGATGAAGGATTTAAATAAGGAGAATACAGTGGACGTTGATCCGATGGAGATGGTAGATACTGAAGATGATAGTTCCGACAGCCATGCCGAAAAAAGAAAAAGTAAACTGAACAACTGGGTTGCCATTATGGTAGCCATACTGGCGACTTTTATGGGCATTGGCAAAGTGAAGGATGATAATATAGTCCAGGCGATGCAGCAGGCGCAGGCGAAATCTATTGACGCCTGGGGCTGGTATCAAGCCAAAAAAGGCAGACTTCAGACCGTGGAAACTGCGCTGGATAATTTTGAAATCCAGGCGGCTATGACAACCGGTTCAGCAAACACTGTGCTCCAAAAGAAACTAGATAGTTATAAGGCTCTTAACTCCAAACTTAACACAGAACTTCCTGGATTAGAAAAGGATGCCAAGGGGTATGATGCTCAATACGATCAGTTAAACTACCACGATGATCAGTTCGATCTTTCCGATGCGCTGCTTGCCATTTCTATCTCCTTATTTGCAGTCACCTCGCTTACACAAAAACGTTGGCTATTTGGTTTGGCTCTCGTTCCTACCGCCTTTGGCGTGCTTTTTGGGCTCGCGGGCCTCTTCAACCTCAGGATTCATTCTGATCTCTTCGCAAGACTATTAGGCACTTAAGTTATAACTGGCCGATTTATGCCGAAAATTCATTTTGGATATTGGGTGCTTGAAACTGCCTGTCTTCAGACCAATCAATGGCAGGAACAATATTCAAATGCTCACTCTTTTACCATCAATGTAAATTTTTTCGGACGGCAGCTGCAGATGGATGATTGTGTGGAATGTGTGGGCAGGATTTTGGAGACAACGGCTATAGACCCTGCCCAGCTGAAACTGGAAATCACTGAAAGCGTTATGATGAAGGACGTAGAAAATAGTGTGGCCAGGATGCATCGGCTAAAATCGCTGGGTATCAAACTTGCGATGGATGGTTGGCACAGGATACTCTTCCATGGCGAACCTCAGCCGATTTCCGATGGACACAGTTAAGATTGATAAATCGTTTGTGCAGCGGCTAGCAGATCAAGAGCAGGTAGTTTCGGTGGTCGATGCGATTATCAGCCTTACGAGAGCGCTCAACATGGACGTTACGGGAGAGGGCATTGCAACCAGTGATCATGTTTCGTACCTGCAGAGAATGGGCTGTCAGGTAGGACAGAGGTTTTATTTCGACAAGCCCATGCCGTCCTCGAATATGGCTGAAAAAATAAAATCCGGAGGCACTCCTCAAATACTTTCTCGCGATGCAGCGAATCTAGAATTAACTGAAGAACTATTGCCGGCAGCATAGCGAAGTTAATCTGGATACAGCGATTTTAAATCTTAACATGTGTGTCCATAGCATTTCTCAGTAACTTGACTCGCTCAGAATCGACGCTATTCTCTACAATGCCGCCAATTTTGAGGCTGGTTCCCACAATGGCTCCATCCGCATATTGAAGCAGCGGTGATGCAGATTCACTATGAAAACCGCTGCCAACCAGAATAGGTGTGTCCGGAACCGCTTTTCTGACCTTTTCAAGATCATGCAGGGATGTTTCTGCACCAGTGGCTGCGCCGCTTACTATAAGCGCATCTGCAAGACCTCTATGAACCGCATCACGCGACGCATCCTCAATGTTCGCATTACCAAGCTGCGCTGCATGTTTCACGAAAATATCAGCCCATATGGCCACGTCTGCATTCAACTGTTTTCTCATTAACGCGACTTCACGCGCACTTCCCTCGATAATTCCCTGATCGGTAACCGCTGCGCCCACGAAAACATTCACACGGATGAATTGGGCTTTGCAAAGATAAGCAATTGCAAGCGCGGCAATCGAATCGTTTCTAAGCACGTTCACACCTATCGGAATGGAGACTGCTTTACGAATCTCTGCGATCGTGATGGACATTGCTGCTATAGTATGTACCGGTACCTTCGTCGCAGCAAATGGAACATCGAAGAAATTTTCCACCATGACTGCGGAGGCTCCTCCCTCCTGCAGTGCTGTAGCATCTTCGATCGCAAATCTGATAATTTCATCCAGATTCATTCCTGAATTGAGAACACTGCCTGGAAGCGCTTTCAGGTGAACCATGCCGATCAAAGGTCTGTTTTGCCAGAACTGCTTCCCAAGTCCACCCCAATCATGATGTATCAAATGAGTCCCTCCGAAGCTCTTTTATTCAGGTTAAGATAGTAGCATGAAAATCCAGCCAAGTCGGCGAATTACTATATCATGAGTAATATCCCACCGAGAACTGGAGCACAGATGCTGCATGAACCGATTCCATACCAGAGTGATACCGGTCGATCTGAATTGTACTGATTCCCGCGTCCTTAAGGAAGCTGGCGAAATCATAAAAAGCGGAGAACTGGTTGCATTTCCTACAGAAACCGTCTATGGATTAGGAGCAAATGCCCTTGATGCCAGTGCGGTAGAGAAAATATTTATTGCAAAAGGCCGACCGTCGAACAATCCTCTCATCGTTCATGTCGCTACTGTTGAAGCTGCAAAGCAGTTGACTTCGAGTTGGCCCAAAATAGCTGACGATCTTGCTGCTGTATTTTGGCCGGGGCCTCTTACCCTGATATTAAACAAGGCAGCAAAAATTCCTGATATTGTAACGGCTGGCGGAAGCACCGTGGGTATAAGAATTCCTGCACATCCCGTGGCAATCTCCCTTATCCAAGCTGCCGAGGTTCCTATCGCAGCTCCCAGCGCGAATCAGTCGGAACAGTTATCACCTACCAGAGCCAGCCATGTCTTAAAAAGTCTGGATGGGAAAATCGGTTTGATACTCGATGGCGGTCCTGCGTCTGGAGGATTAGAGTCCACTGTTCTTGATCTTAGCAAAGAGATACCCAGGATCCTCCGTCCCGGTTTGATAACTCCTCAGCAGATCGAAAAAGTGATTGGAGAACTCCAGCGATCTAAAAATGATCGTCATGATGATCATTCGGCATCGCTCCCATCACCCGGAATGCTGCTGCGTCACTATGCTCCGCAAGCAAAGCTGGAAATAAGAATCAGCAGCAGCTTAGATAGAGTTGTTGAGCTGATAAACGCAGGCAAAAGAGTAGGGTGGCTCACTTTTAATCAAAACCATCAGGCGGTTTACGGAAGCGATATCATCTCGATGCCGCTTTTTCCTGAGGAGTATGCACGCAAACTTTTTGCTTCCCTCCACGATCTTGACGCAAGGGAGTGTGAGTATATTATAGTAGATGCACCGCCAGATGGTGAAGGATGGGATGCTATTCGCGATCGTATTTCAAGAGCAGCTTATATTCGGGAGTAAAATAATTATGCGATTTAAAAATATTTTTGTTTTGCTGATCACTGTTATAGCTGCTGTCGAAATCCAATCGTCTTGCTGCCAGGCAGATGCACAGAAAAGGGCTGATTCAATATCCTTAAGAGTGGCCGCTGCTGCAGATCTAACCGATGCATTTAAAGAGATTGCGGAGGCATTTTCTAAGAAGGCAGGGATTCACATAGACCTTATTTTCGGCGCATCCGGTCAGCTGACGCAGCAGATAGAGCACGGTGCGCCGTTCGATGTTTTTGCTTCCGCGAGCAAATCCTACATCGATGAGATCTCATCCAAACATTTGACTCATCCAGACACTGAAAAAATCTACGCTATTGGAAAACTTGTAGTATGGAGTCCTCCAGATAGTAAGATTGCAGTGCACAAAATGGCAGATTTGATTTCTACCAATATAAATCATATCTCCATTGCAAACCCGGAACACGCCCCCTATGGCAAGGCCGCAGTGGAGGCGCTCACTGCCAGCAATCTATATCCGTTGGTGAAGCCCAAACTGGTCTATGGCGAAAATGTCCGCCAGGCGCTGCAGTTCTGTCAGTCAGGGAATGCAGAGATTGCAATCGTCTCGGCAGCCATAGTGATTGGGAAAGGCCATAGTCTGCCAGTTCCAGTCAGCCTTTATAGGCCGTTGGAGCAGAGCATTGCAGTTCTAAAAAGCAGTATGCATGAAAACGAGGCCAGGCAGTTTACACGTTTTGTATCTAGTCCGGATGGTACTGGAATACTTAAAAAATATGGCTTCCGTTTTCAGCCGAAAAAGAATTAGTGCTTCAAATTCAAATGTTATAGCTTATGACTGATCTATCACCACTCGTGATCTCCCTGAAGGTTTCTCTGGCTGCTACGATTCTGACTGTGCTGATCGGGCTTCCATCGGCCTATGTGCTTGCCCGAAAACGAATACCATTTCGTCCGGTTTGGGAAGGCATCACTTTGCTCCCAATGGTGCTTCCACCTACTGTGTTGGGCTACTATCTACTTGTTGCCTTCGGGAAATCGAACCTGTTCGGACGCTTATTTTACAATTTACTTGGCTTTGATCTCGTTTTTACGTGGCAGGGTGCATCCGTAGCAGCCTGTATTGTTAGCATACCTATGTTCATTCGAACCGCTCAAACAGGCATTGCTGGAATTGGATCAGATTTACTGGATGCGGCACGTGAAATGGGGGCGACTGAATTTCAAACATTTCGCTGGGTGATGGCGCCAATAGCCATGCCCTCGCTGATCGCGGGATTAGGTCTTGCCTTCGCAAGAGCGCTCGGAGATTTCGGAGCGACTTTAATGATAGCAGGTAATATACCTGGATTGACGAGAACGATGCCGCTAGCAGTATACGATGCTGTCTCTTCTGGGGATGATAAAACTGCGCTTACATTTGTATTTTTACTATCTGTAATATGTATGGCAGCAGCTTTTGCTGCCTCGATTCTGACGCGGCCAAGTACTTAGTTAATTCTTCTGTCGCTCATATATGCGTCGCAAACCATCCAGAGTTACCAGCTGATCGACTATTTCGATAGTTTTGCTTTCTTTTGAAATTAGCTCCGCAAGGCCGCCTGTCGCGATGACCCGCGCACTGCCACCCAACTCTACTCTCATCCGTTCCACCATCGCGTCCGTCTGTCCGGCGTACCCGAACACTAAACCACTCTGCATGGCATGAACGGTATTGGTGCCGATTGCATTCGGAGGCGCGATGAGTTCAACTCGATATAAACGTGCGGCCTGCCGAAACAACGCATCCATTGAAATTCCTATGCCAGGAATAATAGCTCCACCAAGATAATCCCCATTTTCGGCTATAGCATCGAATGTCGTTGCGGTACCGAAATCTACCACTATGGCAGGACCTCCGTATTTCGCATAAGCGCCCACTGTGTTGCACAATCTATCAGCGCCCACATCCGAAGCAGGCTGGTATTTAATGGCGATACCAAGCTCGCATTTTGAATTCACGATGAACGGTTCGGTATGAAAATATTTTCTGGATAGATCCGCGAGCGTCTCCGACATAGTAGGAACTACGCTGGATATAGCGATATGGGTTATTTGCTCCAATGCGATATTTTTGTATTCGAGCAGATGCTTGACGAGCATCCCGTGCTCGTCGGTTGTTCTATCTCGATCCGTTCGTATTCTCCAGTCGCCAGAGAGAACAGCGCTCTCACCATTTCCAGAATAGACACCTAGAACGATATTAGTATTGCCTACATCTATTGCCAGCAGCACTGCGAATCTCCTTAATCAAGATTAAAACGGCCTGCCATTGTCGACAGACCGTTTTAATTAATCTTTGCTCACACACGCCTATTAGGCAGGTTCTGGGCGTAATCGTGTTTGAATACGTGGTGACTCAGGCTCCACAGGAGCTGCAAGCCCAGATGTAGGAGGCGATGGAGGTGGAGAAATCATTCCCTGCAGAATCTGTTCTCCAGTAGCTTCATCATTGAGCAGGGCAAGGAACTCTTCTCTTGTAAGGGTTTCTTTAACAAGAAGAATTTCGGCGATTTCATCCATCTTTGCCCGATTATCGGTTAAAATCTGCCGCGCTCGCTCATAACCCTGATCAATAAACGCCCGAACCTCTTCATCGATTGCTCTGGCGACATCTTCACTATAATCACGGTCTTCCATGATGTCTCGGCCCAGGAATGGATTGCCATGCCGTTTACCTAAGCGAACCATTCCTAACCGATCACTCATCCCGTATTCGCAAACCATTGCCCGAGCGATATTCGTTGCGCCGTCTAAATCACTGACTGCACCAGTGGTGACATCTCCGAAAACCAGCTCTTCCGCAACTCTGCCGCCCAGATAAGAAGTGATATCGTCCAGCATATCCTGCTTGGTGCGCAGGCTCTCCTCTTTTGGAAGATACCAGGTTGCCCCACCGCTCATGCCGCGAGGAATTACCGTAATTTTATAAACAGGGTCCGCATTCGGAATTTTCGCAGCGACTATAGCATGTCCAAGTTCATGGAATGCTACTACTCTTAGCTTGCGAACACTGTTCATACGAGTTTTGCGCTCCGGCCCCATTAAAACACGATCACGCGCTTCATCAAATTCAGACATGCTGATTCTGCTTTTATCACGCCTTGCAGCAAGGATAGCAGCTTCATTAACCACATTCATAATATCTGCGCCTGTAAATCCGGGCGTCAGCTTGGCCAGTGTTTCTACATTGATGTCGTCTTCAGCAGGCTTTCCACGAAGATGAACATTAAAAATAGCTTTCCTGCCAATAACATCGGGTGCATCGACCACCACGCGCCTGTCGAAACGGCCCGGTCTTAAGAGAGCCGGATCTAATACATCTGGTCGGTTGGTGGCTGCAATCATAATGACGCCGGCATTTGGGTCGAATCCATCCATCTCTACCAGAAGTTGGTTTAATGTCTGTTCACGTTCATCATGTCCGCCGCCTAGACCGGCTCCGCGCTGCCTGCCCACTGCATCGATTTCATCAATAAAAATGAGCGATGGTCTATTACTCTTCGCTGTATCGAACAGGTCTCGAACCCGGCTCGCTCCCACGCCAACAAACATCTCGACAAAATCTGATCCGGAGATATGGAAAAATGGGACGCCCGCTTCACCGGCTACTGCCCGAGCAAGCATTGTTTTACCGCATCCTGGAGGTCCGAGAAGCAGAACGCCTTTAGGTATCTTAGCACCAAGGGCCTGGAATTTTTTCGCATTCTTCAGAAACTCAACAATCTCCTGAAGTTCCTGTTTAGCCTCTTCGACACCAGCCACTTCATCAAAAGTGATTTTCGGCACCGAATCAGTAAGCCGTTTAGCTCGAGATCGTCCGAAGTTCAAGGCCTGATTACCGCCCGACTGCGCCTGGCGTACGAAAAACAGCCAGAATATCGTGAGGAATACCACCGGAAGAAGAACCATTGTCAGGAGTGTCTGCATCCCGTCGCTAAGTATCGGGCGTTTATATTCAAAATTTATACTCTGCTGATGCAGTTTTTCACCCAGACTTGCCCGCGCCTCTTGAGAATCCGGAAGAACGACTGAGAACTGCTTGTTTTCTCCGTTCGAACCGGGCGCATTACGATACTGCCCAATCAGTTCATCTTTTTGAAAGACTACACGATCGATAGACTTCGCATTGTTCTGAATCTTCTCGAGGAAGTTATAGTAAGTCAGGGATTCTGTTGAACCGCCAAAACCCTTCAGCATGTTTGAGCTAAACACGACTATGAGCAGAGCTATGATTACTAACAGAACTACAATACGAGAGCCATTATTCCCAGTCTTCAAATCGACCTCCTCCCACAGTGCAAACTGGCACTACAGGCTGCTTCACAATGCTTTATTATAACATAAACTCAGAAGAATCTGAGCAGATACCCAGTATTACGTACGTGCTATTTGACTGGATTTTATCTAAACTTATGTCCGGTCTTTTTGCGAGTTCATTGAATGCCAGCGTTCCGGCCATAAGAACCTTGTTATTTCGGCTTTCAATGATGATTGGAATGTTTAATCTTTCTGAGCGGGGAATCTTTTGATCAGTAAAGATATCCTGAATTTTTTTGGTTCCGTTCAAACCAACGGGTCTTATTCTATCACCGGATTGCCAGCTTCTAACTTCAAACGGAAGTGAAATATCTTTCCTATCGAATATTGCGCTGTATTCATTCAATTTTGATTTATGAACAGCTTCTTCGAAAGTGGCACAGCTATCTACAATTATTTTACAGCCTGCTTCTGGAATGGAGTAAACTCCGGTCGACTCTAAAGCATAGTACCATGGCACAACTGCGGCGCAGGGCGGATTGAAAAAAAATCGTATCGAACTTTCGTTTCGTTCAATAGTTATCTGCCTATCATGAATAAAAGGCAGCATTCGATGACAATTTTTTTTATCTGGTGGAATTTCTGCGAACTGATTGCAAATGTCGGCTGAAATATCAACCAAACTTCCGCGCAACTCCAGGATGGCAGCACGAATAATTCGACGTCTGATGCAAACATCACTTTCCATATATTTATCTATCGGAATAACTATTTCATCTGCTTTTCCAGGATATCGTATTTCAGACAAAATGGTATCCGCAGTGCGTTCAAGATAGTCGGATTCCTCACCGGCAATTTTAGATAATCTGAGCAGCGCATCATCTGCCCCTTGATTGTAGTACGTCCTCAAGTACGGAAGCAGTTCCGAACGTGTTCGATTACGCAAATAGTCCAGTTTAGTATTGGATGAATCGACACGCGGTTTCAGGTTATTCTCATCACAATAGCTTTTAGTGTCCGCACGGCTATGTTCGATTAACGGCCGTATTAAAGGAAAATTTACTGGCGGAAGTCCTTGCAGACCCTTCAGACCAGTTCCCCGAAAAATATTATGCAGCATGGTTTCTATAGAATCGTCACGTGTATGCGCAATTAAAATTCTCTCTGCTTGCAACTCTTCAGCAATATGGCGCAGTGCGCTATGCCTTGCTGCGCGCGCCGCTTCCTGAGAAGACAGATGCAGACGTTTTTTAAGTGAAGGGACATCAATTTTTTGTGATTTGAATTCAATCCCTATTGACTCGCACAACTCACGAACGAATTCCTCATCTCCATCAGACTCCTCACCGCGAAACGAATGATTGATATGTGCTGCAACAATCTCACAACTCAAAATGTTTCGAACGCTCTGTATCGCATGAAGCAGGGCCACTGAATCCTGTCCTCCAGAAACTCCCACCAACAGTCTCATTCCAGATGCTGTCATCTGATATTTGCTGATGGAACTCAACATTTTAGATGTGAAATTAGAGGTAGTGTTCATACTCAATAATGTACCCGCTGACTGGGAAAATAACTGCCTCACTGCCTTGACATGTTTCTCTGCAGGATAAACATCGCTTGTAACAGAATCTTCTAACCAATAAAATTAAAGTCATGAGGTCAATCATGTTATTAGCGGGAAAAGTAGTACTGGTTACAGGTGGTGCGCGTGGTCTTGGAGTGAATATTTCAAATGTCCTGGCGAGGGAAGGCGCGAAAGTCGCCGTGAACTACTCAGCCAGTCGTGAAAAATCAGAGAAAGTAGTTCAGGATATTCGTGCAGCAGGCGGAGAGGCGGAAGCTTTTCAGGCGGATGTACGCGATTACGAACAAGTTCAAAATATGACCTCTGAGATTATGGCTCGATTCTCCCGATTAGATGGAGTAGTAAATAATGCGATCGGCGGGAAACAGAACGGGCCGTTTGATGAAGCTACTGCTGCTGATTTTGCAAACTCCTTTGATTTCGGATGCCAGGCGGTGGTAAATACCATCCAAGCGGCTAGACCAATCATGAAAGAGCAGGGCGGGGGTCGGATCGTAAATATCGTTACTGAAATATGGAATATGGCTCCGGCTGGCTGGTCGATTTATATGGCTGGCAAGGGAGCAATGGTAGGACTTTCCCGTTCCTTAGCTGTGGAGTTAGGCCCGGAAAATATTACCGTAAATATGGTAGCGCCCGGCTGGATGGCGGACGAAAAAGTTGACACCTCTTCTGAAGGATCTATTGCATTTGCAAAAACCATACCACTTCGTGTACATGGCAGCGCAGATGAGATCGGAAATGGATGCGTTTTCTTTCTAAGTGGATTAGCCAGTTATGTTACGGGAGCGTATTTGTCCGTCACTGGCGGACGAATTACTCAAGCGGGAATGTAGCTATCCTTCTGAAATCAAACTTGCTTATGCTCTCGCATCGCTGAAATCTGGCAGTAACTCGGTTAGGGTACAATATTCTATTCAGCGGCTGGACGCCCGAGGCCATCTATGCCATTCGATCAGCTTTTTAAAGAACTTCTGCATGCCTTTTTTCGTGAGTTCATGGAGTTGTTCTATCCGGATATTGCGATCAAGCTCGATTTTAGCCGAGTCATTTTTCTCGACAAGGAAGTTTTTACTGATTTACCCGAAGGAAGTCAGCGAGAGCCCGATGTAGTAGCACAAGTTTTTACCATGGATGGGGAACCTGAGCTGATCCTGCTGCACGTGGAGATACAATCAAAACGTGACAGAGAATTTGCATATCGAATGTACGAATACTACTCTCTTCTGTGGCTTAGATATAAAATTCCAATTTTCCCAGTGGTTCTGTACCTGACACCCGGTGCAGGAGGCCTTACAAATGAGATATTCAGAACTAGTCTTTTTGAAAGAGAAATTTTAACATTTCAATATTCTGTGGTGGGGTTACCTGATCTTTCAGCAGATGATTATTTGAATTCAGAAAATCCACTCGGTACGGGTTTGAGCGCAATGATGCAGCCTAGTAAACTTGGTATTCTTGCTCAAAAATATCTCACAATTTTACGGTTGAATGCCAGTCCCATTGATGCTGCACGAAAGTCGCTGCTCGCTTATTTGGTCGCATCAAACTTAAAATTAAATGCTGCTGAGGAAGCTGAGTTCAAAAATTTTGTGAGATTAAAGGGAAATGAGGAGGCGCAGGCCATGTTAGATATCGATGAGCTTTTTCGCGAACTTTACAAAGATATATATGAACAGCGTGGGATAGAACAAGGCATTGAGCAGGGAATTGAACAAGGTATCGAGCAAGGTATTCGACAGGGGCTTATGCAGGGGGCTAGAAACGTATTACTGAAACAGCTCCATCAAAAATTTGGGGAACTGCCTGTAGTAATTATCGCCAAGATCGACGCGATAAATTCCGAGGCTGAGCTTGAGCTGCTTGCTTCACGTGTGTTATCTGCAGAAAAGTTTGCTGATATGGGACTGTAATCTTATTTTCTGAATCAGCCGGAAAAAATCATGCGTAGGACCTGTGTAAAAGCCCTGCAAAGCTACAATTGATGCTGTATTGCAGTAGAACTTAGTATCTTTATACAAGCAAATTATGTGATTGTGAGATGTGTTAAGATGTCGATTGATATTCGTGAGCATTTAAAAAAGAAAATATTGATTCTCGATGGCGCTATGGGAACGATGATCCAGCTGCACAAATTGGTTGAAGCGGACTATCGTGGAGATCGATTCAAGGATCATTTCTCAGATTTGAAAAATAATAACGAAGCGCTGATGCTCGTCCGTCCGGATGTGATCGAGGAGATTCATCGAAAGTATCTTGAAGCGGGCGCGGATATTATTGAGACTAATACTTTTAATGCTAACTCAATATCCATGGCAGATTTTGGACTGGAGAGCATTGTTCGTGAAATGAACATCGAGGCAGCACGAATCGCTCGGCGTGCATGCAGTGCTTACAGCACTGAAGAAAAGCCACGGTTTGTAGCAGGCGCTCTCGGGCCATGTACCAGATCCGCATCTGTGGTAGTCGATTCTGATAATCCTGCGTATCGCGGCGTCACTTATGATGAGCTCGAAAGCTCCTATTATGAGCAAGCAAAGGCGCTGCTTGATGGAGGGGTTGATCTACTCCTGTGCGAAACAACATTCGATACGTTGAATTTGAAAGCGGCGCTTTTCGCAATACAGCGCCTGTTTTATGAGGGGGCGCGTCGTGTGCCTTTGATGGCTTCCCTGACGATCACAGATCTTGCCGGCGGCAATCTCTCAGGTCAGAATCTGGAAGCGATGTGGAATTCGATATCCCATGCCCCTTTGCTCAGCGTTGGTTTGAACTGCGCCCTGGGGCCAGACTTGATGAGGCCGTTTATTCAAGAGCTTTCAGGAATCTCGCCGATCTTCGTGAGCGCCTACCCGAATGCCGGCCTCCCAAATCCTTTATCTGAGACCGGTTTTGATCTAACTCCCTCCGATATGGCACCAATGATGGCAGATTGGGCGAAAAATGGTTGGCTGAATATAGTAGGCGGCTGCTGCGGAACGACTCCCGCCCATATTGCTGCGATTGCTAAAGCAGTTGCTGGGTTCTCGCCTAGAATTCCTGCGTCTGTAGAGCCGTTGATGCGGCTCAGCGGAACACAGGCATTCACAGTGCGTTCTGATACCAACTTTATCAATGTTGGAGAGAGAACGAATGTAACGGGTTCTCCCAAATTTGCAAAGATGATTCTGGCTGGTAATTTTGAAGAGGCTCTCAGCGTTGCACAACAGCAGGTGGATAATGGCGCACAGATAATCGATATCAATATGGATGAAGGCCTGCTGGATGGCGAAGCTGCCATGACCACCTTTATGAATCTCATTCAGGGCGAGCCAAATATTACGGTACCGATTATGCTGGATAGTTCGAAATGGTCTGTGCTGGAGGCAGGGTTGAAATGCTCTGTCGGAAAAGGTGTCGTCAACTCCATCAGTCTGAAAGAAGGCGAAGCCAAATTCATCGAGCAGGCTAAACTAGTCCGTCGATATGGCGCTGCTGTGATCGTGATGGCGTTTGACGAAGAGGGACAAGCGGATACAATCGAAAGAAAAGTGTCGATCTGCACTCGTGCCTACAATATCCTCACAAAACACGTTGCATTCCCACCACAAGATATAATTTTTGATCCCAATATACTTACGGTGGCAACGGGAATCGAAGAACATAACAACTACGCTGTCAACTTTATCAAGGCGACCAGGCTGATTAAAGCTAATCTACCTCTTTGTAAGGTGAGCGGCGGGGTAAGTAACATCTCCTTCTCATTCCGAGGTAATAATGCAGTGCGAGAAGCAATGCATTCGGCTTTTCTCTACCATGCAATTCAGGCTGGAATGGACATGGGAATTGTTAATGCAGGGCAGCTGGCCGTCTACGAAGAGATTCCAAAGGACCTCTTAGAGCTTGTCGAGGATGTACTTCTTAATCGCCGATCCGATTCTACCGAGCGGCTTCTAAATTTTGCTGAAGGGGTCAAACAGCAGGGAAAAACTCAGGTTAAAGACGAGGCATGGCGATCTGGAACCGTTGAGGAAAGGCTCTCTCACTCACTCATAAAGGGGCTGACGGACTTTATTGAGGCCGATACCGAGGAGGCGCGGCAGAAATATGCACGCCCATTGGAAGTGATTGAAGGGCCACTGATGGCGGGAATGAGCATTGTAGGTGATCTTTTCGGTTCCGGGAAAATGTTCCTGCCACAGGTAGTCAAGAGCGCGCGTGTCATGAAGAAAGCGGTCGCGGTGCTTCTGCCTTATATGGAAGCCGAAAAACTTGCTGTTGCCGCTGCTGGAGGGGAGACAAGAGCGCAGGGTAAAATTGTGATGGCAACGGTGAAAGGTGATGTCCACGATATTGGTAAGAACATTGTTGGGGTTGTTCTCGGATGTAATAACTATGAAGTGATCGATCTTGGTGTGATGGTTTCGTGTGACAAGATTCTCCAAACTGCTCGTGATGAAGGCGCGCACATTATCGGCCTGAGCGGATTAATAACGCCTTCTCTAGAAGAAATGGCGCACGTTGCTAAGGAGATGGATCGGCAGGGATTTGACATACCGCTGCTGATCGGAGGAGCGACTACCAGCAGGGCCCATACTGCTATAAAGATTGCCCAGGGATATAAAAATCCAGTGGTACATGTACTGGATGCATCACGTGCTGTGGGAGTTGTCAGCAGCCTATTAAGCCCTGAGCTGCGTACTCCATTTGCTGAAGCTAATCGTTGTGAACAGGCCCAGCTTCGAGAAACCTATGCCAATCGCCAGCGTGAAAAATCTATGGTCTCGCTGTCAGAAGCACGCAGGCGGCGATATATTATCGACTGGAATTCGAGTGAGATTGCAGTTCCAGATTGCCTGGGAGTGACAGTCCTGGATGGATTTCCATTGGAAGAGTTGGTTCCTTATATCGACTGGACACCTTTTTTCCACACCTGGGAACTTGCCGGCAGGTATCCCGCAATCTTCGACGATGAACTTATAGGGGAACACGCCCGTAAAGTTTTCGATGAGGCTCAGGAGTTGTTGAAAGAGATTGTCTCTGATAAGCTTCTTCATGCACGAGGTGTTTATGGACTTTTCCCTGCGAATGCATGTGGAGACGACATTGAACTCTACACAGAGGAAACGCGGAGTGAGCAGCTTGCTGTAATTCATAGCCTGCGTCAGCAAGTCGACAAAGGCGAGGGCACGTTTAACTATGCGCTTGCAGACTTCGTGGCTCCTAAAGAATCGGCCAAAGCAGATTATGTAGGAGCGTTTGCTGTCACAACCGGTCATGGCCTGGCTGAATTAGGCCAGCGTTTTCGAACACAAAATGACGATTATAACGCAATCATGGCGGAAGCGCTCGCGGATAGGCTGGTGGAAGCATTTGCGGAAAAACTGCATAAAATCGTACGTGATAAGTGGGGATATGGGAAGGTCGAAAATCTCTCCACAGACGATCTTATCCGAGAAAAATATCGGGGAATCAGACCTGCTCCGGGATATCCTGCCTGCCCGGATCATACCGAAAAAGAAACGCTGTTCCATCTCTTGAATGCGACTCACAATACTGGAATTACACTCACAGAAAGTTTTGCAATGCATCCTGGCAGTTCTATCAGCGGATTTTATTTTTCGCATCCCGAATCCAGATATTTTCCTGTCGGGAAAATTCAAAAAGATCAGGTGGAAGACTATGCTGCCCGTAAGAAAATGGATGTGGCTGAAGTGGAACGATGGCTCGAACCGAATCTAAACTACGAACCATAGCTGCGAAGAAATCTATTTCATCGCAGCAGCGGTTTCGAAGATGGTTGCTCCGCATTAGTTTCAATGGCTTATTTATTTAGGAATTTTAATCCAAATGAAATGAGTTAATACTCTCTTCTTCGGCCATCATCGAATTAAACTGAATCCTATCAAAAGACCTTGGGAGTTGTATTCGAAGGTGCATCAATCTGGAAGTATTCATGGGATCTGGATTGTTAATGGCTTGTGCGGGTTCCGAGCGAACCCCGTAAACGATTATCCCCTTTGAGCTAAGCAAATCCAGAAGGTGAGCTGGTCCATGGTCTGCCTCTCGTACCTCTGCTGTCAGGCGAGAACTGGTGGGCCTCAAAT
>JBBRDM010000057.1:0-28792 GCA_038203935.1 Chthonomonadales bacterium
ACAGCAGCGGGTTGCCATTGCGCGAGCCCTTGTTAACGAACCCCCGCTTCTAATTGCAGACGAACCTACTGGAAACCTTGATCCCTCCACATCCATGGGGATTATGCAGCTTCTCGAGCACATCAATGAGCGCGGAACCACCGTATTGGTCGCCACTCACGACTCTGCTGTCGTCAACCAGCTTCAGCGCCGCGTATTGGAGTTCGCTCAGGGCCGTCTCATCAGAGATGAATCTGTAGGCGCCTATGAAGAAGCATGTGTGGGAATAATTGAAAGTTTCGCGCCCAATCCCATCAGCATTGAGGATACCGACGATGAAACCGAAATAATCGAATCGGAAGTGCACGTAGTCGTCGAGCAGCGGCGGATAAATATGGAGAAGCTGCATGAGGCTTAGCAGTATTGGTTATCTTATCCACGACTGCTTCCTAAACATCCGCCGAAATGGGCTGATGTCGCTGGCTGCGCTTGGAACCGTCACGATGGCGCTGACCGTACTTGGCGCCTCGCTATGGACTGCGCACCGGATCAACGAGTATGCACAACAGCAGCCTCAAAAATTCAATATTATCGATATTTTTCTAGCAACTTCCACGGAACGTGACATAGCGCTATCAATAGTTGATAAAGTCAAAATACTTCCTAATGTCCGCAAAGTGCTGCTGGTACCCAAAGAAAAAGCATGGAACGAATTTCAGTCCAGCGACCCCTCTCTCACCGTAGGCATCGAGAACAACCCACTTCCGGATAAGCTGGAAGTGGAAACAATCGATCCCGCACACGTAAATGAACTTGCTGCTGCGCTGCGCGATAAAACACAGTTTCCTGAAGTGGAAAAAGTCAACGATGCCGGCCAGGAAGTGCGGACAATGCTGGGTTTTGCGCGTATGATCCGTGTCATCGGGGGAGCTGCTGCGCTTGGACTTTTCGCGGCCACACTGCTCATTGTACAAAACACTATCCGGCTCACGGTCTATGCCCGACGCCGTGAAATTCGTACGATGCAGTTAGTGGGTGCGACACCTGGATTTATTCGGCTTCCTCTGCTGCTGGAGGGAGTGTTTCATGGAGTATTAGGCGCTCTTCTGGCCTCTATTTTCATACTATTATGCGGGCGCGAAGTGTCGCGATTCGTCGCTGCTTTGCAGTCACCGCTATTAAGCGATGTTCCATCTCAACTCGGGCCGCGTCAGGTTGTTATCGGCCTGACGATAATCGGCGGATGTGTCGGCTTGTGCGGAAGTTTTCTCTCAATGCGCCGCTTCTTAAAACAGATCTAATGGCCAAATATTTTTCAAGCTCAAAATTTTCCATATTCTGTATTGCATCAACCCTGATAACCATTCAGGTACATGCTGATGCCGTGCCGACTCATCGCAAAAAAACACATCACACTTCAAAATCGCACGCTCCCATTTCAGAGGCAGATGCCAGAGCAGCCAGCGTAAACAGGACAAAACTGCACCAAAAACTGCACGGGCTGAAAACGCATATGCACACGGTGCGGGCAAAGATTCACGCTGCCAGGATAAAAGAACACAAAATTACGGAGAATATTGAAACGGTGCAGACACGGCTGGCTCATACGAGGCAGAATCTCAACCGTGTCGATAACCGCCTGCAAACCCTTGAGAGAGAGCATGACGATACCGTCGAGCAGATGCACGCATCAGAAGACAATTTGGTGACTCGCCGCAGACTGCTTTCTCAGAGGCTGAAAGATAACTACGAACGGGGGAGAACAACCTATGCGCACGTTCTCATGCAGTCCCGGTCAGTACATGAACTTATCTCGCGCGGATTTTATGTTCGGAAAATTGTAGAGAGTGATTCGGAACTGATTGCTGGAATACAGTCTGATCTTGCCCAGATACGAGAAGACAAAAAGAAGCTGGAAGCGCAGGAGCAGACACAGCATGCGCTTTCTGAGGAGTATGAACAGCAGAAGCAGCAGTATGCCACCGATCTGGACAGTGAGCGAGAACTGCTTCATGGTGTACGAGCGGTCCGTGCAAGCGCCCAGGAAGAACTGGATGATCTGGAAACTGAATCTGCCGAGATGACAGATCGTATCCGCGCCCTCTCCGAAATGCTGCGCAGGCGGCAGGAGGCTCAGCGGGCAGCAACAAGACATTCTCACTCCAAAGGAAACGAAATTCAGCCTGAAACGCCGGAGGTTTGGCGAGGAGGATTTCGTCGTCCTTGTTCCGCCAGAATAACTTCAGGATTTGGGAGCCGTTTCCACCCCATTCTGCACCGCAGGCGGATACATACTGGCGTCGATTTTGGTGCGGCGTATGGCAGCCCAATTCGCGCTGCAGGCGGCGGGATAGTCATTCTGGCTTCGTTCTATCATGGATATGGAAACTGCGTGATCATTGATCACGGTGCGGGTGTCACCACATTATATGGCCATGCCTCACAACTGCTTGTAGGAGAAGGTCAGACGGTTCTATCAGGTCAGACGATTGCACTTGTCGGGTCTACCGGATTAGCCACTGGTCCGCACCTCCACTTCGAAGTACGCCATAATGGCACACCGGTTCAGCCGCCTTTCTAGTTCCTATCAGTCCAATCAATGTGAAATTCTCTTAGAATGCATCTTCCATACAGCCATCAATGCACTGTAGTTCGTCTTGGAATCCTGCCTCCGCTGCCAGGCGGGGGTGATATCTTCGTGCCGAAATCCTGTGTTACCCCTGGCAAACCATTCTCAATCCGTCCCGCATACTGCCTCAAAAAACTCGGATACGTCGACGTGGTAATGGTCAGATCGTACCACCCTATCGAACCAGCGGTGGAGATTACGGTATGGACGACAGCGCCGGCTGCAACCTGAACAGCGGCTGGCGCGCCGAGGTGAAACACATCATTTCCAATACTGTAGGTGATCGACGAATTGGTTCCATTACTAAAATCTAGTGTAAGAGAATTCGTATTTGGATTGATAGCAGGAGTCACCTCGACTTTGCCTTTTTCAAGGCTCATATTCCCGCCAAATCGCCGCAGAAATCCATTCGGCCCGAAGCATGAAAGATCATATTTGCTGTTTCCGAGATTGACGATATCGTACTGATCCGCCAATGAGCCCTGCGCAGGCACGTCGTAATGATAAGGGCCATGCGTACGGTACTGGTTAAAAAAGACAGAGAAGTGAACAGGCAGAGTCCCTGCATTCGACATGCCGATATGAAAAAGTCCCTGAGCGAAGTCGAGCTGCGACGTTACATTCGGCTGATACGGCAATGCCACAGCCGTCTTGGTTCCTGATTCCTGCCTTGGCATCGACTGACTGGCTGGTGGTGAGGGATACTGTGTGCCCTGATTTGCAGGAATTGGAGATGGCAGCCAGGGAAGCGAGTAATCCGGATGCGCGAAATCGAACGCGGCAGTAAGATCTCCGCATACCATTCTCCTCCAGGGACTGATATTGGGCTCCTGAACACCGGTAAGCTGTTCCAAAAACCGTATCAACGAAGTGTGGTCGAACACTTGAGAACAGACTTTTCCGCCGCGAGTCCAGGGTGAGATAATCATCATGGGAACTCGCGGACCTAGCCCGATAGGTACGCCGTTAACGAACTCCTGGGGTGTTCCAGGAGGCGGCATCGGTGATGGGAGGTGGTCGTAAAAACCATCGTTTTCATCATAGGTAAGCAGCAATACAGTTGAATTAGCGACTGCCGGATTAGAATTTATTGCACTCAAAAGGGAGGCAGTCAGCGCTTCCCCATTTTGTATGGAATATGAGGGATGCTCTGAAAGATTTGCAGCGGCGACTATCCAGGAGACTGTAGGCAGTGTATTAGACTGAACGGCTGCCCGCACCGCAGCGGTGATATCCGGGACATTCGCGAGCCCTCGATCATAAAGGGGATTGCCGGGCAGAAGTCCATTAAAATTTGCGAACCATTCCAGCGGATTATCATCATAATTATCCACCGCCTGGTAAATCTTCCAATCTACCTTTGCCTGTTGAAGACGTTCCGGATAGGTTGTCCAGGTAAATCCAGGGGAAGGTTCTGAGTTGTCTATAATAGGCCCGCCGCCAGTGCCTAATGGATCGATCATACCGGTCATTGTGTAGAGGCGGTTCGGATTGGTTGGGCCGAGCACCGAGCAGTAGTAGTTATCGCAAACAGTGTAAGCGTCTGCAAGTCCGTAGTAGTACCCGAGAGTAAACCGGTCGTAATAGACCATTGTCTCGTTCCCTTTTTCAAGGGGCCAAAGATCCCATTTGCCGCCATCTGCGGCTGCGTGTGAGTTATCCCAGGAGTGATCAAGATCACCGATATTGGTGGCTTCAGTTCTGAAGGGCAGGATATACTTTGAGCCGTTATACTGTCCAAATATGTTTGGGCTGCCTGATGGAATAACAACATTGGGGTCGCCGAAGCCGCGAACCCCTCGCAGCATTCCATACATATGATCCATGCTGCGATTTTCCTGAATAAAAATCACCACATGTTTCACCTGTTGTGTCAGTGGAGAAACAGGCGGCGGTTTCTGCGCGAAAACTGGGTTAGCCAGAAAAATTACTGCCACTACTGATAATAGACAGCTATTAATGCGTTTCATTAATGAATCTCCAGCAGCCACGAATAGTTTAAATTATATTTTAGAAGAAATTTATCTAGTCAGTAATGAAAGGGGCCAGATGAAGACTTCCGGGGTTATATGCTCCTATTCTAACACACTATGAATAATTTGCATAGTAACGAATTGCATCTGTCATTCGATATTTGCTATCACACTTGAAAAGTGCGTACGGCTATGGAGATGGGAACTAACATGGGCGCTATTTTGGAAAATCAGGATGCTGCAGGAGGGCTTCGATTTGGCCCCAGTGGTATCTTTCGTGGGCTACAGTGCCTTCCATCCATGCACCAAGCGTAAATCGAGTTAAGGGGCTGACTGGAGAACTGAAACTGGATCGCTTTAAATTGTAGCCATTCGCATCTTCAATACATTCGTGCAGATTAATTTGGAGGGCAAAGAAACGCTCCCAGATTTTATCAGGATTCGCCGCTGCTTCTCTAGGGTTATAGGGAGGCGGCACCGGCATAGAAACTGGAGTGTTCGGGCTCAGGCAGCGTATAAAAAATCTTTCCACAATATTATATTTAAAAGGGCCGGCGCTTTCTAAACTGCGCTGTTTAATCTTGCTTATCGACTGCCTCATTCTTGGAAGAATTAGTTCGCCTACGATGCAAAGGTGTTCCATACACTCAAGAATACTCCAGTGATTTTTGTCGGGACTCCACAACGCCTGATCTTGATTAAGCCGAGATTGCAGATCATTTGCTTTCTTTTCGATTTCGTTGATCTGCTGGCTGAGCAGTTCCAGCTGAGGAATAAGGGTTGAGGCTGGCAGGGTGACCATAAAAGTACTCCAGTTCCTATTTTAACAGCCTGAGAGGGAGGAAAAGTCCAGGGCGTCGTAACGGATAGATTCCATCTGCCCAGGTCATGCAGCCACGTCCCTGACCGTCGTTATCGTTTACAACGATAGAAAACCCATAAGTGGTTCCCGATATTGGCTTACCCGGCACTAATTCGTTCCAGGGAATGGCGGTTTCGTAGTAGGTTCGCGTGCCAATTCGTTTCGAAGCCGATACTATATGTTCGCTGCTGCCTGCTCCTGCAAAGCGTGCGAACAATGTTTTGCCAGAATCGCTCTGCGCAATTCCGAAGAAGTGGTCGGTTGGTCCAAATCCTTCTCGCTCACCAGATCCTTTTGTGTCGGTAGTTATTGCGAACTGAACCGAATCGCCCTTCCACATCTCCTTCGCAGAAAATGGCTGATATGCTTTATCGTCCGTTACCGCACAGGCAAAATAGAAATTTTTCTCATCCCATTGAACATACGCGTAGGCGGAGAGATCATTCGGCCCTCCCCAATCTTTCTCATGTACCTGCTCCTGACGGCCCAATCCTATCGGAACTGCATCTGACCACTCCGTTAAATCCCCATCGACTACAGGGCGTATACGGGCATATTTGCAGACCGCAGGCACTGCTATCTGCCCTTGAAGTGTAGATATTTTTCTCAGGTCACTAGAGACAGTTATGGGAGCGGAATATAAGCCCGGGTCGGAGGAAGGAGATCCAGCTTCTATCCTGCGTTCGTAAGTTTTACCCCCGCCCGGCAGATCGAAGGAATCTTTAACACCATGTCCGGAATCTATGGAAACCGAAATTGGAGCAGCGCTATGATTGACCAGCTTGACCCGGAATGCTGCTTTTTCACTCGATGTACTCAGATCAAACCGTGTGTTAACCAGAGATGCCTCCACGGCGGGAGCAGCGCAGAAAGTATAGCTCGATACCGACTGTTCATTGAACCTGAAATTGTACCCGGCTAATTCCCTCTGTGTAACTATTGGAACCGCGAGCTTAAATTTTAGAACCTTGGTAACTCCTGGTCCTATAACTCTCAGATCATGGGTTGAGAGGTCGGGTGCAGCCAGGCCTATGTTTAAACTCTCTACGTTAACATTTATTTCCTGGGCTTTAGAGGATACGTTCTGTATCGAAGCAAGAAGCTCTAGCGTGCTGCCACTATAAAAAAAAGGCAGATTATTGACTTTCAGGGCATTCGTCACGGGTTCTATTTTGATTTCAAAAGGAGATCGAGGATGTGGATTGATTTCAAGAAGCCCAAAACTATTTTCAGGAAAGATAGTTGGAATGCTCAGGTTCCCCTGTGGATCCACCGGCGGCAGATCTTTAACTACTGCCGCCGATGTCGATCCGAATAACCCGCTCATTCGCAATCCATCTGCTCTCCCAGGAGTCAGGTTGTGCAGTCTTAATGACGCACCGAACTCAGCGGAATATTTACCGCCTGGTTCTCGCCAGATCAGCATAGAGGTGCCTTTACGGGAGTGGGAGGCCAGACAGTGGAGCGAAGAATCTGAGGTGACGGCTTCAACAAGTGTTCCCGATATCCGATCGAGGAGTTGAGCTGCCATTCCCGCCTGAAGCAAACGCCCGTTTGAGGCGAAAACCTGATTCGCTTCCATCAAAAAACCGAGCGCTGGATTTGTCCCATTTAAAGGAGCAATCTCAGGAATTTGTACGGCCTGCTGGAGCAGCATCAAAGCCGCGGATTCCGAAACGCCGGGCGTGAAAACAGGAAGCAGGGAAGTTGATTTTAAAGCTGTCCGTTTTGATGCAGAAGAACGCACCTGCCGGATATTTTCTGCGGCGAGCTTGCCGGTATTAGGAGTCTGCCAGCTGAAACAGTCACAAATTAGTCGGTTCTTTTCACAAATATCTGCGAGTGCTGCAATTCCCTCCATCGCACTGCCTGACGATAACTGAAAATCGACCGGTGCAGAAGCTGCCTCTTTTCTTACTGCACTTATAAATGCAGGCAGCAGCACTGCGGCTTGAGAAGCGCTGCTGCGCAGCTCCCACCTTGCGACATTCCACTTCGTACTATTAGAATAACGCTGGATAGTTTTGATAACAAACTGCTTCCAACCTTCCGCCGAGACGGCCTCTGGCGGAGATATAGAGACAGCAAGCCCCATGCCGCTTTCCGAATAGCGCATAAAAAGAGAATCTGCTGACTGCCAGTTGACTATTGCGGACCCGTCGGCAGCCATTTTGATAGGATTGCCAGCAAATGGATCGAATCGCAGCAGCAGAGCTCCCTGTTTTCTGAGCGATGGGTCAATGGCATTCCAATTTTGAGGCGCAGAATCGGGTGAGGAAGTGAAATCGAATCCTCTCCATATTTTGGAAAAGGTACCTTTATCCTTAATCAAATTGACATCGATTCTGAGTGTCGAAGGGGGAAGCGGCAAAGCTGCCGAGATGGGAATAGTAGGAGCGATCGTAGACTTTTGAGTTATAGAACGAGGACGATCTGGTTTAGATTGAGCTCCTGAGTAGGAAGCGAGTATCATCATTAGCAGCAAAGAGAGGAGCGGTGATAGCTTTCTCATATCGCGATAACACTCCTTATATTCCACCGCATAGGATAGGATTAAAATGCACGCAGATTAATTGCCTGCGGCGCTGGGTCGGCGTTTTGCGCTTGCTACTGGTTTCCGGCGGGGCTGAGGCGGTTTCTCGCTGGATTCATGGGTATTGGTATATTCGGGATTGATTAAAGTGGCACAAAAGAACTGGCTTACTCTGCGGCGGACCGCATCGCGAAGATGCCTGTGAATTCTTCTATGTCCAGATCTAGGCAGCACCCGAAGTGATTTGGGATAACCCGCCGCGGCATGCAGATCGCGTGCATCTCCAGGGTGTACCACTCGGTCTCTGCCGCCATGCAGTATTAACAAGGGACGAGGAGTTAGTCTGGAAACTGCTTCCACAGGGTTTACTTCGGAAGGGGATACCGGATACCATCGAAGTTTTCTGCCGATACGCACCGTCATCCATTCTACAATGGGAGACATGAAACTAAAATGAATTTTGCATCGCTGGGTGATCGCGCTTTCGAGGGTGGCGTAAGCTCCATGGGTCGCTACGGCTTGAATTCTGGGATCATCGGCTGCTACAAGGATTGCCGTAGCCCCTCCCATTGAAAATCCGAAGACACCTAAAGGAAGATCTTTCGTATCTGCTCTCGACTTGAGATAGTCTACCGCTCCGCTGAGATCTTCTGTTTCACGATACCCTGCGGTGCAACGGTTGCCGCCGCTCTTGCCAAGTGCGCGGAAATCGAACATCAGCACGGTAAACCCGCGAGACCATAGCGGTTCAGCCCAGGGAACAACTTCTTCCCGATTTGCCAGCATTCCATGGCAAAGTATGACAGCGCCTCTGGGGGCTGCGCCAGTCTCCTGAGTACACCGCGCGGGCACTAGCCAGCCCGATAATGTCATACCGTCTCTTGAAGGAAAAAGTATATCTTCGTAAGCTGCGCCAAACTCTTCCGGATTGCGAGTAATACTGCGTCTTGGGGGATGCGTGGAAAAATATGCAATCGCACAAGCCCCCACTATCAGGTAACCCGCTGTTACCGCAAAAAGCGTAGACAGTACGATAAAAATTATATGAAACACACTGTTTCCTCAGAAAATAGCAGTTTAGCTGTTGTGTAAACCATAACCAATTTCTACCCTCTCTATACTACCACATGGCAGGCCACGATATACAAGGTTTAACCAATATTCTTTGATATTTCGAGTGTAAATAGTATGTCGTGTTGACCGAACAGTTCCCCTCTGGTACAATAGCTTATACGATTTCAAAATACCCTTATGCAATTACTCACTTAATGCTGCGTTCCATAATAGCGGCGTCATTGGGAAGGAGCGAGATTGATGAATAGATATCTTCTTCGACATGGTATTTTAACCTCCGACGCTGATAAAAGCAGAGGATATCAAAGCGCTCATGAAGCTTTTACACTCATCGAACTCCTGGTGGTCATTGCAATTATAAGTATTCTGGCAGGCATTTTATTTCCGGTTTTTCTGACGGCTCGCGGCAAAGCCCGAGAGATATCGTGCATTTCGAATCTCAGACAACAGGGCCTCGCTGTAACGATGTATGCAGAGGATAACGACAGCCTCTATCCATTTGCGGTAGACCCTGCAGATAAATTTACACCGCAGATATGGTTTTCCAAGCCAGATTTCTATGCGCTTTTGCCCCAGCTTAGTATGGTTCAGGATGTTCTAATTCCCTATGTAAAATCTAAAGAACTATTTCGATGCCCCGCGGATACGGGATTCGATAATGAAGATTTCACGGGACTTCCAATCGATCCGACCGGCACACCACCGAATGCGAACCCTAGCAGCTACCAAAAATTTGGTACCAGTTACTACTACCGCACAGAGATAGCTTATGTGCATGCCGGCGAATCTACGTTCCAGCGCCCTTCCGATGTCAATGTTTTCTTTGATGGAGCGGGCAAATGGCATGGCAGTTTGGTAGGATTGGTACAGCGCTACAACACACTTTTTGCAGACGGGCACTCAAAAAATATTTCCAGAAACCGGCTTGATGAACTCTGGGCGCAGCCACTCTAAAGGAGATACTTTTGGCTGCAATTCTGATTGGGACGCTGATTTTGGTATTGGAAGGTATTTGCTGGCTGTTCGGGGCGGGACTGGCTGATGCGGAACTTCCGAGATCGTTCACACAGTTATGGGATGCAGCACTGTTTTCGATCCCGATGACGGGATTCGGTTCCATATGGCTGATCTCAACCAGGAACCGTCACCAGTCTTCAAATAGTATTTTAGGGACAGCGGCGCTAATATTCGGCCTGATCTTATGTGGTTTCTGGGGATATCAGGTACTCACTTTCAAATCGTTCACCACTGATCCAGGAAGAATGATTTCGAGTCTTGCATTTCTTCCAGCATGCCTCCTATTCAACGCTGGAGTAAGACTTAGAGTTTTACATCGTATCACGGATCCATCCCTGGAATAGGATCAAAGGCTGTAATAATGTCTATAATTGTGAAAGGGTCATGAGCAAAGCGATTACCTATCGTGCGGAGTGGGCTCTTCCGGTCAGTTCGCCCCCGATTTCTCCAGCAGAAATAGTGATTGATGGTGAGTACATCGCTGAGGTTCGTCCCGCTAGAAGCGGCGTGTCAGACTATGTAGATCTTGGAATGGCGGCAGTTCTTCCTGGATTTGTTAATGTCCATACCCATCTCGATTATACGGTGCTTCGAGGAATGCTGGAAGATCTCGAGTTCCTGCCCTGGATTCGCGAGATCACGATGCGGATGGGCGTGCTCAATCCTTCGGACTGGTCTGCATCCGCAATCTGGGGCGCAGCGGAAGCGCTTGCCGGTGGAGTTACCACGATTGGTGACTGTACACCGACAGGTTCAGCGCTGGATGCGGCGCTTTCTGCCGGACTGAGCGGAACGATATACCAGGAAGTATTTGGAATCGATGAGAGACAGACTATTGTTGAAATTCTTGCCGAACTTGCTGATAAAGTAGCGCGTCTTCAGAAGTCTGCTGAAGGCACCAGATTGAAGGTCGGCATCTCTCCACACGCACCTTACACGGTACGCGCGAAGCTTTTCAGAGAGTTGGCATCCTATGCAGATATAGCAGAACTTCCAGTATGTATTCATGCAGCCGAATCTCAAGCCGAGGCGGAACTCATTCGTCAGGGCACCGGGCCAATGGCAGAAATGTTCAAGCGCCGAGAAATTAACTGGTCAGCGCCGGGTGGCAGTACTGTCGCCTATCTGCATCAGTTAGGAATTCTCACGAAGCAAACACTGTTGGTGCATGGGGTGCAAGTAACCGCTGCGGATCAGGCCTTGATGTGCAGATCCGGAGCTGCGTGGGCACACTGCCCCAAATCAAACGCAAAACTTGCGAATGGTGCCGCGCCATTAAGTCTTTTGCAGTCCAATGGTTCAAATGCGCTAGACTTTTCCACTCGAAAAGTCCGCGTAGGACTGGGCTCAGACAGCGTTGCCAGCAACAACAGTATGGACATGTTCGAGGAGATGAGATTTGCAATTCTGACTCAGCGAGCGGTGACCAGGAAGTTTGGCGGACTCACGGCAGAATCGGCGCTGCGCATGGCTACACTGGGAGGCGCGGAGGCACTGGACTTAGAAAACCAGACAGGTTCGCTGGAGCCGGGTAAATTCGGAGATATTTGTGTGGTTCTCATGGATGGCCTGCATTTGGCCCCAGTGCACGACCCGATAAGTGCGCTGATCTACGCCGGGCGGGCTTCTGATGTTTTGATGACCATGACTTGCGGGCAGATTCGATATGATAACAACCGGGGCTCTCTATCCGATGATCGGTTTCCCGGTATTGATATTCCAAAACTTCGCTCCAGTTTTCTGGCAGCGGCAAGAAAAATGCGTGAATGGAGACCTTCGAACTTATGACAGCTTCGCCCGTATATTACTCACCTGAGCAGAAAATTCGGTTTGGAATCGTAGGCTGCGGATGGTTTGGCCGTGTCCACGTGGAACGCCTTACCGACATTCCAAACTGCCAGGTAGTCGCTCTGAGCGATCTGGACGAAGGAGCCATGCAGCGCCTGACGGAAAAAGTGCCCGCGCATCTGCTCCCAGAAAGCGGAAAGATCGCGACTTTTACTGACTATCGCAATCTCCTTACTTCCGGACTATTGGATGCCGTGGTGATCGCATCGCCGAATAAGTGGCACGTGGAACAGATCGTCGCCGCGCTGGAACAGAATCTCCATGTGCTTTCCGAAAAGCCCTTATCGATGAGTCCAGTGGAAGTTCAGCGAGTTTGCGATGCAAAAGCGAAGTCAGACCGTTTGGTAGCGGTTGCCTATCAATCCAGGTATCGCCGAGACGCGCGTGCGCTTAAAAGCGCGCTTTCCTCTGGAAAATGGGGAAAAGTGAACTCGATATCCGTTTACAGCGGAGAAGATTGGAAAACGAATAATATCGGGACTTGGCGCCACGACCCAGAAAAGTGCCCGGGTGGATTTTTTGGGGATGCGAACAGTCATCAGCTCGACTTGATTTTCTGGCTTACCGGATTAGAGGCCGCCTGGGTGCGAGCTACTATGGAGAATCGCGGAACTCCAGTCCCTCTGGTTACCTGGGGCGAAGCCCGACTGCGAGAAGTGGGCGCTGCCCGGCTTTACACCGCATCTACCCCCGCTCCAGAGCCGCCATCAGGCGAGATCCCTTTCACTTTTACCTTTGTTGGAGATTCTCATTACTGGCATGAAGAGATCTACATCAATACAGATAAAGCCAACTTTTTAATTCGAGATGGAGTGCTTCTCTATGCGCAGAATAATGAGCAGCTGCAGCCATTCCCTGATTCTGAGCGTGACCCCGAATCACTCACCCTCCCCGACTCTCCAGATCTGGCGTTTGTAACTCAGCTTCGGGGCGGCGCTGCTGTCGTATCGTCACCTGAAACTGTATGGCCAGTATTACGGTTTACATTGGCAGCTCTTGAATCTGCTTCCAATGGAAATATCGCGCTGAAAATTGGTTAACCGGATATTAGCATGGAGTAATTGAGTATTTGAAGGTTCAGCTTCATTCCGAAGAATTTCATTCAGACGAAAAGCGCATAATACGCATAAAATTTTCGATACTTTTACGCAGTATGCTGATAAATGCACTATTTGTAAGTATCAAAAAAATATTTTGTGTCTTTTGCGCCTTTTTATGGCTGATAATATAAGAAGTGATTGAACATAGTATGGCAGTATTAACGTACTAAATGTATCAAAATAGAATTGATGCCTAGGAGCAGCGTGGATCTATCTGTAGTTATTTTAAATTGGAATACCCAGGATCTTCTTGCGCAGAGTCTTAAATCTCTGGAGGCGCAGGCCGATGATATCGAGTTTGAAATAATCGTCGTTGACAATGCCAGCAAAGATAACAGCCGGGAAATGGTGACGCAGCAGTTTCCTAATGTAAAACTGTTGGTAAATCCTGTAAATGTGGGTTTTGGTGCGGGTAATAATTCAGCGCTGCCTTATGTATCCGGCAGATATGTGTTGTTTCTTAATTCTGATACTGTCGTTACAGATTGTGCTCTGGCAAAGCTGATACAATATGCAGATTTGAATCCTGATATTGGTGTGATCGGGCCAAAGCTTTTGAACGGCGATGGGTCACTTCAATACTCGTGCAGGAGTTACCCTAACTTAGCTACCGGCTTCTTCAGAAATACCCCGCTTGGCCGACTGCTGCCTCAAAATCGTTTCACCTCGGATTATCTGCTCAAAGATTGGGATCACGCCACTCCGCGAGATGTTGATTGGCTTTCGGGCGCAGCGCTTATGATCCGCAAATCCGTTGTAGACCAGATCGGCTGTTTCGATGAAGATTTCTTCATGTACTGCGAAGATGTCGATCTCTGCTGGCGCACCAACCATACTCCGTTACCAGAGGGAACAGGTAAAACGGGCAACTGGCGCGTAACCTATTTCCCAGATTCGGTGATCTATCATCTCATCGGTAAGAGTTCCGATCAGGTTCCCACCCGCATGACCTACGAATTCCATAGAAGCCAGCACCTTTTTTATAAGAAACACTATGCCGATTCCTACTCTATTCTTCTGCGGCCAGTAATCCCGACAGGTATCTGGCTTCGCGCCGCCGGGCAGATTATTCGTTATCGTGTTCGAAACTGGCAAAAACGTTATGCGGCATGGCGCGTAAAATCGGGGAGCGCATGAGAGAAGACTTAAAAAAACGCACTAATTCTACATCGGCAATACCAGAAAAGCAGGGTGATCGCCTTGCATTAAGTTTGCTAGACTGGCTGACACTGGGATGCATTTCGATCGTAATTCTATTTGCTTCGCATTGGGGCGGAGTATTCTCTACGCCGCCTCAGTCTGGCCTGATGCCCACTGAAGGTGGCCTCGCAATCTTGAATGGCGTGGGAATTGCCATTATTTTGATTATCAGCGGACTAGCCGGTCTGATTATAGTCGGAAGAGAGTGGCAAAAACCTGTCGCCATAGGTTTGATTCCCGGAGCTGCTGGTGCATTTACCGCCATGGGAATATGGTCTGCTCTTTCGGTTTTCCACGCCCCTCAAAAAGCATTCAGTTTGAATGCGCTGGCAGTACTTTGTGCAGCTCTTATGACCGGATGCCTGACTGCCAGGCTTGCCAGAAATCGAAACGCCCTGCTCATTCTCCTTATCACTGTGATCGGAGCAGGAACTATTGCCGGAGCTTCAGGTGTCAATGAATATTTGAGCTATTGGAAGCAGGGAGTGTGGAACCACCGAACATTCGGCAATTTTGCAAACCCTGATTTTTTATCTGGATTTCTTCTGCTCACACTCCCCGTAACGCTCGCCTACTTCGCCGCTGCAAAAGACAGCCTGCTCAGGCTAGCTGTGGGATTCAGCCTGGGAATCCAGAGCGCCTGTTCCCTGCTTACCGGCTCACGTGCTGGAGCCGGGGTGCTGCTGATATCCTTGATCATTTTTATGCTTCTCTGCCTCGCATTGAATGTCTTCAAAGGATATGGAAGACGCCTTGGGATCGCAATTCTGGTATTTGCAGTCGGTGCGGTATTAGGTTTGGCGCCGACTCGTTCCAGGGTAGTGGGTAAAGGAGATGCTCCACCCGCAGGTAAATCCGGTACCACTGCGCCGCCAGTTCAGAATACGATGTCTGCAATGGAAGCTGCAGCTGCGTCTCAGAGCCATTCCGGAGAATTTAGGAAATACACGTGGCAGGGCACAGTGCGCATGGGTATGAAAAATCTGATACTGGGAACAGGGATCGGGGATTTCGAAACCACCTATCCACGCTATGCTCTTACCGCTTTCACAGCCCACGCTCATAACGGCTATCTTCAGTTCATGAGTGAGTGCGGACTGCCCGCCCTATTATTACTCATAGCGGGCCTCGCCGCTATTTCAGCATTTACCGCACATGCGATACTATTTGCAAGAAACTCTTCGGGGACTGCTGAATTAGCCGCAAATCAAAAGTCTGATTTCATACTGGATGTCGTTTCCAAGCCTATGCTTTTATGTGGGGCGGCAGCCTCCATTGCAGCATCGTTGATCCATAATGCAATCGATTCGGACTGGTATATCGTTGCGACGCTGATGGTTTTAAGCGTTCTGCTCGGATTGCTTTGCAGCCTTGCAAGAGAAGGCGCACCGCTTACCACGCAGATCCCTCGCCCGCTTTCGAAAATGATGATTGCTGCTCTCGCGCTTGTTTCGCTGGCTATTATCTGGAGAGGAAGCGCAGCTTCTATCGCCAGAATGAATACCGATTCAGCGGCGATAGCAATGCAGAGTGGTGAGGGTGCAAAAGCAGTGGAATCACTGAACAACGCTGCCGATGCGGACCGGTTCGATCCCGAGCCTGCTCTCAACCTCGCCATTATCCAGGCCGCTATCAATCGGAGGCCGGAAGCGCTCCAATCGCTTCAAAAAGCAGTACGAATTGCGCCTACGGGACGAACATACTACAGGCTGGCGCAGTTTTACTCAAAAACAGGTGATCTCCCAAATGCAATAGAATCTTTTGAGCGAGCGAGGATAGCAGAGCCTCATAATCTGCAAAATCTAAAAGCGCTGGCGGATACACTTGTTAAAGCCGGGCAGCAGGAAAGAGCGGATTTAGTCTACAAGGATATGGCAGCGCTGGAAAATGAACCGTACGGTAAAGTGCGTGCCATGCCCGAACTCGTGGAAACTGATTTTGCAAATGCGCACGTAGGTTTGGGCGATTCAGCGTCTGCCTCTAAAAAATGGGAACTAGCCGACCGTGAGTATTCGCTTGCAGATACGATACTTGCGGAGTACTGGTCACGCCGATCACAAGAGATGGAACAGTCTATCTCGCCAGATAAACGGAAATCCATTGCCGAACTCTACGAAGTCATGCTGACCCGGTGGATTTTCGCTTTAAACAATCTCCCGAATCCTCCTTCAGATAAAATTCAGAAGATAAAGGCAGAACAATCTAAAGTCCACGCCGACCGAGAAGCAGATGATCAGGCCCTGCAGCAGTTACAGTCCGGCAGCACACCGAGCTCGAATCCATGATCGAGCGAACCGAGCATCAAGTCAGCGTACCAAATTTACCTGAGAAACTCCGTGGCTTAAAAGTAGTGCAGCTTACAGACCTGCACCGAAGTTTCCTGACCTCAGATAGAATCATTCGTCATGCAGTCTCGATGGCGAATGCGGAAAACCCAGATCTAATTCTTATAACAGGTGATTTTGTTACGGAAGATCCTGCTGATATCACTCCCTGCGGCCATCTCATAGCACCTCTGCGCGCACGGCTGGGAGTCTACACTGTACTGGGAAATCACGACTATACGGCAGATGCCTCAGCGGTTTGCAGAATGCTCAAACATTCAGGGTTTACTATTTTGATGAATGAGAATAGAGAAGCCGTGAAGGGTTTATGGGTGGTTGGACTTGAGGACGACCGCCATGGCCATCCCAACCCCGAGCAAGGATTCGAGAATATTCCCGAGAATAGCGCCATATTAGCAATGATTCACAACCCTGGATATTCCGAAAAAATCGCAGACCGCACTTGTGTTGCATTTTCCGGCCACACCCACGGCGGGCAGGTGAAGATGCCTATCCTGACATCACGTGAACTGCGCAGAATTGGAGCAAAACACTATCGCGCCGGATGGTACACCGTCGGGAAAGTCTCGCTGTACGTCAATCGTGGAATTGGTAAAGTCGGAGTACCCATTCGGTTTCGATGCAAACCTGAAATCGCAGTTTTCCATCTCACGCCATAATTTATCATTTCATCACAGGCAACTTATTCGATATATAATCTGGAGATGATTGTCAGGCTGCCATATGTCTTCACTGCAGTCCCATAATTGTTTACTTCCAGGGCTATTGATAAGCTTTTGCACTCCACGAACGGAAAGAGCTCTGACTATAATGACTGAGATTAGAATTAACGAGCAGTTACGCAACGAATTGTTGGCGCAGAAGGCGAAGTTCGAATAGGACGTGTTTCTGATTCTACGGGGAGTGCTTAAGGCGGATAGCGAATATCAGACTTCGGTCTTCAATAAAAATTCATGTCGGCCGACTTATTTTGAGAGTTTTCATTACCTTGCTGCAATGCACTCACGGGCTATTGAGTTGTGATGAGAGTTCATCCGGATCGTTAGTGGGAGATTTGCAGGCCATGTTTTCGCAGACGTATGCGGTCGGTTTTCCCTGAACCATCGGGCGCTGATCTAAGAGCGGAATCCAGTTGGCAGCCTTTTCCGGAGAGTCAGCATGTACAAAAATATGATTCGGAAGGAAGGATCGAAATAGTCTGGAATGCATTTCTTGTGTTGCTTCGTCATCAAGATCCCCAATAATAGCCACCTCTTTCGGAGCATTCATTACGGAATCCAAAACACCTAACAGCCGCGTAAAACCAAAGGGATGCTGCTCTGCCATAGACGATATTTTTCGAAGCACTTTAGTAACGCGCCCAGTCATGGCCGCATCTCCAGTGATATGGCCGATCTGAACCATTAATTCAAATGCGACCGTATTTCCACTCGGAATGGCATTGTCATCCCAGTCTTTCAATCGCTGAATCAGTTTTTCATGATCCGTACTGGTCGTGAAGAATCCCCCATCGAGTTCATCCCAGAAATAGTGGAACATACTTTTAAGCAGATCTCTTGAAATCTGCAGCCAGCGAATTTCAAAAGTGGCTTCATAAAGCCTGATTAAGCCTTCTGCGAAGAGGGCGTAGTCTTCCAGGCAGCCATTTATCTTCGATTGACCGGACCGATAGGTTCGCCGCAGTCTGAGGAATCCTTGAGAGTCCTCATGACTGAGATATTTTAGTATAAACTCCGCATTTTTGACAGCCGCTTCTATAAAATCATCCCGCTCAAAAATAGCGCCACACTCTGCCATTGCTGAAAGCATAAGGCCATTCCAGCCAGTCAATGTTTTATCATCGAGTAAAGGTTTAATACGATTTTCTCTGATTTTGAAAAGCTTGATTCGCGCGCTATCAAGAATCTCAGCCGCTTCACTCACAGATATATTATATTTTGCCGCAATCTCAGGAGCATCCATGACCACACGAAGAATATTATGGCCTTCCCAGTTTCCCGATGGCGTGACATCATAGAATGCAGAGAATATTTCAGCATCACGTTCGCCAAGAATCTCACGAATCTCATCGGCGGTCCATACGAAGAATTTACCCTCTTCCCCTTCACTGTCAGCATCTTGAGCCGAGTAAAATTCACCATCTTCCCCGGTCATTTCACGCAATACATAGTCCAGTGTCTCTTCCGCTAGTCCCTGGTAGAATTTATTGTTGGTTACTTGATAGCAATGCGCATAGGTCTGCGCTAGCTGTGCATTATCGTAGAGCATCTTCTCGAAATGCGGCGCCAGCAACACCTGATCTGTGCTGTAGCGATGAAATCCCCCGCCAAGCTGATCATATATTCCACCCAGCGCCATACGCTGAAGTGTTTTTTCCACCATTTGTAAGGCGCTGCTTCTGCCGGTTCGGTCATAAATTCTTAACAGGAAATCAAGGTGCGATGGCTGAGGAAACTTCGGAGCAGTGCCAAATCCTCCATGTTTCGTATCAAACTGCTGGGTGATCTGGCTGAAAGCGTTGTCAAGAATAGATGGTGATAACATCGACTCTGGCTGGCCCTGAATGATACTGTTCGACTGCGTGAGCTGAGTCTGAATATCGATGCTATGCTGTTCAATTTCGATTCGCTGTGTTTTCCACACGTGCGCCGCAGATTCCAGCAGACGCGGAAATCCAGGCCGGCCATATCTGTCTTCCGGCGGAAAATAGGTGCCACCGTAGAACGGATGTCCCTCAGGAGTCATAATGACTGTCATCGGCCAGCCGCCCTGCCCGGTCAGCATTTGAACAGCGCGCATGTAGATTGCGTCGATATCGGGTCGCTCTTCCCGGTCGACTTTGATAGAGACAAAATCTTGATTCATGATCGCTGCGATAAGCTCGTTCTCGAAGCTTTCACGCTCCATAACATGGCACCAATGACAGGCAGAGTAACCCACCGAAAGCAGGATAGGCTTATTTTCTAACCGTGCTTTCTCAAATGCTTCATCGCCCCAGGGATACCAGTCGACCGGATTATGCGCATGCTGCAACAGGTACGGGCTGGTCTCTGAAATTAAACGATTCGAATGCTGCTGAGAACTCATGAATACTCCTGGATCAATTCATGATTCAGTTTACCTTATTCCATTTTTTCACAGTACAGTTAAGCCGATTTGGTCTACTTTTTAATGCTCGATATTTGCGGACATAATCCTATCAAGAGTTAGCATTTATTTGCCGCGCCACGTCCATTTTGACTACTAGCAGCTCGCTCCGCCTGCATTTTTACTATCAATGCTGTGTATTTAGTCTGCTGGTCAGGCGTTAGAAACTTGTTGATCTCTGCCTGTTGATCCTGCCTTATCTGTGCCATTGCAGAGCGTTTCTGATCACGGCTCATCTGAGAGTTTTGGCGTATCGCTCCCATTTTAGGCTGTGAATTTTGCTGCACTGACTGCACCTGCTTCACTTGTTCCGCCGTTAAATTTAACTCCTTTGTCATTTCCGCCATCATGCGTGCAGCCCGCTGCCCTCGTCCACGACCCTGCCTGCCCGCACCTCCGGAAACACCACCAGCCATGCGGCCATCCGTTGAGGAGTTAACCGGACCATTCAAGTAAGAGGACTGCTTATCGGACGACTCCTGCCGAGAAGCAATAACCCATTTCCCCAGAGGCAATAGAAGAGCAATTGCGATGACTGTACCGGCGATTACTTTTTTGCGTTCCATTTCTTCTCCTTGGATGTTCAGGAACAATTTGATGAATGCTGTCTTGCTATCAGAATCCAATCACAATAGCAAAGGGATCTTTCGAGAAGGGTAAAACCTTGATAGAGGCGTAGACGTGCATACCTTAGGGAAGTTCAGAGGAGAAAATACGGAAGTTATATAGCTAAGCTCGAGCTGGAGACTGCCTGGCTAACCATGAAAAAATGTAGAATAATCCTAAATAGTTTTCAGGTACTGAAGCATCTGCGTATACGGCTCGGGCCTCCCATCCTCCTATCGCGATCACTTCTGCAAAACGCATGCATTTTCAGACAGGCACTTACCACACATGGAAATAATATACGGCTTGGATAGAAAAAAAATCGTATTCCGTTTGAAAGACGGAATACGATTTTTGTTATCCGGAGGTTGATCTTATGATTTTTTAAAGAACCGGGTAGTCGGAATACCAGGAAGCCGTGAGCGGTTCGGCGCTGTTACCAGGCTGACCGAACACATACAGGGTGTATGCCTGGCCTGAAATGAAGATATAGTTATTGAGTGTACTGGTATTTGATAAACTTAAAGCAGTGCCTGTTGCAGTCGAATCCACGATAGCAAAATTCGCCAGTTGAGAAAGCGGCACGATGGAATATCCGTTGGCAGCAGCACTATATCCATAGCTAACTGATGTGAAATTAGGATTAAGAACGGACACGGGAGCTCCGCTGCTGGTATTATATACCCCGATTGGATTCGGCACGAGCGAAACATTCACCACCCGAACTGCCGCACTTCCCGAAGGTATTGCGATAACATCCGTAGTATAGTTAGGCAGTACAAAGATCTGAGGGGTGAGGGCGCCCGTCTGACCGATTTCGCCAGCAACAATTATGGAGTAAGCCGCATTATTTCCGTTCAGCGTGGTGGGAGTGAGCGGTGTAATCGAAGTGGGGATGCCTGTACCGGTAGCGATTGGGGAAAATGCTCCGGATGGCGTACTTACATAACCACCACCATTACTGAACTGCCCAAAACTAAGAGAAATTCCATTTGTCAGCGCAGTAGAACCTGCGGAGACCGAAATTGCATTACTGACTCCGTTAGCAGGAATATAGGCGTTTAAAGTTCTTACGCGGCTGGAACTGCTGCTGCTGCTTCCGCCTAGACCGCATCCTGCAAAAAGCATCCCGAGGGCGGATATCGTGATCAATACTCCAAAACGACGTGCCCAACCTGTTAAGAATGGAAAAGACGGACTCTGCTCCGTCGACTGCAAATTCATAGCTCTGGATTCCTTTACATTTTGGGTAGTTGCGCTGACCTGCTGAGGATTTGGTCAGGTTTCATGGTCGATGTTATAGTTTACCTGATAATCGAACCCCATGGATTTTTACAGTAACTGCGGCTATGAGCAGCATGTCTCAGCGAGTACATTTCTCATTCCAATGTACTATTCGCAGTCACCATCCTTGACGAATATTAAGAGTGTTAAGTTCAAGGCATATCTGATGCAAATTGAATCAATCATCATTTGAAACTCAGAAAACGAGGGTACATTATGTCAGCAGCGGACTGCATATTCTGTAAAATTGCAACTGGAATAATCAAAGTCGAGCCAGTCTATGAAGATCTGGAATTCGTAGCATTTCGAGATCAGAATCCTCAAGCGCCGGTTCATTTACTTCTGATTCCCAAAACGCACTTTGAGACCGTTTTGGACATGCATGACGAAGGCTTGATGGGAAGGGCGCTGAAAGCTGTTCAATCTACTGCTATTAAAGCTGGGATCGACAATGGAGGCTTCCGAACCGTTATCAACACACGCGATGACAGCGGCCAGACTGTCTATCATGTTCACTTCCATATTCTGGGCGGCCGTTTCATGCAGTGGCCGCCAGGCTAAGAATTAGGATGTTGGGCGATTGTGATTAGAATGCCTGCTTTCGAACATACATAATTAGCCGCAAAAAAGCACAAAGATCGCAAAAATCAATCTCTGTTCCCTTACAGCTTTTTCGATAATATACATTTTAATGGATAGCAATTTTGCGTCTTTTGTGCTTTTTTGCGGCTAAATAATAGATGAGTAAAATTTGGCTGATATACTACATGATCTATGATTAAAATAAACCAACCAGCAAAGAGACTTACCTATCTTGAGCGCATGTGTATATTGCCACGAATTAGCCCGGATGGAACAAAAATTACTTTTTCGTTGTGCAGCCGAGAGCGTGGTGATATCTTCGTGATGAATATTGATGGCAGTGATCTGCGATGCCTTACTTCGCCAGGATTGCGATACTGCGATTCCAGCTTTAGCCCCGATAGTAGATCAATCGTTTTCGTCGCTTCTGATCTATTTTACGAAGAGATTTATAATATTCATATCATGAATATTGACAGTTCCGAACACAGAGCGCTCACCAGTTCAAATCAGGATGCTGGTGGTGTATTCAGCCCGGATGGTAAAGAGATTGTATTCGTTTCAGGGCGCGATAGGTCACTAGAAATATACAAGATGAATTCTGATGGCTCCAATCAACTAAGGTTAACAAATTTTCATGAAAGTTCCGATCTTCGACCTGGCAATCTGCCAAGAAGCAGCTCTCCTGTATATTCGCCATACGGAACACACATTGTTTTTGTATCCAAACATATCGGTCAGCCAAATCGCCCGGACTATTTTGGAAGAGTAGAATTTACGGTTTCTCAGATTTTTCAGATGCTCTCGGATGGTGCAGAAGTGCGACCGTTATTTCCATTAGATACTGGATGTCATGCACCTATTTTCAGTCCAAATGGTGAATGGATTGCTTTTGAAAACAGTGAGAAATCTGGTGTAGGCCCAATGAATATCTGTTTAGTGCGAACGGATGGGACAGATTTTCGCAAACTGCCAGATAGCCACGGGATATACAAATCGTTTCATCCGAGTGGAGATCGCATTGTCTTCGCTTCGAGCCGAGAGAAAAGAACTCAGAAGCAGTTTGGCGATATTGAATTATATTGTATAAATACGATCAATGGCTCACTGGAGCGTCTTACGGATAATGTATATTTAGATACTTGCCCTATATTTACACCTGACGGCAAAACAATAATCTTTTGCTTTGATCGGGATGGATTTAAAGAAATATATTCCATGAATTACGAAGTCTGAATACAAAACCATAGACCATCACATCATCAGAAAATTCAAAAACCACTGTACACCCTCCCGTGCTATACCGATAACTGAATATAGGAGTGCATTATCTGCATGACAGCATCACCCTTAAACTCAACTCGTCAACCTTTTCAGACTCTTGCTCACACGCCACTCTCACATGAACTTTCGGTAAAATTGCGGCGTGAAGGGAGACTGAGTGAGAGTGAAAAAATATTCCGAAATATACTCACCGCTGAGCCAGATTATTTAGAGGCGTTGATCGGGCTGGCGCACGTGCTTGTGAAAACAAATCGGAATGCAGAAGCAGAACAAATCTTCGACCGCATCAGCAATTTTGATTCCGACTTCTTCCTGACTTCACTGACAAAAAATCTGCTCATCGCCTCTATTGATCTTACTGAGCTTCTGCGAAAGAATGAATACTCCCGGCTGGCAGATAAAATGGTCGAAAAGATAATACAAATCGACCTTGAAAACGAAGAGATGCATCGCCAATTTGGGATGCTGCTGCTGCAGTCCGGTGATTTCAAATATGGATGGCGCGAGCGTGATAAGCGAGTTTCGGCTCTACCAAAGCCCGTCTGGAATGGCGAATCACTCTATGGCAAAACGATTCTGGTTCAGGCGCTGCACGGTTTTGGGGATATCATTCAGTTTTTAAGGTTCCTGCCAATGCTTAAAGATCGCGGAGCAGTGGTGATTTTGGAACATCCCCCTGCGCTCACCACTCTGCTTCAAGGAGTGGAAGGTTGGGATACACTTGTCACACGGAATACTGGGCAAGAAATTCTTGATATCGAGTTCGATACACACATTCCTCTCATGTCGCTGCCCGGGATTTTCGATATCGGGTCCGATATTCCATCAGCGGTTCCCTATGTTCACCCAGATCCAGTTCTGGCTTCCCAGTGGCATACCAGACTGTCCGGTGATAAACGATTTAAGGTGGGACTGGTGTGGGCTGGAAATCCGGATTTCAAAGGGGATAAACTTCGTTCCTGCAGCCTCGCCGACTACTCCTGGCTCGCGCGCAATGCGGATATTCAGTTTTACAGCCTACAAAAAGGACAGGCCGCCCAACAGGCGCATAGTCCCACCGCGAAAAGAATCCAATTGATTGATCTTGCCCCAGAACTAAATGATTTTGCAGATACTGCCGCCGCCATCATGGAGCTCGATCTCGTCATTTCTGTTGATACCGCCGTGGCACACCTCGCAGGGGCGCTTGGACGCCCGGTCTGGACACTTATCCCTTACCAGCCCTGCTGGCGATGGATGTATGATCGGGATGATTCTTCCTGGTATCCTACTATGCGGCTCTTCAGGCAGACCGATCCTGATTTCTGGGCTCCCGTGATTCAAAATATATTTCATGCTCTGAACAGCAGTATAGTCTGTGCAAATTTTTAAAGTCGATTACTATTACACTGCTTAATCTATAGTTTTCTTCTCCCTGGCAAAAATTCACCTCACCCCTACCATTCTCTCTGATGCTCGTTCCTCGCGGGAGAGGAGCAAATACCCTGGTTCTGACCTATCGCTGCAATGCTGCAAACCGCTCAACGTTTGCTGCCAAGGGAAGATGATGGAGTTTAAAATCGGAACTGAGCGTGATGCAGACCATTCGAAATTCGCTATTTAGCTGAGTAAGAAAAAAAAGCTGTTGACAAATGAAAAAATGGTGTATACTTTGTAAAACAAAGTACTTTTAAAACGACCTACTACTGTTTTCTTCATTTGCTTCGCCTATTAAAATAGCGAAAGGAAACTTACTGATGTTGAAATTGAGTGAGTTTGTTTACCCACCACTAAAGTTCAGCTTTTTTCGATTTCTGCGAGGAGCGATTCGCGGCGCTTCCGCTGTCTTTTTTTGCAGCTTTCTCCTTTTGATCCTGGTATCTCTGCTTCGTACCACTCCCTTTAACACAAGCTTGTTATTTGATGGTCTATGCTATCGCATGTTAGTGGGTGCGATAGCTGGAGGGATTCTAATCTCAGAATTGGTAATCAAAAAAGAGAAAGTATCGCTGCCTGCACGCTTGTTCCTCCACATTTTCGCACACACCTGCCTCGTCTTTGCCCTCTTCTGCACTGCTTACTATCGTGACAGCCATGGCAGACAGTTGTACGAAGCAGTGGAGCACGGAAATGTGCTAAGGCTGAAAGCAGTTCTCGAAAAAGGTTCCGATGTAAATGAACTCGACTGGTATAGTGTGAATGATTCTCCTGACTCTGATAAGGATTGGTCTGACATCCCAGAAACTATTTTCACGAAAGCAGTTGAACTTGGGAATCCGGCCATCGTTCAAGTGATGCTGGACCACGGCGCGAATACGCAGGGAATCGCTCAACAGAATAACACTCCACTCCAGGCGGCCATCGTAAAAAAGCGAATGGACATCGTCCAGCTTTTAGTGCAGCATGGAGCAAACCTATTTGAGAAAAATCTGTCTGATGAAACTCTCCTCATGTCTGCGGCATCAGCAGGAGATGTTGTCTCCAGCAGATACCTGCTCGATCACGGCTTGAATATAAATGCGCGGGATAGCGGCGGGATGACTGCGCTCATGAAAGCTGCATCGAATGGGCATGACGATGTGGTATCTCTGCTAATTGCAAGAGGCGCCTATTTCAAACTGCATGACGAGGGAGGAAAAACTGCCATATCGTACGCATCACAAGGCGATCATCCCAAAACCGTAAGACTGCTGCACGGTTTCGGGTTGAAAATTGGGTTATACGAAGCGGCTTTAATGAATGATGAAACGGCCTGGAAAGCGTTGATAAATAGTGGCGCTGACCTGGAAAGAAAAGATGATTCCGGGCAAACCGTTCTCCTGCGTGCCGCCAATACCATGAATAAGCCACTGTTAGACTTTCTGCTGGAACATGGCGCAAAGGTCGACGCTAAAGACGCAGACGGTAAGACCAGTTTGATGCTGATAGACGGCAATTCAGAAAAGACTGTCCTTAGTATCATGGATTCAATAATATCCCACGGGGCGAATATCAATGCCATTGATAACTCTAAAGAAACTGCACTTATCATCCAAGCTTCTTTTGGCAAAGCCGGGATGGTGGAGGAGCTGCTTCATCATCACGCAGATACCAGCTGCTGCAATGACCGCGGTGAAACCGCTCTTGATTGTGCCCGGGAATATAACAATAAAGCAATCGTGTCTATTCTATCTAACGCAAAGTTATCACGATGAGGATAAAAAACTGCAAAATTTGATTACTCTTGAAGGCGAACCTGCGATGAAATGAACGAAAAAAAATAATCGACAGGTGAAATTTAGTGAAGTCGACTTTTAAAACGATACGTCTATATGCGTGAATGAAGAACAGTTCGATCCTATTTCCGCAAGCTTTTGCTAACGTATCCTATGGATTTCGTTACTCACACCTGAAAGAGAACCGCAGAAATGAAGAACCCGCAGGCTAAAGTGGATTTGTTCCGAATCGAGCACATGCTAGTTGCCATCGTGATCGGTGTGTTTGCTGGCACCAGACTGCAGATTGCTATCGCAAGCGCTCCTTTGAAAACGTCAGCAGTTACCGCCGCTGGATTGGCTCGTAATGGAACTGGTAGACCAACCGGATTTGGGAGCGGCAGAGTAACTGCCGGGCAGGCTATCGCTGGCGATCTCACCATCAACGGAGTATTCATTCCCTACCAGGGCAGCGTTCCCAAAATTACCTCTACCGCAGTGAAAGGCACTCCAGCCGATAAATCCAGCATGAAGTATCAGCCATCAAACCCTGAAGGTCCAACATTCTTGCTCGTACCTATTCGCCCATGTCTCAACCCGTTTTTCATGACAGCGAAAGCAGCTGCCACGAGTTCCATCACTGCCAATCAGATTAACTCCGCACCTACCGGTTCACGGTGATAGGTGCGGCAATATCTGCACATCACATATAATTCCCCCGCCTCAATCATTGTATACGCGCAGTATTCTCCACTTCTGAAAACACCTTCCAACGCGCATTTCCAGCTTATCCTCTTTCCATGCTCATTCTTACCAGTTAGAATTCCCAAAAATCATTTGGTGCTCTGATCTTCGCATCGTTTACGTGCGGCCTGGAATATTTATTTATTTTACAAGCCATAAAAAATGCTGGGTTTTCATCCGATGATTACGTACTTTATATTTCAAATTTTTTATGAGTATCTCAAACAGAACTACCATGTGAAACCTTATTATAGTGATGAATCGACTCTCTAAGGATTTTCATAGCTATTACCTGTGAAGATCATGATCAATCCAATTAAAAACACAATTAAAGAATCGGAATCACAAAGCAGCCGCGCTGCCTTCAGGCTGGGAGATAGACTCGTTCAGAGCGGCGCGATCACCACGCAGCAGCTATCTCAGGCGCTTGAAGTGCAGATCAAAAGCAACGCTTTCCTGGGGCAAATACTGGTCGATCTGGGTTTTGTCGAAGCGGCAGTGATCGGCAATATGCTTGCACGCGAACTCGGAGTGCGCTATATCGATCTGCTCAGCATCCGGCTGGACCCGGAAACTGTTCGTCTGCTGCCTGAAGAGTCGGTGCGATCAACGCGCGCAATTCCATTAAAGCGTCTCGGAGAATCGTTGGAAGTTGCGATGGCCGATCCTCTCGATGTAAATGCCATCGATCGTATTCACCTCATAACGGGATTGAGAGTCGCGCCTCTCCTTGCGATGGAGTGGGAGCTTCAGCGAGCCATCAACGAGCATTTTGATGCCCATTCCCGCACTTCTGCCGCACTGAACGATCTAAAAACTCAGAATTCAGAGACAATAAATCCAGTTAACCGGCCAGAACTGAAAGCTGCCAGCGAGGCTCCGATAGTACGCCTGGTAGACTCGCTGCTGGAAAGCGCGCTTGCCCTGCATGCCAGCGATATTCATTTCGAGCCTCAGGAACGCGGGCTGCGTGTGCGATTTCGGGTCGATGGAATGCTGCTGGAGCAGGCTGAGATACCACGCGCCCAGTTATCCTCCATCATTGCTCGCCTTAAAGTGCTGTGCCAGATGGATGTTACTGAGAGCAGACGGCCACAGGACGGCCGCATGAGCCACGATAATCATGGGCGTATTTACGATATGCGTGTCTCGTCTGTCCCGACGGTTCAGGGCGAGAAGATCGTCCTCCGCATACTCGATAAATCTTCTGTTCTGGTTCCCCTGGAGAAACTGGGCTTTCAGCCGGTCCAACAGAAAAATTTCGAATCACTCATTCGTCTGCCGCATGGCATGGTGCTGGTAGTCGGACCGACGGGGAATGGTAAAAGCACCACGCTCTACTCCTCTCTCAATATGCTAAACGATGAGCGGAGAAACATTATGACTCTGGAAGACCCGGTCGAATACAACAT
>JBBRDM010000058.1:0-28094 GCA_038203935.1 Chthonomonadales bacterium
GCTCGCGGAACCGAGTAATCTGCTCGTCCAGTTTGCGTTGGAAGGTGAGCAACCGCCGTACTGGTTCTGCTCCGCGTTCTGCGGACTCCGTATCAAGGCGGGTCCGGTGTCCGAGCATAGCCTCCTCCACCTGGGAGGCGATCACAGGGCCGACCTTGCCGAGATCGTGCCGGATGTTCTCAACCTTCTGGACTGCACGCATCAGGAATTCAAGATCTGCTTCCAACGCGCTGGGGGCAACAGCACCAGAATCCTTCATCCGCTTGGCATATCCGGCAGTCACGAAATGGTGAACATGCACTTCCTTCTCGCGCTGTCCGTGTCTATCGACTCTTCCGTTTCTCTGCTCCAATCTCGACGGGTTCCAGGCAATCTCAAAATGGATGAGCCGGGCGCAGTGGTTCTGCAGGTTGATGCCTTCCGACGCTGCATCTGTTGCGAGCAAGATTCGCACAGGCGCGTCAGACGGATCGGTTTGAAATGCGGCTTTGACGGCTTCGCGCTGGTCGGACGGCATCCCGCCATAAAGAATTAGTAGTCGTCGTCCGTCTTCCTTGCCCTCGGCTAACCCCTCCTGTGCGAGAAGCGTCTGTAACCACTTCTGAGTCGCTCGGTATTCGGTAAAAATGATTACGCGCCGGTCAGTCCATACTCCGCCCGGCTTAAGGTTGTTATGCAGCCACTGAATGAGCACTTGCGCCTTACTGTCCGGTCGGGCGGTTGCGTCACGGGCCCATGCGGAGAGGTCAGTCACCATCTGCTTTTCTTCCGACGTGAGGGCATGAAACAGGTGGCTGGCGGTGTCTACGGTCTCCCCGGTGACCTCTTCGTACTCCTCATCATCGGCAAATTCTTCCTCGTTTTCCACTACCTGCCGTTGCAGAACGGTCAGGGAGGGTTTTAAGCCCAGCGCCATTCCGCGCCGCCTTGCGGAGCGGATGGATTCTAGATGCTGGGCCAACGTGGATGCGAAGGCAGCTGGCGAGGAAAAAAGGCGCTTCTTGAGGAGTTTCAAAACAAATTCTGTGGCATATCGCTCCAGGTTATCGTGCGCGTTCGCCTGACGCTTCTTACTGTACGCCTGCAGGAGGGCATGAGCCCTTCTTTCCGCTTCCGTATACTCCACCTCCAAGGGAATGAGTATCCGCTTCGGAAAGCGAGGAGTTCCATCCCATTTAGGAGGCAGTTCGGACTTTAGACGGCGCACCATGACGGCGTTCAGTTGGTCTCGATCCGGGGCGACGCCACGAGCAAAGCGTTGGTTATCGATAAGTTCCAGCAGCGCAGTGAAACTCTCAGGGTATCCATTGTGCGGGGTGGCGCTCATAAAAACCTTGTGCTCAAAGTGTGGCACTAGGGTGCGCATAGCCGCCGTGCGGAGTGAGTCAGTGGCATATTTTCCACCTCCGGCGGGAGCCACGTTATGTGCTTCATCTACGACAAGTAAATCGAGTGTTCGGGGATAAGCAGGTTGACCGTCCGGCGGGAGCGTTTCCCGGAACAGCCGCATCGGTCGGTCCCGCTTCAAGAAATCAATCGAGGTGATGAGACGCGGGAAATGGGACCAGGGGTTTACATGCAGCCCGCGCTTCCGGCGGAGGTCGCGCATAAGGTTGCTGTCCACGATGCGGAATTCCAGCCCGAATTTGTCCCGCATCTCGTCGCGCCACTGGACCTGCATGGAAGAAGGACAGACCACCAGTACACGGCGGACCCGGTGCCGGAGCATCAACTCTTGGCAGATCAATCCACATTCGATGGTCTTACCCATCCCTACGTCATCTGCAATTAGCAGATTGACACGAGGCATCTGTACTGCGCGAATGAGTGGATCTAGTTGATAGTCCTCGATGACAATGCCACTGCGAAATGGTGCTTGGAGCATTCGTACATCCGCAAGAGAAGCTGCCCCCCATCGTACGGCATCCAGGAAAGCGTCAAGGCGTTCTGGTAAATCGAAGCCATTCATTGGAGACGGAAGGTTTACTTTTTCGTAGATACACCGTCCAACCTCAATCTGCCAAACTACCTGCAACTCCTCACCAAGAGCATCATCCTCAATAGATGAAAGAGTGATAAGATGTTCTGGATCGTTCTCGCTGCCTTCTGATACTCGATCTGTAAGCGTAGCTTGCTTAACATCAGTGACTATATATCTCCGCTGTCGCACTTCGACTATTTGACCTTGATCAGGCAACAACATAGATGACAATATGAGGCTCCTAAATCCGAGATATAGCTACAGCGGCAAATAAGACTCGTGGGGTAAAACACTCTATCGAGACGTAAAACATGCAAGAAAGTTAGATATAGCTACGTGATAACATTAATATTGATAAATTCCACACGTTCTAACAAATTCCTCCAATCGGATACGTATAACAGGGCAGTATAGAATTATTTCATCAGGTTATTAGTCTGAATTGTGCTGATCAAGCCTAGCCAATAGAAAAATAAATAAGGTGAAATAGCTTTCTCATATAAGATCAGATGAGAATTATCACGACTTACTCAAGTCGCAAATCGGTATTACTCTCGTATCGTGGTAATATGCTTGACAGCCGGACAGGTTCAAAGATATTTGCTACATATTCCAAAGTTCGTATGATCTTGTTACAACAATCTATTTTGAGATATTAGAAGTATTATGTGAAGACTGACTGCATAGTATACTACAGGATATCCACCGACAAACAGGGTGCAGCTGTCTATCGGAATGATGCTTCAATTTCTCACTCATCATATCTCTGTTAACCTTGTATAAAGCGTCATAGATACACTCCAGATCTTCACGTTTATAAACGCCTGATCATCGAATCATTCCCCAAAATTCAGGCAGATTAAATATCTGACGTACAATTTCTTGAAACGCTGCAGTGCAGAATGCTCATAATCTGTCTGTATTTCACTGCAGTGCAGAATGCTCATAATCTGTCTGTATTTCACTTTTAGATTAAGGTAAAATATAAGCCATAGATTTCTCTAGAATCTATGGCTTAACTGGACGCTGGAATAAGGTTATATTGGAAGATTAACATCCGCATTTTACCCCAAACAATCCGCAAAACACTTTCATTTTTTGAGGGAGGATGTGCCGTGTATATTCCATATTACGAGAATCGATTGCAGAAGGGTCAATGGTTTTTTAACTTTTACTCCTACATGTTAAAGCAGCTGGATAAGAAAGAAAAAGATATACAATTCGATTTACTTCGCGAGGCTAGAATCGCGCGAAAACAGTGTCAAATTCTAAAAACACAATTTACAGAACGGAATAAGCATGATGCTGCAGCCATTGATATGATGACCGAGGAGGAAGCGTTCGATGTAATGGAAACACAATTGGCTTTAGCCAGAGACACTGCTAGATTCTGGCAAGCTATGCTTGAAGGAGTATCAGATTCCTTGGGTATACATGGTCATATTCTGATAAATTTACGATATGTAGAAGAGATGAATATTACATTCTTAACTTCATATTTGGAGGCCGCGAGGAATTCAGGGAAAGCACGGGGGTGGCTAATTACGTGCACAAAGGAGATTAGAGAGCGAGTGACCACATACATCTTCAACTGGATGTTCGATATCGTAGATGAATGGGGAATGAGTAACGCGGCACTTCCAGCAAAAACCGCCTTTACACTAAGTCAGCTAAACATTAGCAGGCCCCCTGATAGGAAGCATGTGAATACACTGGCACAGGTAATGAGAAATGACTATGGCCCAGAATGGTATAACGAATTGATCTTTCGTGCAGCGTCTGAGGTTTGTAATAGAGTCGGCAATAATGACTTTTCCTCTGGAGGTAGAAATGTCCGTCAGGAACTGCTTAAGGAATACTCCGAAGAGTTAAAAGGCTTTCAGTCACTTTCCTCCGACGATCTGCGTCTTTCGATGGTCAGGAATGAAATGAATAGTTTCGATGAGTTCCATAAGTTCATCATTACTGATTCAGCGAAAAGTATTTTAGAAACATCTGGGCTCTCCCCTCAAGAATTTAAAGTGTTGCAAATGAGAATATTTGAGGATATGACTGAAACCGAAGTTGCTGAGAATCTAGGACGCACCGTAGGAACGGTTCGTCAACATCAAGCAAGAGGTTACAAAAAAATACGTTTAAGAAGGCATGAACTGAACGCTTAAATTATTTTCATAAAAAAATTATTTCTTGTCATAGATAAGGCCATTCTCATCCGCTATATGGTGAGGAGGGCTTTTTTATGTCCAAGGAACCTTATCTTTTAGCCTTGTATCAAGGGCGGAGTATAAACACCGCGCGAATCGTAGCAGCATCGACTGATCCCGAACTTGTGGCTCTTGCAGTTGCAAAGATGATTCCTGAGTTCTTGGGTTTAGTTATGGAAAGGGGCTGGATGCCATCTGAAAAACACCGAAGCGCTGATAGAGGAATCTTCAGAACTCAGGGCATGAAGGAAGGAGGCGAAGATGCATAACCGAAAAACGGTGACTGGCGCTACACCAATCACCGCTTTATTCTTAAATCCACTTTTAGTATACCTTTGTGAGTTGATATTGGCGATTCTTAACCTTGCAAGTTCTCGCTGCATTATCACCGAGTTGGAGTGCCAATATATTTGGGTACAAGTTGAAACAGGCTCGATTTGCAAGTATATATTCATTGACTGCGCTTACTTATCGAATAAAACTGCATTCAATCGCACTGAGTGTAGATCATTCCGGCGATTCTTAAGAAACCTAGGAAGTGCACTGTTTGGGCGGGTATCCAATGACAGGTGATTACTACGATGCCACCTGGCCCCCTCCACTCTCTGACAACGACCGGGAGATTCTAGAACACGGAAGCGCGATTCGTACCGAAGTCATTAATGCGAGAGAATACTTCACGCTAATTGATAAGCGTGATTTGCCCCGAATCATGCATAGGCAGGCGAATGGTAAAGTACCCTGTCTGGTTGTGCCCCTTCATTCTGTTGATGGCAAAACTATTACCTATCAGATTCGCCCGCACAATACTTCATCAGTTATACCAGTCAAGGTGCCGAAATACCTTATGCCAAACGGAGCACGGCTCATTGTTGACTGTAACCCTATTGCACTATCTAGCGTACTCGATAAGTCAACTGAACTCTGGATCACCGAGGGTGCCAAGAAAGCGGATTCAGCAATATCACATGGCTTGGCATGTGTATCTATCAGTGGCGTTGACTGCTGGCAGCAGGGGAAAGTCCCCCTCCAGGATTGGTATCAAATCCCTTTAAAGGATCGAAAAGTCATTCTGGCATTCGATTCAGACTCTGCCACGAATCCGCATGTCTATTTCGCTCTGCTGAGATGTTCCAAATTCCTTCAAAGTCGTGGCGCAGTAGTTCATTATGTCTATCTATCAGATTATGAGAGCGATAAGAATGGGGAAGTCCATGCTTAACATAGACACTCCTTGCTTTAACACAAAAAAAACTGGCCTTGATGACTTCTTTGCATCTGGTGGAACGGTTCACAAGTTGCGTACGCTCATCAAGCCGGAACTACGACCGCTCCGTAAAGATGCGATAGAAACTAATAGTCGGCAACTTCGTGACATTACCGATGATGCGTTAAAAGCAATAATAGTTTCAAATAATCCGCCTGCTATATTCTATTTTGGTAGAAATTTAGCACGAGTTATTCAAATACCAAGTAAAGAAGGTAATCACATTCTGCCGGAAATACTGAATAAAGAAATGCTGCGCGGAATCATGACTCGCTGCTCAGATTGGGTTAGTACGAGCGAAAAACGTGGTGCTGTCGAAGTATCGCCATTACAGAATGTGATTGAAGACATTTTATCTCTTCCTCCAATTAATGGCATTCCTGCTCTTCATGGAATAGTAACCGCGCCAGTATTCGCCGCGGATGGAAGCCTTTCACTGGTACCGGGATATCAGGAAACGAGTGGATTATATTACCATGCCGAACCTAATCTTATATTGCCGACGATGAATGCAACGTTAGATAATATAGATAAAGCAAAATACCTTCTGGATCATGAACTACTGATTAATTTTCCATTTAAGGATGATGCATCAAGAGCACATACAATTGGAATGATACTACTCCCATTCGTACGAGAACTCATACCGGGTCCAACACCGCTCCATCTTATTGACGCGCCTGTTATGGGTACTGGCAAAGGCTTGTTAGCAGATGTTTGTCTTATGCCTTTCCTCTCAAACAAGCCAGCAATCATAACGGCTCCACGCACCGAAGAAGAATGGCAGAAAAAATTAACATCAACTCTGATGGAAGCCCCATCTACCATTTTTTTTGATAATGTCACTTCCCTTAAATCTGCAGCGCTCGATGCAGCTTTAACAGCTTATAATTGGAAGGATAGAGTCCTAGGGATTTCCAAAAACGTCGAAGTTCCAGTTCGATGTATTTGGCTTGCTACTAGCAATAACTGCGACTTAGGTGCTGATACGATCCGTCGCACTATCTGGATAAGGCTTGATGCTGGCGTCGAACGCCCTTACGAACGAACAGTATTTCAACACCCTAACCTTCGTGAATGGGTGAGAGAAAATCGAGGGAAACTAGTAGGTGCGATTCTAACATTAATAATTGCATGGATTAAAGCAGGGAGACCTAATTACAGTGGTAAAATACCTCTCCCAGGGAGTTATGAACAATGGGCAAATGTCATTGGAGGAATTCTCGAAAATTCAGGAATTCCTGGATTCCTCGAAAACACTAAGGATGCACAAACTCGTTTAGACACAAACGGATCTGCATGGACTGACTTCTTCACTTCATGGCATTCCATACTTGATTAGAAAGCAGTTAGGGTTCAGGATATCCTTCCCATTGCACGAATTCATATTGCAGAAGATTTAGGTGACAAGGAAGGAAATGCTCTAAATATCCGAATTGGGAAATTATTAAAATCCAAAATCGATCGTGTGTTCGGCGGGTTGAAACTTGTAACAGGTGGTGTAGAATCAAAGAGTAATCTCTACAAATTGATTCAAACAGTGGGAGTTGAGGGAGTGAGGGGAGTGTCTCCTCTACCCCATGGCGAGTATTTTGGAGAAAATTTATCTAAGCATGATAATACATACAAGGGTCTGGCGGGAATACTCCCCCAACTCCCCAACTCCCCTCCATTAACTATTTTCACAACCAAAGCGATGAGGCTATGTGCAGCAGATATTGCTAAGTCAAGAACGGCAGCACATGATGGGAACCGAGCAGCATCAGAAAATCAAGGCTCCGACGAAAAGAATCGTCAAGGCGATTACTACGGATGTCTGGCAGAACTCGCCCTTATGGATGCAATGGAAAGGGAAGGTATAAACCCCCAAGATTATGTGTTCATTACTGATCGGGCACCGAAAGACCCCGACTTCAAGCTGAGTGGGAAAACTTATGATGTGAAAGCGTGTCTCCCTAGGAAGCAGTTCGCGTGTATTAATCAAGGGAAACACTTGAATCCTCAAACCAGGCCAGAATGTTACACTCTATGTTTATTCGAAACCGAAGATTCTTTCCGTATCGCAGTGATTTCGGCAAATGAGGTAGATGGATGGATGGTAATGCAGGGTGCCAATGGTCGTGATGCACCATATTACTCTATGCACCGTGGATCCCTAACTCCAATTACCGACTTAAGCCAATTCCTCCATATAATAGAACTGGATGACCCATATGTGGAGGTACCTTAATGATGAATTCAAAAAGGCCATCAGGATCTGGAATCAATCGACATCGCCATATATACTTCGGAGGACATATTTGCATTACTTCATTATCAACTTATACAGAATCAACCTTGTTTTGAAGTCATTCCGAACAAAATGGAAGATAAAACTTTTAGAGAAATATAACACATTTCCATTAAACGGAATTAAATTCTTAAGATATGATAAGATCGTGAGATTGATCTCTTACAATTCTCATTCCTGCCTTGGTTAATATCTCACTAATTTTCTGTGCCCGTTCAGCATCAGTCAAAGATGCCTGGTTGATTGTAGGTTTTTCCGCTCGTAATATGAGCATCTTGTCAATTAAAATTCCTAATGAAGTACTTAACTGCTGAAGGGTAGAATCTGCGATTTTGCTAGGCAGTGCATCCAACAGTGTATAAATGATCGTCTCACACTTTTCGGCTAATGTCTCTTTTTTATGTGCAACATTTTCCTTAAGTGCAACATTTTGATTTATTGCATCAGGTTTAATACTTTTAGCCCAACGCCTAAGCTGAGCGTGACTAACTCCTACCGCTTTTGAAGCTTTTGCACAGTTACCGTCATGAAAAGCTAAAGTAGTGAGAGCAGCTGCTTTTTCATCTTCTGTGTATGCCATGTATCATTATACGTCAATATTATTTGCCTCAGTTCTTTTCATCATGGCTATAATTCATACTGAATCAGTTTTGGGTGAAAAGAGTATAAGATTTTTTAACCATTAAAAAGCGAGAGTGAAAACATCACTCTCGCGGAATATATACTTTGGTTTAGTTATGCAAATATCAGCGAGCGATTCGACGCAGTCTGGGACGGTCTGCTTCAAGTCGATGTTTTGGGAAGGGAATTACTTTCCCGTCATCCTGTGGAACCGCTTTCGTTCGGAGTGCTGTTAGTTCGCTAATACCTCTTAACTGCTCTTCGCTACTGTGTAGGTAACGCGCAGTTGTCTGAAGGTCGGAGTGACCAGCAAAGTGTTGAACGTCTTTCAGATTCGCACCGTTCCTCATTAAGTTAGTCAAGCACCAGTGACGTAATCCATGCGGTTTAATTGCTTCGTTATCTCTTAATCCTGCCGTCGCTTTCAATGCTTCAATCAAATTTGCTATTCCGGTGTGGTGAACACGACGGGCACGATCTATCATGAAGAGCCAATCCCCCTGGCAGTCTGGTTCCCTTAGCGCAAGCCACTCACCAAGGGCATTCGCAGCCTCTGTGCAGACGAAAACACGTCTGCTCTTACTTCCTTTGCCTGATCGAACTAAAATTCTCTTATCTGCGATGTCGATATCTGATATGTGTAAGCTACAAACTTCCTCGCGTCGAAGTCCTCCGTAACATAGAGTGCATAGTACTGCTCGGTACAATGCAGTTTGTCGAAGAGTCCGTTGTCTTTCGGTTGCTTCGAAAAGTGCAGCTACGTCAGAATCAGTAATTATGAGTCTCTGTGCAGCATCCTTTTTTGGCATTGTTAATCCCTTGCATGGGTTAATTTCTAAAAGTCCGTTTGTAACTAGGAATTCCCCAAGACCGCGCAGGCTATGAAATGCACTGTGGATAGTTCTCGGACGTGCACCTTCCTTTGTTTTGTGGTATTGATAACGTCGTAGAACCGGGAGGGAGAAAACATCGAGGTCGGCGCTGGGGTATCCGTTAGTTTCAAGCCAATCTATGAAATGTCTCATCCAGCATTGATAATGCAGGCATGTACTCTTCGCAAGATTACGCTCGTGTCGGATATGATTCAGGTAGTCGGCAATGCAGTCTGTGAGTTTCAATTTCAATTCCCCTTTCAGCGTGTACTGTTTTGCGGGGACTTGATGGGTTAAAGTCGGTACTTCAATATAGCATTGTGGGGGGCTGAAGTCTTATACTTCAACCCCCCAACAATAAGCATTTTGATCTAATTACGGGGATGACGGGACTTGAACCCGCGGCTTCCTGCGTGACAGGCAGGCACTCTGACCACTGAGCTACACCCCCATTGAACAGAAGATAGTATACCATCCGACAGGCTCAATGTCAAGGGAATCGAGGGTGCTATTCTGATCTAATTCACATCTCGGCAAATTTAGAACTCCATCAATGTTGGGCGGTTCGAAATCATACTATTTATTTTGCTGGCCCGCTGCATTTCGTGCACCATTTGGTTGATTATCTGAGCTTCCTTTGGTGGTGCCTGGCGATGATTTACTATTAATTTTTGATCCAGTTCCATGCGAGTGTGTATTAATCTGCTTTTTCATTCGTTCAAGTCTGCGTTTCTGCATTAAAGAGAGCCGCTCACCGGACGAATGTGAATTCTGTTCCAAAATTTTTGATGCATTCGTCCGCGTTCCCAGATGCACACCCTTGTGTTTTCGAACAGCCGAAATGTTATCCGGATCGATCAAAAGTCTATTTGTATGTGAACTTTTAATACCAGAGTTTCTGCTTCCACTCTCTCCGCTATCAGCTGCCGTATCATCGCTGCTGAGCTGACTGATAATTGAATGATGGGCAGGCTGCTTACGGCTTGAGTTTGGAGAAGTCGATGAATTAGACAGCAGCGAACTGCCGCTGGATGAAGAACTGCTGCTCTGTTTCGCGTTTTTATCCGTCTTTTTATCTTCAGCCAGAACCCTGGATCCAGAGAGTACAACAGCACAGGTTAAAACAGCTCCCATCAGACTTATTGACTTCAGACTCATTGACTTCAAAATCATTAAACTTCCTCTCGATTCAAAACCACAATAATACTATTATAGGATAAGTTTCCATAATTCGCAATATTGCGCAGCAGAACGCGTAATCCGATAAATATTACGATTCCAATACTGCGGCAGGTTCCACTCAGACTTCTGGCGAAATTACAGCAATCAAAATATAAGTTTAGGAATCAATATCGTAATGGATATCGAACGAATTATCATAGCAGTGCTCGACGGCGTTGGAGCAGGCGAGCTTCCTGATGCAGACAGATATGGAGATCGTGGAAGCTGCACGCTGGCACACACCGCCTCTGCATTAGGGGGGCTGCATATGCCCGCTATGGCACAAATGGGACTGGGAAATATAATTCCGATTCTTGGAATTCCACCAGCTGATAAACCGATCTCCAATTTCGGAAAAATGAACGAAGCTTCGCCTGGAAAAGATACTATCACAGGACATTGGGAAATAGCCGGCGTAGTGCTGGAGAAGCCGTTTCCAACTTATCCGCAAGGGTTTCCTGCAGCAGTTATTTCTGCTTTTGAACAAGCCATACAGCTTCGTGTCATTGGGAATATACCGGCTTCTGGGACGGAAATCATCAAGAAATTAGGATCCGAGCATGTTCGAACCGGATATCCCATCGTCTATACATCAGCAGATAGTGTCTTCCAGATCGCGATGCACGAAAAAATTATACCAATCGCACGCCAATATGAGATTTGCCAGATAGCGCGCGATATGCTCGTTGGAGAGCATGAAGTTGGCAGAGTTATCTGCAGGCCGTTTGAGGGGGACGATGGAAATTTCAAACGTACCGAAAGAAGAAAAGACTATCCGGTAGCGGCGCCGCATACAGTATTGGATGACCTGGTAGATGCCGAAAAAAAAGTTCATGCGATCGGGAAAATTTATGAAATATATAATGGCCGAGGCATTTCCTCGTGGGACCATACTACGAATAACGAAGCGCATACAGCCGCGTTATTAGAAGCTGTTAAGCAGAACGACAGCGCGCTTATATTCGCCAATTTGGAAGATTTTGATATGCTGTATGGCCATAGGAATGACCCGGCGGGTATGGCAGCCGCACTGGAAACCTGGGATACAGCGCTTCCAGAAATTTTGAAAGAACTGAAGGCGACGGATATGCTGATAATCACGGCAGATCATGGAAATGATCCTACCACGCCCTCAACCGATCACTCAAGAGAATATCCATTTTTAATAGTGCACGGACCGGGCCTGAAATCAGGCAATGATTTGGGAATTCGTAATACCTATTCTGATATAGCAGCGACTATCAGGGAGGTTTTCAGCCTGCCAAATGGAACACATGGATCAAGCTTTCTCAATGAAGTCATCAGCTAATAAAAAGGAAGGAATCCTTCAGCTGCGGATAGGTTCTACCATGAAGGCGTGCATCTCCCCATTTTTAAATCCCTTGCCGACAATCACGCCGCTATTATTGATACCGCGCGCCTCTGACAGCACCCATCCTGCATTTTTATCTACAATGTTGTTTAGATCCTGCATTTTATTTTTTGCAAATACCATGGCGTGCATAACTCCATGTGAATCATTTGCGCTGCCGACAATGGTACCCTCGCGATTAATCCCATACGCGTAGCTCTCAGTTCCCATTGGCAGAGTTCCTAGGTCTTTTAAAGCCCCATTTTTATAGGCAAAAGCGTGCGCATAGACATTAGAAAGTTCGGCATAGCCCACTACTTCTCCCGAATCGTTAATAGCGGTTGAGAAGCTGGAGGGTCCGCCAAGGGTTCCCAAATCTTTTATCGAGCCATTATCGCGGAGGAAGGCATGCGTCGAACCATCACTCAGCTGTGAAGTACCGCATATCTGTAGATGGTTATTTATGCCTGTAGCAGAACTGCTCAAGCCGCCTGCAAGCGAGCCTAGATCTGTCAACTTTTTATTTTTGAAGAGGAAAGCGTGCAGTTTTTTTCCATTATCGGACGCAGCTCCTACCACATCGCCCTGGTTATTTATTGCGAACGCCTGACTCACTTTTCCACCGAACGTTCCAATTTTTGTATAGGCGGCATGGTCGTATATAAACGCAGTGCAGGCCAGTGTGGAGGAGTGCAAATACCCGGTGCAGGCTCCTTTAATGTTAATACTGTTCGCGATAACATCGTCGCCGCCATTGGCAAGTATGGAGGAGATTTTACCCTGACTTCGAACAAATCCTTGAATGTGAGTCATTGCTCCGCCGTTTGATATTCCCACAACTTGTCCGGTATCATTTACGCTGCTAGCGCTGCTGCTCTTAAAATTATCGATACCAAGGTCTTTTAAAACGTACGTTGGCCGTGGTTTGAGCAGCGAATAAATTAACAGAAATAACGCCGGTATCATAATCATAAAGATAATGAAAATACTTCGGCTCTTCATCTTATGCTCTCTTTCTGTATACAATCATTTTTATTGCGCCTGCTAAATCAGCGCTTTTTGAACATTCCAGGATTTACGCGTCCGCGATTTCTGGCCAGATAACCGAAGAACTCCGAAATTATTACGTAACGGCAAAAGTATTGTTTCATGATTCTATATAAATGTTTTCCAGCTTAAACTGTGACAGTATTTTTTTGCTAACTTGCCGAAACTTCCAAATTATCTCATAGTAATAACTTTCAGGTATTACCGGATTGCATAGAAAGTTGGTGAAAGGATGCACAACGAGAAACATGGCTGCCATCGCAGGCTGTTCAACAAATTCTGTATCGATTCGGCAGGTGGAAATACTCAATTAATGACAGATAACCCAACTAAGAAGTTCGAATCGAAGGAGAATGCGGATACCATGATTAACATCCAAGATGATTCTATTTAGTTACTTTTCGGATATAAGTTAATAGTTCATATTCCAGGATTAAGGTATTTTTTAGTTCATGTTAGAAGTTGAAACGGCACAGCAAAAAATATTAGACTTCGCTCGCATTAAGGAATCTTATCGTGTCCCGATTCTTGATGCTTTAGGTTTTACGATTGCCGAGAACGTGCAGTCTGACACCGATCTGCCACCGTTTGATAATTCCGCCGTCGATGGTTTTGCTGTTCGTTCACAGGATATAGCCTCTGCTTCCCTGGCAGCGCCGGTAGAGTTAAAAATTGCAGGGGATTCACATGCCGGAACTCCTTTTTTCGGTGAATTATCGGAAGGTTCGGCAGTACGCATTATGACTGGTGCCCCCATCCCTAAAAATGCAGACGCGTGCATTATGGTGGAAGATACCAAAATTGATCGAGACGGCTTTGTTCAAATACATGAATCATTGGAATCCGGTCGGCACATGCGTCTCGCAGGAGAAGATGTTCAGAAAAAAGATATCGTCTTGTGGCGAGGGATGCACCTAGGCGCTGCAGAGATCGCTATGCTTGCAGCGGTTGGCGTAATGAAACCACTTGTTTACAAAAAGCCGCGCGTGGTGATTGTTTCCACGGGGGATGAAATCGTGGATCCGGCAGAAAGCAGTCCACTCCCGTATGGCGAAATTAGAAATTCAAATCTATATGCGCTCGCAGCTTTAGTCCGAGAGTCCGGTGGTGAAGTACATAGCATGGTGCATATAGCAGACGATTATGATCAAACTGAAAATACATTTCGAACTCTAGGCGATATGCAGGACGTTGATCTCATTGTGACTGCAGGCGGCGTCTCGATGGGAGATCGTGATTTTATTAAGCCGGCGCTGGAAAAAATTGGCACCCTTGAGTTTTGGAAGATTGCAATAAAACCAGGAAAGCCTCTCGCTTTCGGCAGAATAGCGGATAAGCTTGTTTTCGGCCTGCCGGGCAACCCCGTATCAGCGATGGTAACATTCGAACTTTTTGTGCGTCCGGTGATTAGAAAAATGTCGGGTATTTCGGATGATTCCCTATTTCGGCTAAAATTAGAAGCGACTGCTGGATCAGACATCGAACATATTCCTGGCCGCCAGGAGTTTATTCGGGCTCATTTAACTTCGCAAGACGGCCGATTGACTGCAATTCCTACAGGTGATCAGGGCTCCGGCATTATGACCTCTATGATAGGAGCCAATTCCTACATCGTTGTGCCAATTGATGTATCCAATGTTAAAGCTGGAGATCGAATTACGGTGATGATGTTAGCATAAAAAAAACCGACGCCAGGCGGCGTCGGTTTGTGTGTGATCTCATTAACTATATTTTTGAAGACTGCATGGTCTGAGCGTGCTCTCTCGAATTACGATGTGCGAGCTGGCCCCAGGTATTACTGATTCTCATATAACAGGCTACCCGGCCATCCAGACTGGCCGGCAAAATGTCCTCGTGATCCAACCGAACTTCACGCATGCCGCCTACCTGGCGATAGGTTCCAGGCAAAACTCGTTCGCCTGCCAAATAGATTTCCTCACCATGTGAATCGTGTTCTAGTTGTGATACCATGACATACTACTCCTCAGGGGGTGTAAATTTATCTGCTAAACACTTTTATAACAAAGAGAGCTGCGCCATCTCGGTATGAAAGCTTCTAAATCCCTCGTCTGGAAGGGGTTGAACAGATACCTGGTGGAATTATCGGTTAAATCAGAAAGATCTTCATAGGTAAACGGGGTGCTTTGCACAAAATTTCCATAATATTGATACGGAAAGTTTTATTTAATCAATGAGATGCAGAATCTAAGCACACTTATGCAAAAATGAAACTGTTTAAACTGTGTAGCTTGCAGCGATAAATTATGCTGTAGAACTATTACGAGGTAATGTGTATATCTATAATACGCATTTTGTATTAAAATGGTTCAAATTATTTTTCATTATTTGGAACAACCGACTAATTGGTACTATCCACCTTAAATTCTGACTGGCTAAGCGATATAGAAAAAGCATTCGCATGGCGAAAAAGCTTAGATCTGCCTTACGCCTGGTGTGCTTCCGAGCATGATAAAAAGAAAGATGTCTCTGCAGAGCAAAGATCTATATCAGAAAAGTCGCAAACCGATGAGATACTCTCGCTCATGCTTCCGAAATTAGAAATGTCGCCAATAGAGAGTATGGAAGAGATTGTGCTTACCAGGGATTTTAATGGCAAGCCGATATTGAACTGGACGCCTGCAGGGTTGCAGAGAGCTCGGATACACGGAATAGATCCTGAGCGCCTGCATATTTCCAATACAAATGATGGGGGAATATCTCTCTTTTTAACCGCATACAGCCGAACACTGCTTGGTGTGGGAATCGATCTGGTTGCTTTGAAGCGACTCAGGACTATTAATAAAGATCGCGATTATTTTTTTCGTTTTTCGCGACAGTTTATGTCGCATCAGGAGCTGGATAAATTTGAATCCGACGCTGTCGATGACTCATTAGACAGGCTATGTATTCGTGCCGCTGCTCACTTTTCGTTAATGGAATCAATATCGAAAGCGCTGGGCACCGGGCTGAAAATCGGTGCGGGAATGGGCAGGAAGATTTCGCTGCCCAAGCAGGCGATAGGTATTTCCTCATTGTCTCCTCAGGTTGACATACTGCTTGAAAAGGAAGCATCCGAACGAGTAAAATTGTTAGGTGGGTCAAGAATGGAAGCATTTTGGGGTGTAGGGGATGAATACCTGGTGAGCGCTGCGCTGCTCTGGGAATAAGAAGATGTATGGAAGGAGTTTGTTTTGAAGCAGACTACAAATTGGATTGGTTGCGTATTGGGCTTATTGATCAGCACGGCTCCCGCTGTTTTATCGGCGGAGCTGCCTCCCTTAACTCAGCTCCATGCACACAATGACTATGAACACGCCAGGCCGCTGATGGACGCCCTCTCCCACGGAATATGCAGTGTGGAGGCAGATGTTTTTCTCGTGAACGGAAAACTATTGGTGGCGCACGAGATGCAGAACGTCAAGCCTGAAAAAACTTTAGAAGCGCTCTATCTAATTCCACTCCAGAATCGTGTGCGGACCAATCGAGGTTATGTCTACCCGGTTCCATCCGATTTTACGCTGCTGATCGACCTTAAATCAGACGGCCTTAAAACCTATGCTGCCCTGGAGCCAGTGCTCGAAAAATATCGGCAGATGCTGACGGAATTTACTCCGTCCAGTACGACAAAGCGAGCGATCAGGATTATTATTACGGGGAATGTTCCACGTGCATTTATCATGGCTGAGAAAAACCGGCTGGCATCGATCGATGGAACTCTTAGCGACATCGACTCCTCTGTATCTGCGGATATCATGCCCTGGATAAGTGACGACTGGCTTGCGAAATTCAACTGGTTCGGAGTTGGGGAGCTCTCCGCAGAAAAGATGTTCGAGCTGCGAAAAATGGTCGTAAAGGCGCACCTTCGAGGTCGCCAGATACGATTTTGGAATACTCCCAACACCATTAATTTTTGGAAAACGGAAAGAGAGGCGGGTATCGATCTGCTGAATGTGGATGATCTACAGCGGGCAGAAACATTCATACGTACGGAGCATGCCATTCCAAACGGACTGCCGGAATAACATGTGAGTACTCACCAGATAAGCACCTCTGCTTCAAAAACCGGACCTTCTGTACATGCGAGAGCGTACCGGAATCCTTGATCACTGCTGCCGTCACGAACAGCGACTGCGCATCCTGCACAGGTTCCGATCCCGCATGGCATCGAGGTTTCTATGGAGAGCTGGCAGCCCAGTTTAAGCGGAAGTGCTGCATCGCTGATACTTCTCAGCATCAACATTGGGCCGCAGGCAAAAATCTGAACGCTCTCCAAATCTGACGTGGATTCCAAAATATCCGCTAGAACCTCGATTGAAGTTCCGTTTTTCCCAGCCGTTCCGTCATTGGTAACCAGGTGCAGATTAACTTTCAGCGCAGTCAGCTTCGGTATTCCTATAAGGTGGCTTGCGGTGCGCGCGGCATTGATGACCACAATTTCTGCAGGATTTCTGCCGATGGCGCTAAATTTTTCGGACATCCTCTCAGCTAGAAACGATATGGGAGGCGCTCCGATACCGCCTGCGATCAGGATGGGATGCAAATTATCGGTCATTTCATAGTGAAATGATCTGCCGAGCGGGCCGATTAGCGACAGCGAGTCTCCTTCAGACTTATGTTTCAATCCGCTGGTAAACGCGCCATGACGACGATAGAGAATAGTTATCGACCCATCTATAGGTTCTGCACTGTAGATGCTGAAGGGCCTGCGGGCAATGTGGGCGTAGTGTTCTCCGAAAAGTATTTCAACGAACTGGCCCGGCTCCGCACTGCTGGCGATCTGGGGTGCCTCCAGAACCAGTTCGAAGGCATCCTCACGAGTTTGAGTATGAGACAATATCCGAGCTTCAATCTCATATCGTCGATTCCCTGCGCCCGAGTTCGCCGTATCCCCGATCATAAAACCCTTCATGTAGTTCCGCCTGGCTGCCGAGTCAAGGTAATGGATGGAGATGCATTGCCATCTTTTCGCTGCATATGGATGCTTCTCCACCCTGCATTAAATGCTGCCGAACTCTGGTTTTTAACAACTTCATTCGGATTCTGGCTGTCTATACGCCAGTTTAAAATATCATACTCGGATATCCTATATCTCCCTTTCGGCAGATAGATATAAAAACTGTCTTTACCAACTCCAGAGGTAACCTGCGCCGGATGAATTTCTATTTCCTTTGCAGATTTCAGTGAATACAGAGCGCCACGAAAAAAATCGTCGCTTTTTATATACTGCTGCCCATTTTTAGGCAGAGTCGAATCCATTGCTCGCCTGAGGGCAGCGCTCCCGTAGATACTATCGAAATAGAGTGCGAAACCGGTGTAGATATCCATCCCTCTGCTGTCTTTGCTGAGAAACGATTTTTCATCGGCTCCTTTGGCTGAAATCTGAACGATGAGAGGACTTACCTGTCGATGGACGTAATCGCGGAGATCATTCTCATCTAATATCCGCAGATCATTTTTCGATAACCTGCCCAAAATGATGTCCTCTAATATCCATTTAAGTGAGAGTCGTTCCCCCAGCATCCCATTTGCCCAATTTTCAGGCGCGCTGAAACCACTGACACCCGGCAGCGCAAAGTGACCATATTCGTGGGATATCTCTCTTGCCCATTCTTCAGGAGAACGGGCGCTATTGATGTCGTAGATATAAATCTGATTTTTGAACTGTTCGCCCGCCGCATCTGCAGATCGACCAGTTCCTGGCCCTGAAGTTATCCACAACTCTACGGTATTCTCAGATACTGGATGATCAAAATGGAGATGAGAATGATTTTCCCAGAGCAGGAGGAGAAGATGGCTAACGGCACGTTTCGCAATTTCAAGCTGTTCGGTATCCGGTACATGGACTATGAATCTGCGGGAGTAGACAGGCTCACTGTCTGAGGCTGCAATTCCCGCTAGATATCCATAGCAAACTCCATGATACTTTCGATTGTACTTTCCATCAATAGAAGTACGGTACCCATTGGGTACGATCAATGCTCCTTTAACTGCGCCTTGCATCTGCTCAACGGCTGCATCCATTGCCACCATCTGCGAAAGAGTAAGTTCTTCCGGAAGAATGGATGCATTTCCCATATGAGAACGCAGCAAAAGCAGCACCGCGAAGATCAGCACACTTACAGCTTTCATCAACCGGCCCGGCCAAAATCTGGCACCGCCATTGATTCGCCGCCACGCAGGGCGGACTGATGTGCTACGATTCCGGGTGCAGTATAGGCAATTGCTTCATAGACATCCACGGATGGAGTGCGGTTTTCGATCAGCGCAGTGATGTATTCGTGTGTAAGATGCGTATGCGAACCGCCATGGCCGCTGTCATGCCTCAGCGAAGGAGGTAGAAGTTCGTGGAAGTTGGGGATGTCTACTTTTTCGACTCGATTGCTGTAACTGGTGCTGCTCGGCTGCCCTATGGGCGAAGCCATAATATAGGAGAAGTCACTCCCGAACCAGGATGCCCGCTCGATTTCCGGATGGCCCACGTGCCATCCCACAATCATGCGCGAAGCATGTCCTCGATCCGTTTTGAAGAGTGCCACCTCGTTCCAGAAAGGGTTATTGTAGATATTGTCCTTAAGGATCGGATTATCATCTCCCCATCCGATACACTCTACCCGGACGAGACGCTCCCCGGTCACTCCCACCAGAAAAGCCGTCGAATGAGTAGGGTAGTGCATGGGTGGAAGCCCGTGTCGCCAGGTTCGGCTGCCGGAATCGTCGAACATCATGGAGTCTAGTTTTTCGTGCCAGTATTCGCCTTCGGTGTAGAAAAGCTCTCCAAACTTTCCTTCGCGATACCAGTTCCTGGCCTGAATGGTGGCATTTCGATAGTAGCTCGTTTCGGCCATCATGTAAGTGCGGCCAGTCGATTTCACTGCATCCAGCAGATTCTGGCACTCTTCAAGGCTGAATGCTGCAGGCACGGCACAGAAAACATGCTTGCCGGCATTCAGCGCGGCTATGCTGTGAATCGCATGCATGGGAGCTGGGGTAAATATTGCAACCGCATCGACGTTAGCATCCTTGAGGAGTTCTTCCATCGTCTCATAGCCGGTATCGCACCGATTGAGAAGTTTAAGACCCGCTCTGCGTTCCGGGTTCAGTTCCGCTACTGCGGTTACAGTGCAGTCGGGATGCTCATGAAACTGGAAGGACTTCGCAAATCCGCCACCTACGATTCCAATTCGTATTTTTTTATCCATTAAAAAGTGCAATCCTCATCGAAATATTATATCGCTGAGGTTACACTTCGATCAGAGAATTTCCTCCTGTATCTGCCCTCATCCCCCGCCCCCTTCTCCCAAAAACAGGAGAAGGGGAGGTATTGCGGCAGTTTGAAGAGACTTATAAATATGTAAAATATTGAAAATATCCATTTCCTCATCTCGATGTACGACATGAGTATGTAAGTAATGGTTTGGCGTGGTTTGAAAATACCGACAAACTATTAATTAAATCTCCCCTTCTCCTGTTTTTGGGAGAAGGGGGCGGGGGATGAAGGCATAATGCGAATGGATAATTCTCGTAACAGAGCGATTCGAGGGTCGCAACAGTCTGTTCGTGATCTGGCAAAAGATAAACGTCAGACAAGCACAGAAGCTGAATCAGCAATGTGGCATATTTTAAGAGGCAGGCAGATTGCAGGTCTAAAATTCAGACGCCAGCATCCAATCGGAAGATACATACTCGATTTCTACTGTTCTGAAATGAAACTATCTATTGAGATAGACGGCGAATCACATATAGATAGAGCAGAAGATGATTCTGTACGCACAAATATACTGTCCGCGTATAAAATTGATGAATTAAGATTTACGAACGCAATGGTTCTAAATGATCCGCACACTGTCATAGCACATATTGAAGCATACGTAGCCCATTCCACCAAACTTGAGTAAGGACACGACGAAGCATTTTGACGATCAAGTAAATATGATTGGATTAGCAGCTTAAATCTCCCCTTCTCCTGTTTTTGGGAGAAGGGGTCGGGGGATGAGGGCAGATATTACGGAGTCCACCTGACTTTTGCAGCTTCCTCTGGAGTGACGAGCTTTGCATGTCCATCAACAAACGATACACTCGCTCTCCCATCATGCCGATACTCTAGCTTTCCTTTCTTCCCATCGTATAGGAGCACAGTTTGGCGGGGCATCCGCACACTCTTTACCTTCAACCCCTGCAAATTTGTATTAAGTGTATAGGCTGTTTTAGGAGCAGCGGGGCAGAAGAAAACAGCCGGACGCTTGAGATAGGGAGCAACCATTTTCTTGTAGTCTTTTTTGATCGGCGGAAATGTCTCGTCGAAGTCCTGCAGATACATTTGCGTCGCCAGTGAAACCTGTTTCAGATTAGATAGGCACATCTGAGTAACGCCGTCACTATCCATTTTTTTGATCATCGATGGATTCGCAAAACGCATCGCAATTACTGCCAATGTTTTACTGTTCACTCCATTTACCCACGCTGATTCGGTAGGTGCTACGATTTTCCAATTAGAATCCGTTCGCGCAAGATTAATGATCTCAGTTTCATCATTTGTTAGGGACACGGGCTTCTTAGTTTTGAATGAAACATGGGCAGATATTCTTGCAGTATCATCATGTGTTTCCGTAACGACGTCCGTTAAACTGAAAGAAATCATATTATCTGTGAATAATTCTTTTAAATCGTCGGAATACACGCTCTGCGCACCATTTTGAACACATCGTGCCGCCAACTCAAGATCGCCAGCCAACAGACTTTTTGTGAACGTCACCAGAGCAGCCTGGGGGGTCGAGCGATCATCGACTACAATTCCGTATTTGCCTGCATTTGATGCAGACTGTCTGGCAGAGAGAGATTGAACTCCCAGAAGGGTGGTGCCGACAAATATGGCTGCAGCTATTCCCAGCGCTACTGCAGCTCGTGTTTTTCGAGACAAATAACGATTTAGTTGAGAATTTTTCATAATTAGCTCTACTCGCTTTCCAAGAGAAGATTTAAATCCGGTGATACCCGTACCAAGAGTACGCTCCGCCAAAGAAGAGGTCATCCTATCGGACAGGTTGACAAGGCAGCTAGCGTAGAGTGAAGCAGATATATTCTGTTGTACTGCAGCAAGGTCACAGGCCTCCTCATTTGCTTGAGTCATTCTGCGGCTCAGAAGTAAAAGCAGTGGCTGCGGCCAGGCAATGATCGAGAGAAGTCGGCAGCACATATTCCATTGAATATCCCTGCGGGCTAAGTGAGATAGCTCATGGGCAAGAATGGCATCCAGTTCCTGCTCTGAGAACTGTGTTTCATAATCCTCAGGCAAAAGGATGACCGGGCGAACAAATCCAGCCAGGAAGGGGCTGTGCGCTCCCACGCAAACAACAAGTTCGGGCGCTTGTAGATTATCTTTTCGTGCTAAGTTTTGAAGTCGATCAAGGGATTTTCCAAGAACTGGTCGGCTGGATCTTCTCATTCCCAGAATGATAAAATGGGAGGCAGCGAGAGTCAATATCTGAAATAACACTCCAACGATCCATACTCCTACAAGGAGCATAAGCACTTGAGAGGAAGTTTGTGGCAGATTGGTGCTGTGGATTAGCGGCGAATCCTGAGCCGAGTTTATGAATGACATGCTATGTTTCAAAGGATGTGGTAATGGCGGCGCCGAAAGAAGCTGGCTCACAGGGCCTGCTGATTCCGAAATCTGCCTCTGATTTGCGATACCCCACACTCCATGGCTGTTCAGTCCGGCAAATCGTATCAGCAGCAGTACCGCCAATCCTAAAACGGATGCTCTATAGATCATTGCCTGCAGCGCCGGACCGCGAGCCCGCATTTTATCAGCAGCAAATAGTGTCAATATGATAAGCACAGTCGACTGTATAATAAATACCAGACCGCCCTGCAGTATGAATCGGCTATATTCCGACAGCGTACTGATCATTTTTCAGCCTCCCTATCCAGAAGCTCCCTGATGCGTGTTTTCTCCTCCGGTGATATTTCTTCATGATCCAATAGATGCGATACTAATCCGAATGCAGAACCTTTGAAAACTCTGGTTAGTAAATCATGGGCTGCATTCTTTGTTATTTCGTTTTCCTGAACAAGCGGAATGAATCGAAATGTACGATCATCGATCTCATGTTTTATAACGCCTTTGCTCTCCATCTTGCGCAGAAGAGTCTGTATAGTGCTGTGCGCGAGGTTATCCGTTTCGGTCAGCACATCGGTAATCTCTCTCGCGGTTGCGCTGCCTCGCGCCCACAATATCTGCATGATTCGCAGCTGTACTTTTCCTAATCCCGGCAATTTACTCGGCATAATTTCCTCCTCCACTATAGTAAATCTACTATGGTAAATGATCTAATCGTAGTTTACCACGGTAAACTACGATTGTCAATGTTTTTTTTGGGAATACTAAAGGATCATCGAAAACTCAACTCACAGGTCATAAATGACCTTAAAGTGAGGCCTGCCGTTAACCGTTCTGCGGACGGGTATTCCGTCTGAAAGACGACCGTTTTTTTTCAGACGCTTACACACTGGGTTGAAACCCAGGTCTGGAATTGCGAAGCCCATTTAACACTGGGTTGAAACCCAGGTCAGGAATTGCGAAGCCCATCTCCAGTCGCAAGCTCCCTGCATGGGCTAATTATCGATCTGAATTCCCTTCCGAAGGATGGAATTACGTCTGAAAGACGACCGCTTTTTCCAAACTGGGGTTTTCAACCTCCGGCAAATGGTTTCATACGACTGCTTTTTCCAGACGGGGGTTTTCAACCTCCGGCAATTTCAACCAGGAGTCAATTCTTAGAACGCTGAAAAGAAGGAATACCTCAGAGTGGTGTGGAACGGAAGAAATCATAAATATTCGTCGTGAATGAGTTCAAAGGTCTTCTTGTAGGAGGATACATAATGTCAGAAAACGATATCAAAATCTCGCGCCGGGAACTGTTGAAAGCTGGCGGTGCGCTTGGAGCGGCGACCGCTGCCGGATCAGCTATTTCATCGCCTGCTCTAGCCGCGGAAACTAAAGTACCTATGACGGTGCTCGGCCGAACCGGGATGAAAGTCTCACGTTTGGCGTTTGGAGGCTCCTGGGATATTGAAGATGAAGTTATTGGAACCGGATTCGATCTCGGTGTCAATTTTATAGACACAGCTGAATCGTATCGAGATGGCCGCAGTGAAGTTCGATTCGGCGAGATCCTGAAGGCCAAAGGAGCTACCGGACATTCCGCTGAGCGAAAAAAACTCTGGCTCGTCAGCAAAACTCACAATCACTCCAAACTTGAAGATCAGCTTCCTGGCAGTCTGGAACGGCTGCAGCAGGACTACCTCGATGTCTACTACATGCATCAGCTACAGCAGCCAGGGAAGGCAGGATCAGCCGAAATTAAAGCGGCAGCGGAAAGAATGAAGAAATCGGGAAAAATTCGGTTTTTCGGATTCTCCTGTCATGATGATTTGGTCGTAGAATGCCTCAATGCTGCCGCAGACAGCGGTTTTATCGACGTAATCATGTTCCGATACGACTGCCACTATTATAAGCGTGATGATCTTAATCGAGCAATGGATAGATGTGTGAAAGCGAAGATTGGGTTGGTAGCGATGAAAACACAGGTGGGCGGAATGACCTTGCCGGAACGATTCAACCCGTTCAAGCAGCGAGGACTCAGCCAGCACTCTGCATCAATCAAAGCGGTAGCAATGGACGAGCGTATCTCGTCGATCTGCTCTGAAATGACCAATGTGAATATGATTCGTGAGAACGCCGCTTCTGTATCAGGCCAGCTTACAACCGCAGAAGCGGAGGCAATTCAGGAACATGCGCAGCTGGTTTCTCATCTCTGGTGCAGAGGATGCGAACATATCTGTAAAGCCGCGAGTGGTGCTGGGTCTGAGCTTGCAGTCGCCGATTCGCTGCGGTTCTTGATGTATCACGATCACTATGGCAAGAAAGAGCATGCGCGCGAACTCTTTGCAAAACTTCCTGAAAACCAGAGAGATATGGCAGCGCTAAAATCTGCAGACTGGCTGGCGGCAGAGAACGCATGCCCTTATGACGTTCCTCTGGTAAAACTAATGAATCGAGTCAAGGAGAGACTGGCTTGAAAATACTAATTATCGGCGGCACTGGCTTAATCAGTACCGCCATTACAGGGCAGCTTCTCGAGCGGGGGGATGAAGTCACCCTCTACAATCGCGGCAAGAGTGAAGTTCGCTGTCCCGATGGGGCTAAGTTTCTGCATGGCGACAGAAAAGAGTATGCTGCTTTCGAATCGCAAATGCAGGCGGCTGAAAAGTTTGATGCCGTTATAGATATGGTGGGGTTTTCTTCGGAAGACGCGGAGAGCGCTGTGCGTGCTTTTAAAGGACGGACAGGCCATTTCATCTTCTGCAGCACCGTATGTGTTTATGGCGGCCCCGCAGATCGATATCCGATCACGGAAGAAGAGCCTCGACGGCCAATTGGATCCTACGGCGCGAATAAAGTGAAATGCGAGGATATTCTGCTGGAAGCACATGCGCGCGGCGACTTCCCGGTGACGATCATGCGGCCCTCCCAAACTTACGGAGAGGGTGGAACGATTGTGCATGGACTGGGTGGCGGCTCTGCTTATCTCGACAGAATTAAAAAGGGCAAACCGATTGTAGTGCACGGCGATGGATCCTGCCTCTGGGCTGCCTGCCATATAGAGGACGTTGGGCGTGGATTTGTGGGAGCGGCTGGCAACAGCAAGGCATTTGGCAAGAGATATAACGTAACCGGTGAGGAGTGGATGACCTGGAATCGTTATCACGAAGGAGTGGCTAAAGCGCTGGATGCGCCTGCTCCAAAACTGGTGCATATTCCCACCGATCTCATCGCTAAAATTGCTGCGGAACGTGCTGGAATGACAGTCGATATATTTCAGTATCCTGGTATTTTTGATAACTCAGCGGCCATCTTGGATTTAGGTTTCAGCTATAACATTTCCTGGGTAGAGGGAGTACGCCGCACCTATCACTGGCTGGAGTCGCGCGGAAAAATCGACAATAGTGATAATGATCCTTACGATGACCAGATTATCTCCGTATGGGAAAAGCTCTCTGAAACAGCTGCAGCTGATATTTCCAACCTCAGGAGATAGCATTCCGCTGGGTTGGAACTCATGTCTGGGATGGTGCGAATTCTATCTCCCGCAGCGTATGTTCCCTGCATGGGATAAGTACATAGGTGAATGGCACATTGCCTGGCTCAAGGTTGGCATTCACCTATCCTAAAATTCAAAAAAGCAACTTACCTTATAAGCCCCCTTTCCTATTTTAGGGAGGGGGTTGGGTTAAACCAGGGGGTTATCGCGTGCGTGCAAGTCTTCTTCTCTTTCTGACACTTCTTACTGTTCCCGTTTTCGCAAAGTCGCCCGCAGCGAAGCTCGATTACGGCAGAGATATTCGACCGATTCTTGCCGAAAACTGCTTTAGCTGCCACGGCTTTGACGATGCAAAAAGAAAAGCCGGCCTTCGCCTCGATACGGCTGATGGTGCGTACAAAATGGGCAGCAGCGGAATGGCTGCGGTTTCCCCTCGGAAACCTCTGCAAAGTGGAATTATTCAGCGTATTACTGCAAATTCACCATTGATCATGCCCCCGGCGAACTCCGGTAAACATCTCACAACAAAACAGATTAAGGCTCTGGAAGTATGGGTCGCTCAGGGCGGTGAATACAAACAGCACTGGGCTTATGTGAAGCCGGTAAGACCGGTACTTTCAAAAGTTCAAGCAAAAAGCTGGCCGAAGAACAGCCTGGACTGTTTTGTCCTGGCAAACCTGGAAAGCCATCATCTTAAGCCCTCGCTGCCCGCCGACAGATATACTCTCATCAGAAGAGCGAGCCTTGATCTTACCGGCCTGCCGCCAACCGTCGAAGAGGCAGACGCATTCGCTGCTGATAAGAGTCAGAATGCCTATGAGAAAGTAGTCGACCGACTGCTGGAATCTCCGCACTATGGAGAGCGAATGGCACGTGTCTGGCTCGATCTGGCAAGATATGCAGATACTAACGGGTATGAGAAGGATCTCAAGCGATCAATGTGGCCATGGCGGGATTGGCTGATCGAGGCGTTCAACAGCAACATGCCATTCGATGAATTCACCGTCGAGATGCTGGCTGGTGATCTTCTTCCTAACGCTACCACTTCGCAGAAAATCGCGTCCGGGTTCAATAGAAACACGATGCTTAACGATGAGGGCGGCAGCGATCCAGAAGAGTTCAGAGTAGTCGCGGTACTGGATCGTGTCGATACTACAGCCACCACATTTCTGGGAACCACGCTCGCCTGCGCACAGTGTCATACCCACAAATATGACCCGTTCACGCAGAAAGAATACTATCAGTTTTTCTCATTTTTCAATCAGTCGCAGGATACTGGCCTCAATCCTCAGCCTATTCTGCAGCTTCCGAATGCTCAGCAGAAAATACAGCTCGATAAATTGTCGTCCGATCTTGCAGCCGCGGAAAAAACTGGCAATAAAAAACTCATCGAGCAGTTAAAAAGTCAGAATGAGCAGTTCGCAGCAACGGTTCCAAATACGTTTATAATGCATGATATCGAAAATCCGCGTCCTAATCACCTGCTTCTTCGAGGTGATTTCAGAACGCCCGGCGAGGAAGTGAAGCCGGATGTGCCTGCACTTTTTCAGCCGCTGCCAGCAGGATCGCCTCATAATCGTCTAGGTTTGGCAAGGTGGCTGGTGGATAAGAATCACCCGCTGACGGCACGTGTTACTGTCAATCGTTTCTGGGAACAGATTTTTGGCAAAGGCATCGTGAGCACTCTGGAGGATTTCGGAACTCAAAGTGAACCTCCCTCAAACCAACTGCTGCTTGATTGGCTGGCTGTAGAGTTCATGTCGCCGACCGATCGCTGCACTTTTCCTGCCCACGGTTGGGATATCAAGCGATTTATGAAAATGCTGGTCATGTCTGCCACCTACCGACAGTCTTCCGAAGTGACTCCAAAACTGCTTCAGATCGATCCCAGCAATATATTGCTTGCGAGAGGGCCGCGTTTCCGTGTGGAAGCTGAGATGGTTCGCGATATCGCCCTTTCGGCAGGTGAACGATTAACACCCACGATAGGCGGACCGAGCGTGATGCCTCCTCAACCCTCTGGAATCTGGGAAAATAGTTTCAGTTTTTACGATACCAAAGACCGCTGGAAAGATGAGACAGGACCAAATCGTTATCGGCGTGGAATCTACACATTCTGGCGGAGAACCGCAAG
>JBBRDM010000059.1:0-27303 GCA_038203935.1 Chthonomonadales bacterium
CTTCAGGCAGTATTAGAATTCATCGCGCAGATATACAGGCCCGCGTATTTGACCTTCTGGGCATAACGAAGGAGATTCAGCAGGAGCGTTTCGGCCATATTCTGGAAGCGTTCTCTTATGGCGCTCCGCCCCACGGTGGGATCGCGCCGGGTATAGACCGTCTGCTGATGTTCCTTTTTGACGAACCCAATATTCGTGAAGTGATGGCCTTCCCGAAAATGGGACTTGGTTTCGACCCGCTCATGTCTGCGCCCGCAGCTGTGGATGCCGCCCAGCTGAAAGAGCTCGGCCTGCAGATTATACCGCACAAGAAAAGCTAACTTTCAATCCAATAGTCTACGAACGTAATCGCCAAATACAACCTATCCAATGTTGAAAACCCCCGTCTTGAAAAAACGGGGGTTTTCAGCGAGAATGACATAATTCGTGCCCTCATCCCCCTGCGAAGCCGTCCCAAAACAGGAGGATTCTTTTTGCCCTCATCCCCCTGCCCCCCTTCTCCCAAAAACAGGAGAAGGGGGAAATTTAACCTCACCCCGGCCCTCTCCCGGATGCTCGTCCCTCGCGGGAGAGGGAGTGGATTCATCCTGCCAGAACGCTCTCCCAAAAACAGGAGAAAGGGTACGTTCTTGTTAAAAATTTAAGCCCATGCTGGTAGCATGGTACCGGAGATGGACTTCACAATTCCAGAACCATGCTTCAGCCCGGGTTATGAAATGCCTGGAAACGATACGGTAACGCTGAAGCCCTCCTCCGTAAATTAAATAAAACAGTTGATTGCTAAGAATACGTGGAATAATTGGTTGTGTTCTACAGCAAATTTACGATTTTGTTTATAGTATGGGTTATTGTTCTACTCGCTGGATTGAGGCAAGTAACGAGATACGATTCTGTGCCAGGAATCTCAGCACATCCGCAAAAATCCTGGCCGAGCGCGAGTGGAATTCATTTTATTAGAGGCAATTATAACCTAGTTTTAGCGGCACATCCTCAATGCCCCTGCACACGAGCTTCGCTTGAAGAGCTAGCCCAGCTGCTTTCTCATTTTCCGAAGAAACTGAATGCCTGTGTACTATTTTATAAACCACATGGATTTGAGGATGGGTGGGAAAAGACCGGCTTTTGGAAATCAGCAAGTTTGACACCAGGTATTCAAGTAATGACTGACGTCGACGGAAAAAAAGCTACGCTTTTCGATGCCACCACATCCGGCCAGGTAGTTCTATATGACCCAAACGGCCATCTGGTTTTTAGCGGAGGCATCACCAGTTCGCAGGGCCACATTGGTGCGAATAACGGCAGCGAAGCCATTGCAGCGTTGATCAATGGTGAGCACACTTCTTATAGAAATACTCCGGTATTCGGATGTTCGCTTGGTAACTCGACTACAAGGATATTTAAAAAATAGATGAAATACCGATCTACTTTAACTATCGACATGCATGATCAGCAGAATGAAGAAATAGCGAAAAGCGCTCAAAACTTATTTCTCCAGCAGCAGCAGATATTATATAAGCGTACCGACCAGCTTTTTGCAAGACTGATGATATTTCAGTGGCTGGCGAGTATTGTCCTGGCAGGCATACTCTCTCCTCATACCTGGATGGGACCTGTCAGCCATGTGCATCCACATATATTTATGGCCGTGTTCCTGGGAGGCGCCGTGACGTTCTTCCCGGTCTTTTTGATAATGAACAAACCGGGGGAAGCCCTTACTCGGCACTCGGTTGCAATCGGTCAGCTGCTGATGTCGGGAATCCTAATCCATATTACCGACGGCAGGATAGAGACCCATTTTCATATATTCGGCTCATTGGCTTTTATAGCATTTTATAGGGATTGGCGTGTACTCACAACCGCAACCATAGTCGTTGCACTGGATCATTTCATTCGAGGTGCGTTCGCACCCATGACAGTTTTTGGGGTGCCTTCGAGTGAGTACTGGCGCTGGTTAGAACACATGAGCTGGGTAGTATTCGAAGATGCTATTCTGATGGTGGCGATTGCGCAAAGTGTCAGCGAACTGCACCGTATCGCTGAAAGACAGGCCATGTTAGAGCTTTCCACGGTTATCATTAAAAAAACAGAGGAGGAACTCAAGAAATCCAGAGTGCTTGAAAATGCGGTAGAAGGCATTTCTCAGATCGATAAGGATGGCAGATTTATTTCAGTCAACCTGGCATTTGCTTCAATTTTCGGATACACACCGCAGGAGTTATCCGGTATGCAGTGGCTGATAACTATCGATGTTTCAGATCATGCCGCGATGATTCAAACGCTTTCAAATGCCAAAATCTCTGGGAAGGCAGAAGCCGAAGCGACTGGCATGCGAAAAGATGGAACTGTTTTCTATACACAGATGACTCTTATCTCAACATTCGATGATGAGGGCAGTTATATTGCGAGCCACTGTTTTTTGAAAAACATCTCAGAACGAAAAGCTCTGGAAGCCAAAATATCACATCAGGCCTTTCATGATGCACTTACCGGTTTGCCCAATCGAATACTTTTCACAGATCGAGTTCAGCATGCATTTGATCGCGCGCAACGGTTGTCAGGGACCTTTGCGGTTATGTTTCTCGATATCGATAATTTTAAATCCGTGAATGACAGCCTCGGCCACGACGAGGGAGATCGGCTGCTGATCAGTTTTGCCAGAATACTTCAGGAGAGTGTTCGTCCTGGCGACACAGTTGCTCGGATGGGAGGAGACGAGTTCACCATTCTGCTCGAAGATATACAAGCTGTTGAGGATGCCAGTCGTGTAGCGGATAGAATTATGGAATCGCTCCTTCATCCTATTGCGCTGGAAACCAGAGTAATCAATATTTCCAGCAGCATGGGAATTGCACTGAGCAGCAGCACTCCGGAGGATACGGAAACGCTGCTGCGAAATGCGGACACAGCGATGTACCTGGCCAAAACCAGAGGTAAAGCAGGCTATGTAGTATTCGAAGTCAGCATGAATCAGCATCTTGTAGACAGGCTCGAACTCGAGAGTGCGCTGCGTGAAGCAGTGCGCAACAACGATTTCCAGTTAAAGTATCAACCCGTTGTGAATATGGAGACCGGCGAGATTGTCGGAGCCGAGGCGCTTCTTCGCTGGCATCATATCAAGCTCGGAGAAGTGGCGCCTGAGAAATTTATTCCTATTGCAGAACAAATCGGTTTGCTCGAACCTATGGGACTCTGGGTACTGCGGCAGGCATGCCGACAGGCTAAAATCTGGCAGGAGGAACTATCCGTAAGTCAGAGCTTCGTAATGAGCGTTAATCTCTCCACCAGACAGTTTCATAGTGCCAATCTGTTACAGGAAATTAAAAAAGTACTGTTAGAAACTGGGTTAGAACCGCACTGTCTGGAGCTGGAAATAACGGAAAGCACCTTGAATGAGGATGTTGAGGCAACCATCAAGACGCTTAACTTGCTAAAAGAGTTAGGGGTACTTCTCGCCGTTGACGATTTCGGTACGGGCTACAACACGCTCTCTTATTTGAAACGACTGCCAGTGGATTCCGTTAAGATTGACCGGTCTTTTATAAATATAATGGACAGCGGATCTCAGCCGGCCTCGATAGTGCATTCGATAATCATGCTTTGCCGGGCGTTAAATTTGAGTGTATCCGGAGCCGGAATCGAGAATGCAGACCAGCTCGTTCAACTGCAGCTTTTGGGGTGTGATCTAGGTCAGGGATATCATTTCTCAACTCCGATCGACGGAAATGCTTTTTTAGAACTTCTCAAAGTCGGATTCATAAAGCGAGAACACTATGCAGAAATCGAGAAGAAACTGCAGGAATATCACCCGGCCGCTGCGTAAAATCAGGACATCGAAAGAGGATCCATATCAATATGTATCGCCATCCGCTGGTCCTGAGTAAGGCTGGAAACAGCCTCCCGGACATAGTCTGCAAGCGGTGTTTCAGGCGCCGCTTTGAGAGCAACATGGAATCGGTACATTCCTCTTAACCTGGTAATCGGCGCAGGAGAGGGACCTATAATCTCCACCTCTTCCGGCACGATCTTTTCCAATGCTTTTCCCAGGTCTACAGCAATCAGTTGGGCAGATTTCTCTTTTTCGTCCACAGAAATCATATTCGCAAACCGAGTAAATGGCGGATACCTCAGCTCGTCACGGAATACAATCTCCTTATCATAAAAGGCACGGTAGTCCTGGCTTAAAGCTGCCTGAACGGCGTAGTGATCGGGATTGAAAGTTTGAATAATTACTTCCCCGGGTTTATCTCCCCGGCCAGACCGGCCAGCCACCTGAGTCAGAAGCTGAAATGTCCTTTCAGCTGCACGAAAATCAGGCATGTTTATGGAAGTATCTGCGCTTACCACTCCGACAAGCGTCACGTTTGGGAAATCCAGCCCTTTAGCGACCATCTGCGTGCCGATCAGAATATCAGCATTGCCGGTGCGAAACTCGTTCAGAATACGAGCGTGTTCACCCTTATTAGCAGTGGTATCTTTATCGAGCCGCACTACCCTTGCCTCAGGAAAACAGTTATGCACCTCTTCTTCAACTTTTTCCGTTCCCAATCCGAAAGCTTTCACTTTGGCACTGCGGCAATCCGGGCATAGCTGCGGGGCTGGCCCTGCGAACTCGCAGTGGTGGCATTTCAGCGTTTTGTCGTAGGAGTGGTAGGCAAGAGAAACAGCACAGTGCGGGCATTTTGCTACGAAACCACAGTCCCGGCACAGAATGAATGAGGCGTAACCGCGGCGGTTAAGAAATAAGATAATCTGTTCATGCGCTTCAAGTCGCAGCTGAATCGCTTCAGTCAGCCGCTCAGAAAACATCGCTTTTCGTTTCTTGAACTCCTCACGCAGGTCGACCACCTCGACCGCTGGAAGCGGCCGGTTATCGATACGAGAATCCATTTCCATGAGATGATACGCAGGCTGCACCGAATTTTCAGTTTCGTTTGGAATGATGCCCGCATTTCTTCCTTTTCTTTTTCGACGCACTGTACAGGCATAAAAACTCTCGAGAGAAGGAGTTGCACTTCCCAGCAGCAGGATCGCTTTTGAGTAGCGGGCTCTTTCTGCGGCGAGTTCTCGCGCATTATAACGCGGGTTGGAATCCTGCTTGTAACTTGCTTCATGTTCCTCATCGACGACGATAAGCCCGATATTTTCAACGGGAGCAAATATTGCGGACCTGGCCCCCACCACAATTTTTGCATCTCCACACTGAATTCTCCGCCATTCGTCATGCTTTTCACCTTCGGAGAGTCTCGAGTGCAGCACTGCAACCAGATCTCCAAAACGCCCGATGAAGACGTCAAGCACCTGGGTCGTGAGCGCTATCTCGGGAACCAATACAATTGCAGTTTTGCCCAGGGAGAGAGTCTGAGCAATGGCATCGAGATAGACTTCTGTTTTGCCACTGGCGGTTACTCCAAACAGCAGAATAGTTTCTTCGGCACCTGTCTGCAGGCAGCGCCTCAGCAGCGCAGTCGCTGTTCTCTGATTGGGAGTGAATTCCGGGGGTGTAGTAAACACCTGGGGGGAATTTACCGGTTTCCTCCGAACACTTCGCAGCTCTTGATTCACCATTCCTTTTATGACCAGGCCGCGAAGTGTCGCATCGGAAGTATCCGTGAGTGATTTAATCTCCGAAGCTGTCAGCGGGCCACAGTCTGTGGATGCGCGCTGGAGAAGTAGATTAAGGATTCGCTCCTGCTGCGGAGTCCGCCTGCTGCTGTGTGTCCCATCGACCTTTAACGGATCGGATACAGCGCCGAGGCTGTACGCACGCTCAGTTTTCGCCACCGTTTTTGCACGTGCTAACTGCCTGGAATCAGAAATTATCGATTTGCGCTTGAGAGCAATGAATGCGCCGGAGAACGATTTGCCCATCTGTTTGCGCAGCAGCTCTGCATCCATCGCGCCACCTGCTGCATTTAGCAAATCGACAAATCGGGCCTGTGCAGATATCATCCCCTTGCTGGTAGTTTCCGGATCGCACAGCCTTATCTGCCTGGAAACACGTGCGCCGAGAGTTGTCGGGGCAACGCACCGAATCGCATCTACCAAATTGCAGAGGTATCGCTCGCTCATCCAGCGGACTAGATGAAGCTGTTCCCCACTGATCCGTACCCCGTCTTCCACCAGTCCTAATATCGGCTTCAGCTTCGCCGCCAGAGGAGCATCAGCTTTCAGCTTACGTACAGCCAGTACATATCCAATAACTTCCTGCCTGGAGAATGATACGTGTACACAAGCGCCAACATCCAGCAACGAAAGCATATCCACTGGTATGCGATAGGTATAGGAAGACTGCAGGTCCGGCGCGTCGACATCTATAGATACATCCGCAACGTCTATGTCAGATTCGCCATCCCATATAAAATCCGGTAACATCGCTTCATCGTGTGCCATGGGAATAGATTCACTTTCGGTCAATGATAGATTTTGAACCAAATCGCTTCACTTTTGGTTCGGTGCCATCCATAAGGCGCTTGATGTTGGATCGATGTTTATAAATTCCCAGGACACATACTACGGAAGCGAAAATAAGACGGACATGGTCACCATGATTGAATACCGCGGTAAAAGTTGGAAGCGCAATACAGGCCGCGATGGAGGCCACTGAAACCCATCCAAAAGTAAGAAGCACTGCGACGAAAATGAAAAATGCGGTGATGCCGGCCTGCCATGCTACTCCCAGAAATGCGCCAAGGCCGGTGGCGACTCCTTTTCCGCCTTTGAAACCAAGCCATATGGAGTAAATGTGCCCTAGAATTGCCGTCATAGCTGCTGCGATCTGCCACACCGCAGCAATTCCGAGGTGGTTTCCTAAAACCGGAGGTATAAAGCCCTTCAGTACATCCAAAACAAATACGACGGCAAAAACTTTTGGCCCACACACTCTGCCGACATTTGTTGCTCCGATATTTCCGCTTCCCAGTGTTCGGACATCCACTCCCTTCCAGGCTTTCGCAACCAGGAAACCAAACGGAATAGATCCTGTCAGATAACTCCCAATCAATAGTAGTGCAATGGAAAGGCCGGAAGACATTGAGTACCCTCTCACTCTTTTCTGAAACGGACCGCTTTAAATCTATTATACCGCAGGGGTTACCATCGCACCTTAGAATCTGTGAAGGAATATTTGGCGTACTTCGGACATTGTGGAGCTGATCATCGAGGTAAGCTGCAATTCAGCGGTGGAGGTCTCGTCATCCAGGCAGCCAAGCTGCCTTGCAAGGACACGCAGCCGTACAGGATCGTCCGGAAGCTGATCGCGTGCAACACCGAGAGTCAGCCTGATAGAATTGCGTATATGCGTTAGAATGCGGTATGCCGATTGAAGTGTATCTGTCTCCGTATTATCAAGCGCGCGCACGGCAGCCAGCGCAGAGAGCGCGCGATGCGTATTAGAAACGCGAACAGAACGATGCTTTGGGCCAAGGCGAAGCTGCAGTATCTGTGCCAGCCATTCAATATCACTCAATCCTCCAAAACCAAGTTTAAGATCTGAGTGTTGATTTAACGGGTTGAGACGCTCTGATTCGATACGTTTCTTCATTGCGCGAACCGCAATGATCTCATCCTCAGAAACACCTCTCGCAAAACTAACCCCCTGCAGCACACGCTCAAATCGTTTTCCAACTCTTAAGTTTCCCGCTGCAAACCGTGCTTTGAGAGCCGCCTGTCTCTCCCATGTCTCTGCATCTGTGCGATAATATTCAATAAAACTCTTAATCGGCTGAACGAGCGCCCCTTTCTTCCCCCAGGGCCGAAGCCTTAAATCTATCTCTATCGAAACACCCAGAGGTGTGAGTTCAGTGCCGACAGCGATCATCTTTTGCACCAGTTCATTTAGAAGATCAAACTCATGCTCATGTTTCCTGCCGGAATCCTCAGGGACAGGCTGATAAGCAAACACCACATCCCAGTCGCTGGCATAGCCAAGCTCAGCACCGCCCAGCTTGCCGAGGCCCACAATAGCAATGCGATCAAGCGCGATGCGAGAAAGTTCTGGTTTCGGATACCTGCTTATAATTTCTTGTTTACATATTTCCAGCAGCGCTTCCAGGGCAGCTTCTGCAAGAAGCGTAAGCTCCTGCATCACCCCGCGAGTATTTATCTCGCCCCAAATATCACGAGCCCCTATTTTCAAAAACTCTCTTTGATAGATCCTGGCGGCGGCTGCCAGCCGTTCTGAGAAAGTCTTAGATCGCCGAAGGCGCTGTTCGAAATTGAAAATGTACTGATTCTGACGAAGCACTCTTGCAAAAGTAAATCCATCTGCTTCCTGCATCGAGTCTATTTCTTCTTCACCAAACAGATACTCCATCCACTCCTGATGCTGGCACACCTGACGGAAAAGCGAGGGAGAAGAAGACGCCAGCAAAACTAGCTTTCTGAGAAAATCCGGGCTTTCATCGAGAGACGCGTAAAGCTGGGCGCGATTTGGAACGGCAATCGCCATCTCCTCAATTCCTGCCAGGCCGTCATCCGGACTGGGAGATCGAGATAGATGCTCCAGCAGTGGCCGCAGAATCTTCAGGAATTTTACAGGAGTATCCGGGGGCATGCCGCCAAATTCATTTCCACTCATAGGAAGCTGCAGTGCGCGAAATGCTGAGGGGATATTATGAAATCCCATACTATTCAACAGTTCCGCAATCCGCTCCCTTACAGGCGCCGATTCCATATTTGGCAGCAGATGTTCAATTTCGCTGATCGCATCTGCTGCTCCAGATACATCCATCTCTGTCCCTTTCGTTTCTTGATAAAACAAAATATTAAGATGCTCATGGAGTCGCAGCCGCCTCCTATTCAAATCAGCGTTGAAAGAAGAAAGATCACGAAATCCCATTCTTTTGGCCAATTTTGTCCGTTCGAGAATATCTTTCTCAGAGGGGAGGGTTTGAGTCTGGAAGCTATGCAGCAGCTGCAGCCGATGCTCCAGTGTACGCATGAATTGGTAGTCATCGCTCAGTTCTCTGGTATCGTAATCCGTAAGAAACCCATGATGACGAAGTCGCTGCAGAGCATTCAGAGTATTTTGAATGCGTACGCGAGGCCATGCCCCACCAAATTCCAGCTGTTTCAGCTGAACTATAAATTCAACATCACGAATTCCGCCATAACCGGTTTTAACATTGGTATCGGTTTCACCCTCGACAGAGCATTTTTCTTCAATCAATCTTTTATTCGAACGAATATCTTGTAAAAATGCTTTCGAAACCTGCTTCCGATATACGAACGGCTCGACCATATCTAAAAATGCTTCGCCAAGATCTCGATCTCCAGCAATGCAGCGGGCTTTTATTAGTGCTTGTCTTTCCCAGTTCTCCGCCCAGTTCTCGTAATATGCACGGCTGCTGGAAAGAGATCGTGAAAGCGCTCCAAATCTTCCTTCAGGGCGAAGCCGCATGTCCACCCGGAATACGTGTCCGTTCGAAGTATCTTCTGCTAGAATTTTAATAATCGACTCAGCGATCCGCACAAGATAGGCAGTTGACTCCAGCGTTCTGCCGTTCTCAAGAATAATTTCAGGCGGCAGATCATCCGCATGAATAAACACCAGATCGATATCGCTGCTGTAGTTAAGCTCCTGACCACCCAGCTTTCCCATCGCAATAACCGTAAACGGAAGCGGAAATGCCGGGTCTGCGGAGGAAGGCTGCTTGAAATCCGAGGTGGGTAGTGCGCTGAAAGCGATCTCGCACGCTGCCTGCACACAGGAATCCGCTAAATTGGAGAACTCTCTTGCGGTAAGCGGCATATCGGTAAAACCGCCCAGATCTCGAACTCCTATCCTTAGCATCTGACGGGCTTTCCATCGCCTTAATACGTCTCGCTTCAGTTCTGTCTGATGGCAGGCTCCGATCAGCGTTCTTATTTCTCTCAACATAGATGCTGCCGGCTTATGCCCACCCTGGCTTCCTGGATCTGCAAATAATTCAAAATATTCCGGCTGCCTTGCAAGCAGATCTGCAAAATATTGACTGCAGCCCATCACGAGACAGAACAGATCGAGGACAGAGGCATTCTTGATCAGAAATTGCAGATAGCTGTAGCGTGATCCAACTGCATCGAACCAGTGTACAAATGCAGACAGAGCACGATCAGCATCGGGTGATTTTTCCAAAGCATTCAGCAGAGGTATCAAGAGAGGAGTGAGGTCGTCATCAGATATGCCTTTGCCGGCAAGTCCGTGCATAAATTTTAAACCGGCAGCACTGTCTTGTACTCCTGCATTCTGCAGGATTTTTTCAGTTATTTCGTCCAGCGTAATCGTAACCTGAGTTGGGTCCATGGAGATTTCTATGGGATGCTCACACCCCGAGATCTAACTCTTTTTTAAGAAGGCGTTTCACCACTTTCCCCGTGCTGCCACGTGGGAGAGTATCTCGAAAAAGCACGCTCCGAGGCACTTTATAATTTGCAAGTTTTTCACGGCAGAAAGAGATGAGCGCTCGCTCAGTCACTTCGAAGCCTGGCTTTTTAATGACGACTGCCAGCACTTCCTCACCGCGCTTTGCATCTGGTACGCCGATCACAGCAACATCCTGAATGGCTTCATGTGTATAGAGCACCTCTTCGATTTCGCGCGGATAGATATTCAGTCCCGCAGCAATAATCATATCTTTTTTTCGGTCGACTATGAAGCAGTAGCCGTCTGAATCGAGGTATCCCAGATCCCCTGTATGGTACCAGCCGCTTGTCATCGCTTCTGCGGTCGCTTCAGGCTGATTGAGGTACCCGATCATGACATTATCACCTCGAACTACAATCTCTCCAATCTCATTCATTGGCAGCGGATTATCGGCGTCATCGAATATTGCGATTTCAACGTCTGGCGCAGCAGGCCCAACACTACCTACCTTGCGAACTCCATCAAGCGGGTTCACAGAAGTGACCGGGCTGCACTCCGTGGGGCCATCCCCTTCTAGTACAGGGACATTAAAACGTGCTTCTACTGCCTTGAGCGTTGCAGCGGGAAGAGGAGCGCCGCCAGACACGAAGAGCCTCAATGAGGATAGATCATACTCGCGATCCGCAGGGAAGTGCAGCAATGCGTTATAAATTGCCGGCACGCCGGCAAAAATCGTGACGCCGTGTTTTTCGATGTTTTCCAATGTTTTAGCAGGAGCAAAATTTTCCATAAGCACCGTTGTGCAGCCACCGGCTAATGCGGTATTCATACAGACAGTCGCGGCAAAGGAGTGATAGAGAGGCAGAATCGTGATGAATTTGTCTCTATCGGTAAATTTCAATACGCCCTGGATCTGTTCTACGTTACGAGTGAGGTTAAAATGGGAAAGCATTGCGCCTTTAGGGTGCCCGGTAGTGCCAGAAGTATAGATCACTACCGCACAAGACTTTTCATCCAGCTCCGGACTGAACACGGCGCTGTCCATTCCGTCAGTGAGCGCGTTCTCACCTGCGGACATCATTTCGTTGAGCGTCGAGAATCCACTGATAGAATTGATGAGTTCTCTATCTTGATGCTCTTCTGCCGGGTTGACACTGATTACCGTGGTGAGGGCGGGGATTCTGGTTCGGGCTGCCTGAACAATGGGCAGCAGCGGAGCTACGGTGAACACCATTTTTATATCAGCATCACGCCAAATATATTCGAGCTCGGCTGGTTTTAACTGAGGGTTGGCAGGTACACAGATAGCGCCAATTTTAGTTGAGGCGTAATAAGCCAGGAGAAAGGGAGTGCAGTTTGGCAGTAGAATCGCTACTCGATCTCCCCGCACGATGCCGGATTGAAGCATTCCGGCAGCCAGTCGTTCTATTGCGATTTTTAATTCTGCATAGGAAGTGGGCTGATCACGAAAAATGACAGCCGTATTTGTGGGGAATGTGGCGGCGCTGCGAGTAATAATATCCCACATCAGCATAGGATTGAATCTCCAGATTAGTATTTAGACTTGCTGAATATTCAATATATTGCAAGCGAAAACCTGCATACAATTCCATACAAACCAGCCAGCTTCCAGGAGTGAAACTGGCTGGTTTGTATGGAATTAAAGCTCGGCAACAAGCTGAGTAAGAGTTACGAATCTTGCCTCTTTTTTCTTAAGATAGTCCAAAACATGTTTCAGGTTCTGAGCATTATCCGAACAGTCACACATACCCAGGCTAAGGATTGAAGACTCTGCAAGCGCGGAATCAATAAGCGGTTTTAATCTGTCGAATCCTTCATCAATATATCCGCGTACTCCCTCTGCGTTGGGCACAGGAACAACCCAGAGCTTGGAATTTCCTTTTTTATGCAGCTGATCAGAATCGGGATGATACGGTGTTTTCGGGGATGTTGCAGGAAGCGTCGAACTTGAACCAGGAGTGGAATCTACCAGAATACCAATGTCGACCAGAGCGTTGATGTCGCTCGCTTCCAGATCGCCATTCGCTGCTCGGAATGCTGTTGGTTTGATGGAGAACTGTTTTAAAATATCCTTTCCAATCCGAATAAGATCACCACGATCTACTGTATTACCGGCACTTGCATCAAATGTAATGTGAAGTCCCAGCTCATGCCATGCTGGGATGCGATGGAGGTATTCGTCGTGGTAGAGCTTCACATTTGAGAGCGGATCGTGTTCGGCGACCCCTAGGAGCCAGGTGAGCGGCACATTGAACTGCTCTGCAACCTCCACCACCTCCGATACGTAACATTTTCCTTCATCAGCGCAAATACAGTCTACACTGATGCAAACAGTTGGTTTAGGCATATCTTTCCTCCCTAGGCGTATTCAGTTGGATTCTCACAGTATTAAAAGCAACTGTCCGCGCCTTCTGAATGTTTCAGACGGCACGGACATAGAAGCTAGTTCAAGTTGCTATGCTCTGGCCGTCAGGCAAAATGACCGTCGAACCCATCAAACCCATCTCTCATGGCTACTTTGGGGCTGACAGCTCCGATATTCTGCTCGAACGTCTGCAGATTTCCCAGAGCAGTTACACATGTCTGGAATATCGGCTTGCCATCTGCCCGCTTGGCAGTCATTACATCTCGAATAACGGCACGCCCTGGCATTCCGGGCGCTTTCAGCTCTTCCATTCTAGCCGCGTCCTGAGACATCTTGCCTCTTCCGTGTGCATTGATTTTCATCGCTGTCATTGAAATTCCCGCAGAACTAGCTTTTGCGAAAATATCTTTTACTTCACTGGGATACCCGTAGCTGTACCATACCTGCATGGAGGCAATAATATCTGAATCGATCAAGGCCTGAATAATATGAGGATAGTTCTTGATCTCTTCCGAGTCTCCGTGATACGGATGCTGTGACACTGCAAAATAACGGACTTTGCCTTCTTTTTTCAGTCGCTCAAAAGCTTTATAAGAAGTGTTGTTCGCCGCCATTATTTTTTCTGGAGTATGCCAGCCATAGTGTGCGCGATAGACATCGTAGTATTTAAGGCCATTTTTTTCGAGGGAAGAAGTAACCTGACCGTAAGCTTGATCGTAGTTATCAGGGTTGTTGCCGGGGGAAGTATTGTCGACAGTGATATCCGTATAGTAGGATTCGCGCGGCATTTTGCGGAGTTCTTCAGGAACTGCTTCTACGCTGTTCCAATATCCCGCTTTATGTACAAAGTTAATTCCCAGCGCTATCGCGGGTGCAAAAAGTTCTCGATTCCAGTCCTGGCACATACAGACCTGTGTAACTTTCATTCCGCCCATCTTGGCGCCGAGTGAGTGTTTAGGCAGTTTGCCCAGGCTGTCAACGATTGCTTCCGCTGCTTCGGCCCTCTGGCTTCGGGTGAGGGTTAATCCAGCAAGTGCCGCCGTCATGAGCCCTGGGCCTGCGGCGGTTGCCACACTGAGCGCTCGCATAAAATCTCTTCTAGAAAGCGGCTTTTCTTGAGAAGGAGCTTTTAGGGCGTTGATTCGATCGTCTTGAAACATGAGAAACTTCTCCTTTCGCACAAATGTGCTGTCCATGGAAACACTTCGTAAGTTGTTATACCTCAGGATTCAACAAACCTGTTAAAACCTCCTGCATAAGCTAAATTACAAGATTCTTCGAATTCTGAAGATTGCAGTATTTCATTCAATATTAGAAAGAGTGTTACTGGTGCGAATGTTCTTTCCGAGTCCGAATTTACGCCGGTCCTGGCATTGAATGCACCCGGCCATTTCCCATCCTCTCCCTGCATGGTTTTGAGAATATGTGCGGGATGGAGAACTGCCCCAAGAGGAGATGTATCGGCTTCCGTCACGGTTTCTAATAAAGATTTCAAAGCCTCGATCACAAAATTCGTTTCAATGATTTCTCTGTCTGACGCCGGCAGTGGAAAACAGTTACGACTCCATTCAGGAGGCGACCAGGCAGCTATATGATTATCTTGTAGTTTAAGAATAATTATCGTCCCTTATGTTAATGGCTGCCTATTCAAATTATGAAGACCAATATTATTCTATACCTGTTCCCGAAAATATCTTACTGAGCGTATCGAAAACATCCGGCCGAGGCTCTCGCAAAATCCATTCTGCCTGCAGAGTTAAATTTGGGAGTGTTTCAAAAGTCAAGGCGCCATTGGTGATAATAGTTTCATCATACGCATCTCCCTGTCGCTTTAACAAGTGAATATTCTGTTTCTGGAGATTAATGAATACCAGTTCCGGCACCCCCATTCGAAAATATTCTGCTTCAAGCTCCTGCAGATGAGAGGCTCGATCACCAGGAGAAACAATTTCAAATATTAAATCAGGCGCTCCATACACTGCTTTTTGCTGCACGATTTCGAGACGTTCCTGCCGAACAAAAAGTAAGTCGGGCATTCTTCCGCCGAATTCATCTGTTTTAACCATTATCCGCGAACTCAACATCCTACCAATACCATTTCTGGTTACATAGGGCCCAATGACCTGATATAGCCAACTTGTACATAACTCATGATCGAGTTGAATCATTGGTTTCTCCAATACGACGCCGTTTACGAGATCAACCCATTTACCCGCAGCCATGTTTAGAAATTGCTCGAATGAGATAGCGCGATCACTAAAATGAACTATTCTAGCTTCTACACTCTGTTCGGTCTGGGAATGCAGTAAAACATTTGCCATAATTCGACCTCCGATCAAGCCTTATTATATTAGTATATCACGACCTGACTTAATCCCAGATTGGACGGCCATTTCGCGGATAGCTTGTTAAATCATTCAGCGTTTTCATCTCTTCGCCAGAAAGCCTATATCCTATCACTCCACAAAGATCTGTAAGCTGAGCAATGGTATTCGCACCTAAAACTGGCGCGGTGATGACAGGATTCGTAAGCAGCCAAGCAAGCGCAGTTTGGGCTACCGATTTATTGTGGCTTTTACCAATTTCATCCAGCGAATCTATGAGAGCCCAACCACGGTCATCGCCAAATCGCTTGAGGTTATTGTCGGATCGAACGCTGTCTGGTTTAGGCTGGTCTCGGCGGTATTTGCCCGTCAAAAACCCTCCCGCTAGCGGTGTGTAGTTAATTACTCCCAGCCCATAGTGCTTGCAAAGAGGCATGGCTTCCACTTCGAAACTCGCACGTTCCATGAGGGAGTACTCCGGCTGAAAACAGTCAAACCGTGCAAATCCATTTTTTTCAGATACAGATATAGCTTCCATGATACGCCATGCCGGATAGTTCGATGCCCCGATATAACGTACTTTCCCTGCACGCACGAGATCATTTAAAGTGGAGAGTGTCTCCTCAATAGGAGTATTCATATCTGCCCAATGGCATTGATAGAGATCGATATATTCTGTTTTCAAACGACGGAGCGAATCTTCACAGGCTTTGATGATGTGATTGCGTGACAGGCCTTCGCCGCCTGGACCCGGCCACATATTGCCTCGAACCTTTGTCGCAAGCACGACCTCATGCCTGCTTCCGCGATTTTGCAGCCATCGTCCGATGATCTCCTCGCTTTTACCTCCATAAGAGGCATCGCCCACCCAGGAAGAGTAGATATCCGCTGTATCAATAAAGTTTCCACCCTCCTCAAAAAACGCACTCATGACGGAATGAGAGGCACTTGCATCAGCAGTCCATCCAAACTGCATAGTACCAAGGCATAATTCGGATACACGAAGTCCAGTACGACCTAATTTTTTATATTCCAAATGGTTGTCCACCTTTTAAGATATCGAATAATTGAAGAAATTTTTCTGCAAATTAACTTATGATTCGTGAATTATTCAGGATGTTCCTGCCAGACTATCCTTTGTATCGATGATCATTGTTGGCGGAAATCTTTGTTGGCGGCAATCATTGTTGGATAGTAAATCAGAATCACACATGCTATAATCTTGCCAATTGCGATATAACAAAGCTCATGGAGCCTTTTCAAAATGAACCATTTAGCAAATACTATGCTGTTGCTCTGCATGGCAGTATCGAGCGTACTTGGCACTGGTGCGGATGCATTAGATTCGCTCAGGCCGCCTGCGGTACCACTTATAACGATCGACCCCTACTTCAGCGTTTGGTCTTCAGCAGATCGTCTTACGGACGATGTGACACGGCACTGGACCGGCTCGCCGCAGCCTATGACAAGCCTGGTGCAGATCGACGGCAAAACCTACCGGCTCATGGGATTAGAACCAAAGGATACTCCGGCTTTTCCACAGGCAGGCGTGCAGGTACTTCCCACCCAAACTATCTACGATTTCGAGAATTCGAAAGTCCATATCACCCTCACCTTTATGACGCCCGCACTGCCGGACGATCTCGATATACTGGCCAGACCAGTTACTTATCTCACCTGGGAAGTACGATCACGAGATCATACCGAGCATAAGGCAGCACTCTATTTCGACCAATCGGCGAATATTGCTGTCAACACCCCTGATCAGCGCGTCACATGGCACCGAGAAAAGTTCGGCAGCCTGTCGGCTATTCGCATCGGAACAGAAGAGCAGCCCCTGTTGCAGAAACGTGGCGATGATCTCAGAATCGACTGGGGTTATGCCTATGTCGCTGCAAATTCAAACCAATCAAAATCTGTACTGGCTGAACAAAATACTGCAAGGAATTTTTTTATTCAGAATGGCGGCCTGCCGCTGACAGATGGCGCGCCCTTAGCCGGCAGAGCAGATGATAAGACTGTTTCTGCATTTGTATTCGATCTTGGAGAAGTGTCTTCGGCTCCGATTTCACGAACGCTGATCCTTGCGTACGACGACATCTATTCCATCACCTACTTCCGGCAGAAACTTCGACCCTACTGGAGGCGGAAAGGAGCGGAAGCCTCAGATCTTCTGAAATCTGCTGCTAGAGACTATACGAAATTAGCCCGCCGATGCAAAGCTTTCGATACAGAACTGATGGCGGATATGGAAAAGGCCGGCGGCAAAAAATATGCACAGTTGAGCGCTCTTGCCTATCGGCAGTGCCTGGCCGCAAACATGCTGGCCGCAGATTCCAACGGGCAGCCGCTGCTCTTCCCAAAAGAGAACTTTAGCAATGGATGTATCTCTACTGTAGACGTAATCTATCCAATGAACCCTTTTTTCCTGCTGCTTAGCCCAACACTGGCGAAGGCGTCTCTGGTGCCGATTCTGAGTTATGCCTCTTCCAGCCGCTGGAAATTCCCATTCGCTCCGCACGACCTCGGAACGTACCCGGTAGCGAACGGCCAGGTGTACGGAGGCGGTGAGCGCACAGAAGACGATCAGATGCCTGTGGAAGAGAGCGGTAATATGATATTGCTGTTGGCGGCTATAGCAAGGGAGGAAGGAAACGCGGATTTCGCTTCGCAATACTGGCCGCAGGTAAAACGGTGGGCAGAGTTTCTAGAGGCAAAAGGATTCGATCCCGAAAACCAGCTTTGCACGGATGATTTTGCAGGCCACCTGGCACATAATGTGAACTTATCTGCTAAAGCTATAGAAGCCCTCGGCGGGTATTCACTGCTATGCGGTATGCGTGGTGAGAAACAGGAAGCGGAAAGAGTTCATGCGATGGCAGTCGTGCTTGCTAAAAAATGGATTCAAGCGGCGGATGACGGCGACCACTTCCGACTTGCTTTCGACCGCGAAGGAACCTGGAGCCAAAAGTATAATCTGGTATGGGACCGCATTCTTGAACTTAAACTTTTCCCGGCTAAAGCAGCTCAAAAAGAGATGGAATTCTACCGAAAGCATTTGAACGAATTCGGCCTGCCGCTGGACAATCGTGAATCCTACACTAAACTCGATTGGACGATCTGGACTGCCACACTGACCGGCAATCCCGAAGATTTTGCGGCTCTGGTCGACCCCGTGTATAACTTTCTGAACACCACTTCGGATCGGGTTGCAATGACCGACTGGTATCAGACAAAAGATGCGAAAAAGGTCGGATTCCAAGCGAGACCGGTAGTAGGAGGCGTCTATATTAAAATGCTGGCTGATGCTGCAATCTGGAAAAAATGGTCGAAGCGGGATAAGCATACAGTCGGAAACTGGAGTGCCCTGCCGCTTCCGCCTACAGTAACCGATGTTATTCCTACTTCTCAGAAGGAACCTAGCACCTGGCGTTATACCTTCGTTAAGCCTGCAGATAACTGGTTCACATCCTTGTTCAATGACTTGCTTTGGAACGAAGGCAACGCTGGGTTCGGCACTGAAGGAACTCCGGGCGGTGTAATCCGCACCGAATGGAAATCGGATGATATCTGGATCCGGCGAGAATTTACATTGCCGTCCGGGCATTTTTCAAACCTGCAGTTCTGGGTGCATCACGATGAAGATGTGGAAATCTACATCAATGGAGTACTCGCAGGGCAGGCATCCGGTTTTACTGCTGACTACGACTCGCTGCCAATCACACCTGCTGGGCTGGCCGCATTGAAGTCAGGCAAAAACCTGATCGCTGCGCACTGCCATCAGACTACTGGCGGACAGTACATCGATATCGGAATCGTGAATATCCGTGAGGTAAGCAGATAGAGAAGAAATAAATCAGTTAATTTGTTCAACAGAACTTGGTGGAAAGGATATTCGTGCATAGACTTTTGCGAGTGGCAGGATACATTCAATAGAAGGCAGTTCGAGAGTGTCCTCAGTATTGCGCGCAGCCATGTAACTCCATACCCCGCCCTGCAGGCGCGAGTAGTGTTCGATACGGGGTTCAGATTGTGAAATCAATACATAATCTGTAAGCGATTCCAATGTGTCATAACAGTCAAATTTAGATGTCCTATCCACTTTTTCAGTAGACTCGGAAAGCACTTCAATGATAAGCTTGGGATTCAGAAGCGAGTCTGCCTCCGAGTCTTCAGAATGCGGTTCACCGCAAGCGACAATAAGATCAGGATAGTCATACTTATTGCAATCTGGAATGCGCACCCGCATATCCAGAGCAAACCCTTCACAATGCTTACCTTCCAGTTGATTCCCCAGCAGGCGTACTGTATCGAATACAATTCGATTATGTTCTATCGACGCCCCCGCCATTGAAACGATAGTTCCGTTATCATATTCACTACGAAAAGCAGCGTTTCTTTCGAGTTTCAGATACTCTTGTGGAGTGATGTGATAATCTAACGCATGCGCAACCATAGTATCTCCTAAATTGTGTAAAACTTCTGAGTATACCTACCATTTATTTACTTATATTTCATCAGATAACCAGTCAAAAGTCGCTGAAGCTGATCTCATGATATTGTATGCTGAGATAATAAGTTCACTTCGGAATGAAGAGTATCATCCTCGGTCGCATAAACTCTCTGCTTGCGCTGATATTCACCTTGCACTTCTCGCTCGAATGTTTCATCGGTAACATTGCCGATGATAGGTGACCGAAACTTATTGAGTGAGTTTTAATATTCGCTTCAGACTTATGAGGAATATCGGCTCGCGGGATCATTGAATAGTCTGCAATCTCTATATTTCGATAGGCTGGCGGCGCCGGGTGTGATATGGTTCCATCGACTGCGACGCATTTTCACCGGAAGACTAATCTTCTTAATTTCCCTCCAAATCTATTATGCCACGCACGATTTAACCCATTCGAGAATGGCTGGCCTCTGGAATTAGCTTGACAGAAGGTAAACTTATTTGTATACTTAATCGATACGAGATACGTATTTGGCGCAACGCACTGCGCTACGGCTAAGAAGCCCTGTAATCTGGTTGTTGTCATCGCTTTCGAACATAAGCATGACCGACTAGAAACAGAGGCTTTTTTTTGTTCGTCTCTGAATATTTTATACTTTCGGAGCATGTGCACCAAGGCATTTCGCTCGCATGACAGACATTACTGAAAGCGTACACAGAAAGGAATTTACCCATGCACAAACGTTTCGAGAACCATTCTGCTTTTACTTTGATCGAGCTTCTCGTGGTGATCGCTATCATTGCGATTCTTGCCGCCATCCTATTCCCGGTCTTCGCACAAGCCCGTGAATCGGCACGAGCTATTGCCTGCCTGAGCAACACCAAACAGCTCGGAACCGCCATTATTATGTATAGTCAGGACTACGATGAGTCTATCATTCCCTGGGAAACAGCTCTGGATGCCGCGGGCACTGATAAGCAGGTGGCGAACTCGTGGCCGTACCTGGTACAACCCTACGTCAAGAGCCAGCAGATCATGCTGTGCCCCTCATTCAATGCGGCAAAAACTCAGAAAGCCTCCGATGCTCCGCTCTGTGATGGAAACGGCTCGCCAAATACGGGCCATACGGGAGAACTATTTACTGCCGCTGGACAGCAGAACATACCTGCCAATATCCTGTCGCACTACGGTATTTCGCGAAATGCAACATTCGGCTCGACTGATCCAGCAACCTGTTATCCCTTCAACACGAGTACCTATCCCTACACACACTATGCCGGCAGCGGTTACGATGATATCACGAATGTCAGCGGAACATTCAGCACTCTGAGCCTGGCTGCGGTAATCGCTCCAGCCAGCACCTGTATCGTAGGGGAGGGCTGGACAACAGTCTCCATCGGTGGGGATACTCCTGCCGGAGTTGTAAGATCACGCTTCGGATGCGAGGGGCACTACCGGCACAAAGACAGCGGGGCAAACCTGACATTCCTTGACGGTCATGCCAAATACGTGGGCGGCGACCCGGAAAACGACCATCTCAAAACTCTGGCGAACGGCTGTAAATACGAAGAATTTTTCGCTTACGATCAGGGGTAACTGATTACTGTTGAATATTCTATCAGGCAAAAGTCTCCAACAGCATACATAGTCAAATGCAATTTGATGTTGGTGCGAATACATAATCGAAGTAGAGGTGTGGCGAAAGTGCCACACCTCTATTAAATTTGACTCAGAAGGAAGAATTTACTTATTAGGATTGGGATTATAAGTACTCTATGGATATGCAGTTATTAATTAACTCATTAAGCAAAGTACACATAGATGAATCAAGCGGTGAATATTCTAAGAAGTTTTGTGGGGATGCATTCTTCCACAAAATGCACCCCCGGCTGATTTTACCGAACCTTAAGTTCGTGTAGACCGAATAAACATAACCGGCGTTTAAGGTCTCTCCTCAATTTGAAATCGGTATGTCCTGCTAACTGAACGATGCCCTCAGAATGTATTTGGGGAGGGCAGTAAGAATTGCGCTTACGTATACCGAGTAGTCCGGGAAATTCCATTCGATGTTATGTAATCGGATTTTAAGAGACTGTGCGTAATAATTTAAGTCTCGTTTGGCTTACTCTCGCTGTCTCTGCCAATTGGACTACCTGCGCATAAATGCGCAGGGAGAGAATCGAACTCCCACTTTTACGATTTCAGCATTAGCTTGAATCTAATTTTCAGTCTGTCGCACATCTAATATTACCCGAAAAGGTAGTCAAATACTTTCTTGCCATAATGAACTTGAGGCGCTTCGATGGAGTTTGCCTCTTCTCTTGCAGCCTTAACCGCAGATATCATATTTTCTACTCGTCTGGTAAGTTCGGTTACACGAGTTGCAGTCAGAGCACCTGACATTTTTACAGTAGACCAGTAGCCAACAACAACATCTTCCGTAAACATCTCTACCTGCGCCGGATGTTCTTTCGTTGCTTCTGCTTTGATATGGTTGCGCGGTATCTTTTTTGTTCGGACTGTCTCTGAAATATCAGTCACGAAACACCCTTGATTTGAGTCCATATGCCAGTTTTCCGAAGGATCTAAAGTGGGCAGTTTACGAATAAAGGTATGCACATCGTTAAGCTGCTTCTCTAAAAAAAGCAGGTATGTGACCGGAACTGCTTCCAATATTTTTATTCCATCCAGCGTTACATCAGCCGCTGCGCGGCAGTTTGCCGATTCTTTTGTTGCTGTAATATCGAAAAGTTCCGTAAGTCTTGTTACCGCAGTATCGATCGCATCGTTAACAGTGAATTGTACCTTCGTGTACTCTGCTGGATATCGCTCTCCTTCTTCATCTTTTGGCTTATATGTACGGCTAATTCCAGACAGCGAAGCGGCTTTCTGCAGATGTTGATGTACATCCGTAAAATCTCGAGTTACCGCCTGCTTGATGCCCTTCTCCGCTGCTACGACCTGATTGAGTTTTCCCATTCTATTCTCCTTTACAAATTATGTTGACCAGATCGCATAGCGCATAGTTTCACAGAATTGAATCGCGCTTAAAAGAGACATCAAGCATAACACTTGCCTATGCGGTCGGACAGATAAAAGTACTATAACATTGTACTACCTGCTTCGAAATGAACGAATTTATATAGGTTTCATTTCAACTTTTCTAGTCAAATGAAACTATTATTAAAACAAATACTTAAGAGTAGTGGAGAAGGTTGTAGGACTAACGAGGAATCTCTAAATAGGCCTCCCCCCTCGCCAGTTTAGACGAGAGGGGCAATATAGGTCTTACTTTGTAGGATTGGGATTGTAGGAGCCCTGAGGTGATGCGGCGCCCTGCGGACCTTCCAGATCGATATGCATCTGGAATTCTTTCTTCGTGGGATCGTAGAACGCGTCTTTGCCGATATCTTTTTTGGTATCCCAGCCCTTACGCCAGAAGCCATCGAGAGGGCGTTCTTTCGGTTCGGCATAGGCGCGGTCTTCCTGGAAGGTATAGACCACAATCGAGTGATCTGGAAGAACCGGGCAGTGATATTCACAGATTCCACAGCCTGTGCAAAGCTTTTCATCAACTGTGGGGACTCGCTTGACACGGCCTTTAATTCCATTTGCAGTAATCGGCTGAGTCTCATCTTTGGGAAGCGTATCGTCGAAGGTATCCTTGAAAATAACCGCCGAATAGGGACATACCTCCGCACAGACGATGCAGTCGCGACCGCCGTTCCAGGCAACACAGGTCGAGCGGTTGACGTTGGCAAGACCCATCTTGATTTTGTAGCGCTTGTCCTGCCAGGTGAATGGGCGGATAGCGCCTGTAGGGCATACATCTCCGCAGCTCGTACACTTCTCGGCGCAGGGCCCGATACTCGGCACGAGGATGGGAGTCCATATTCCCTGCATACCGGTTTCCAGGAAGGCTGGCTGGAGTGCGTTGGTCGGGCAGACTTTCATACACTCGGCGCATCGGGTACAGGCTGATAGGAATTCGCTCTCAGCCAGCGCTCCCGGAGGCCGCATCGATTTGTTGTTATGGTGGTAGCGGCGCATCGTGCCCTGATATTCGCTCGCGCTGCCTTTCATCGCACTGCCCCAGAGCATACCAGCCCCAAGAGCTGCAACCACTCGCCGTCGCCCAAGATCAATCTGGGTCTGCGGTTCAGGCCGTGGCGCGGTATTCTTCGGGGCCATGCCGAGCGCCTCTTTGAAGCCGGCGGGAACTTTAGCCTGAATCTGGATAACGTCTGTAGGACAGATGGTCTCACATCGGAAGCACTGGATGCACTCACTAATACTGTGCATTTCCTCCTGCTTCGCATTCTTTTCCAGGTTGTCATAGCAGCCCATTCGTGACTGGATTTCACACTTTTTACAGTGTATGCAGCCATCCATCTGTATATAATGGCGCAGCCAGGATACTCGGGAAATGACAGCCAGCAGACCGCCATACGGGCACAGGTTTCGGCACCAGAATCGCTCCTGATAACCCGAAAGTCCGATCACTCCGATGAACATCAGCAGGACAGGAATTCCGTTCCAGTAAGTAAGGTTCTGCATACGCCAGGCGTCCATATTACCGCCCAGGTTATATATAGCGTGGCCGATCCCCACCCCTTCACCAACGTTCAGCAGGCCATTCCAAATATACGCAATTGGCGCATAAAAGCAGAAAGTAAATGTCCGCGTAATCAGTGAAATCGGATCGCCGAATGTAAGAATGTCTACCCCAAATACAATGGCGCCCAGGCCGACCAGAAGATAGATATATTTCCAGTTTCTAAAGCGTCGCGTATCAGAACGTTTTTTGGTATAAAAGAGACGACCTTTGCGGAACAACAGCTTATCACCGATATCGATGGCTGTTCCAAGCGGGCATATCCATCCGCAGAATATTCTTCCGCCCCACAAGGTGAGCAGCAGAATAAATATTCCAGGGCCAAGCGCATATACAGCGACGTGATGCGACGCGATTCCATTTTTGAGCGTGTTGAGGAAATCGAGAGTCATAAAGAGGTTTTTGGGAACCCCTCCCCACATCTGGCTGGTTGCCGTGGTCAGGAAAAAGAATGCTACAAACAGCAAAAACGTGGCTATCTGAACGGAACGGCGTATAAAAACGATACGATGCGAGGCAGGATTTCCGGGCGCCTCTTTCATCTTCCGTTTTTGCTCGGCAGTGAATCGGGCATTGGCGCTTCCGCCGCCATCTCCGCCGAGATCCTCTCGGCGCACTACCCCGATATCGGCCATTCGCACCAGTGATTTATCGGGAACCGCATTTCTTTTACCGATATTTATTCCCGGGATTCGCGGGAATTCCTGAGGCATATCCGACATATCGATTGCTCTCCTATTTCTAACTTTACCGATTCACTGCAGATTGCATCTGCATAGTAATAATTAAATAAGCTGCTTTGCTTTCTCCTGGGATTGAAAAGCAGCGATCATACTGGCTACTGCGGGCTTCAGGGCTTCAGGTATTTCAGAACAGTCGAAGGGACATCTTCGATTCGATACTACTGTAAAAGATCCGGCGGCTGCCTGATTCACCACAGCCTGCAGATTTTGTAATCCGGGTTCTATCCGTTTTATGACTGCAATTTGAACATCCTGAGTGAAGCCATCAATACTGTCCCAAACTTCAACCTGTTTTTTAGAATCTTCAAATCGCTGAGACAGTCTCATCATGGCTTCTGTATGCTTAGCATCGCCATCCGCTAGTTTTTGCTGCAGCTCTGGAGCGAGGCTAAGCAGCTTGAGATACTTTTTAACTGTAGCTGAGCCGATTCCAGTCTCGTCACTCACCTTTTGGATATCGCCAAGCCTATCGAGGAGCGCTTTGAAAGCGACTGCTTTATCATGCGGATTCATATCCGCCCGATGCACATTTTCTACCAGAGAGAGCGCCTTTGCATCTGATTCATCCACACCAAAACGAACCACTGCGGAGATCGTACTCCATCCGAGTTTCCTGCAGGCTATCGTTCGCCGCTGGCCGGCAATCGTCCCGTAGCGTCCTTCAGGTTTTTCAAAAACAGTAATCGGGCTAAGCAGCCCTTGCTTTTCTATACTTCGAGAAAGATCAACAATGCTGCTGTCGACTTCGCCAAAGTTTAACTCTTTGCGGGTATTGGAATCAGATATATCTACCAGAGATAGTGGAATCTCTCTTACAATCATGCGGACCTCCAGAGGCAAATGGGACTGGAAGCATAATGGCGAATTTCCATATGCTTCGCAGACCCTGGTTTCTGGAGTTCAACTTCCTCTATATAAAACTCTGTGTCGCCTTAAGCCCCTTGCGGTCCGGCGATCTCCTTGATATTCAACTGTGATGTATCGATCTGGCCTCGTCCCAAACTATTTGCGAGGACGAGATGATTCACGGCATCCGGCGTCACTCCTTTGACCGTGAGAAACTGACAGCAGTAAGAATCCAGCGCAACCGGATCGATACCCGCAAGCACTTTATTTGGCGTGGTAACTTCACCCGGACCTTTGGGGCCGCGAGTCTGAAGAGCGCGTGTCGCATCCGTCACAATCAAAGTTGGTTTCACAAACATGTTCAGTTCAGCGATACAGTCATGCAGTCCGTAGCGATGATAGTCTTTCCGATTCCATATACATCCCATCAGCTTTTTCATCGCGATCGTGATCACTGCTGCTTCATGATCTTTCACAACGGGATTGACAATAAAACAGTCTGCTTCGATAATGTCTCGCGGAATCTTCTGCTCGATCTGATTAAAATGGTGGCGTGCATCGTACGGTTTGCCATCGGTGGTGATTTTGGGTACTGCGGAGGGAATATCTACATCTTTATGCATATTTGCGGAATCTGGTGAAATGAGAGAGGCCATCGTTCCTTTGACTGCGCCGTTGGCTCCGCAAATCTCGAAAGCCATTTTCCAGTCATCGAGTGTGTAGTCGATACAGGTAATACGTGAAGCGCCTGCTCTCTGGCAGAGCTGCACAAGGCGTCGCAGCACATCCGGGTGCGTCGCAGCGGCCTGTTCTGGAGTCCGCATCCAGCCCATATTCGGAGTGATAACCACTTTATCGCCTTTTTTAACGAACTTCTCAATGCCGCCAAGTTCGTTAATGGCGCGCTCTGTGATATCGCCATAAGTCTGTGGATTGCCTTCCACGCAAACGATATCAGGAGTTGTTGGAGAGGCTTTCGAAGCAGCCCGAATTTTAGTTGGCTTTGCAAAATCCTGGTTTTTGAAAAAACTTAGTCCATAAACTCCACCAAGAAGTGCGGTGCCGCCTGCCACTTCCAGTACTTTTCGCCGGGATATTTTATTCTCTTCGTCTGACATTTTCTAATCTCCTGCCAACAATGCTATGTGAAACAATCGCATCTATTTTGCTCGGGCCACCGCCGCTTTAACCAGGGTTGTGGCAGCTGTTTTGTCTTTTGCTTTACGTATTGCTATGACATATTTCCCTTTAACTACTGCTACTACCTCACCAGAAAACTTGGTTCGTACTTCGACGGCTTGCTGACCAAGCCCGATAACCGGTGTTACTTTCGCACCAACTGCCAGGTTTTTAGGGTCGGAAAGATACACCTGATATTTTTTAAACGTATCAACCGCACTGGCTGGCGATGAGGACTGCGCGATAAAAAGCTCCGCCATCGAACCAGCCGCTGGATACTTTGCCACGACGCCATTTTTCAAAAATACCTGTCCGGCAATATCAGAACGCTGATATTTCTCTGTTTTCGGAGAGAATCCCGGGGGAAGCAGCCCCAGCATCGCTGGAGGAGCAGTCGGCCCTGTCAGCTTCGCA
>JBBRDM010000060.1:0-26877 GCA_038203935.1 Chthonomonadales bacterium
GGAAGTGATGACTGCTTCTCCTACCGTTAAGAAGCAACTGGAAGAGGGCGACACATCAGATTTACACTCTTCTATTCGAGATGGCAGCCATTTCGGTATGAACACGATGAATCAGGCGCTTGATAAACTGCATCGAGCACAATCTATCTCCTATGATGAGGCTATCCAGTTCGCTGGAAACCAGGCTGAGTTGCGGCAGATGCTTCGCCATTAAAGCTTGCTCGACATCATGTTACAGAGAGTCGGAGTCAAATTGTTAAGGAGTTCGGGATAGATGCGGAAGCGAGCCAATACTCTCTTTCGGTCTATCAGACCCTGGTAGTTGCGCAGCCTGTTATGAAGAACCGGCCGTTAAGCGCCGGACTTTCCAAATCACAGTCATCCCGTTTACCCTGCTCGATTGTGATTCTGACTTACAATTCGATGCGAACTTTCCCGTAGTACCTGGGCAGCCTGCTTTCCACACTGCGCGAAGGTGATGAAGTTTTTTTGGTTGACAATGCCTCGACTGATGAAACGCGGGAGCATCTGTGCGCACTGGATGGCAAAGACTCCCGTCTGCACATGATCTATAACGATCAAAACCTCGGCTTTACGGTGGGATGCAATATGGCGCTCCGGCTGGCGAAGAACGAGTTTCTGGTCCTCTTAAACCCGGATGCGGTGCCGCGAGCCGGGTGGCTGGAAGGGATACAGGCGCATTTCCGAGAGGACGACATTGCCGCGGAGGGCCCGACTTCGAACTATGCGGATGGATTGCAGTTCGTCCCATTTCATCTTCCCGATTTCAAGTCCAGGCCATCTTTCGGGGAACTGCCTGCTATACTCAAGTCGTTGTATGCGGGACAATCGCTGGAGTCGAAGATGTTGATCGGTTTCTGTGTGATGCTGCGTCGAAGCGTTCTGGAGCAGGAAGGCTATCTAGACGAAGAGCTGTTTCTGGGGGCGGATGATCTGGAACTCTCGTGGCGTTTACGTCAGAAGGGATATCGTCTGTTGGTGGCGCGGGATGTCTTCGTGGAGCATGAAGGTCAGGTCAGTTTTCGTAGACTGCCCTCAGAGGAGAAGCAACGCTATCTGGACGATAGTACCCGAATTCTTATCAGTAAACTCGAACAGCACTACGGCAAGGGGCAGGTACCCTCCTCGATAGAGTTGTTTGGAACGACAATCCTTCCGTTCCCGGAAGGATATCATGAGATTTGATGTATTGCTTTGAGATATTGATTTTGTTTTTTATGAAATAGAAGACAATATAATTTGAGCTGGAAACTACAATTCTTTTATTTTTTCAATAATCTCTGGTGTACAGTGTTCTTGCGCCCACTCAAGGGATGTAATTCCTTGTGAATCCGTTTCTTTTAGGCTAGCTCCATACTCTAGCAACTTCTTATACATCGTTAACCTTCCCGTTCTCATTGCGATCCGGAGCGGGGATATATTTTGTTTGTTGAAGATATTTGGATCAGCTCCATTTTTTAATAGAATCTCGAATGTCTCAGGAATTGATACATGCAAAACCGTATCTCCGAGATTATCTTTATGCCCGATATCTGCCCCTAGTGATAGAAGGGTTTCAATCACTAAAATATCTCCACCTTCAGGATAATAATCCCCCGGTTTACGTTGATTGGCTGCATAGAACAGAGCAGCCTGGCCATCATGATTCGGTTGATTTACATCCGCTCCTTGAGAGACTAAAAAGCGTACCATACCGGATTGTCCACCGTAAGCAGCTAAATTTAGTGAATTCAAATTCTTATCAAAATAATGCCCAGCTAACCATAACTGGGCAAACTTCCTCGGAATATTCATACGATCGATGAAGAGATGTATTATTTCAATATTACCGCCTTTAGCAGCACAGTTTAACGATATAAGCCAGTCCCAATCGTACTCTCGGATATCCAATATAGATCGTGCGGTTTCGAGTTGTCCTCCCGAGGCTGCGTGATAAAGAGACTGTTCAAAATTACGGCTATCATCCGGATCCTCGCTGAGGATCCGTAATACCGTATCGGTTTTGCCATCGTAGGCTGCATATATAAGTTCAGGATTTAGATGCATACATGAACCCTCCAAAACTCACAAAGCTATCAAGCTCAATAATAAAATGATTTGTGGTGTATGTTATTTTTCTAACCAGTCCGGGATTAGTTTTAGTCCATAATCAAGGATGGTGTCTTTATAATCAATCAGAACTTTAGCTACATTTCCCCCGTAGCGGTTTACAGAATCATCGATTATAGCTATACCTTTTAGGGGTCGTCGTAGCTGAATCTCTGTCGCCATAGCATAGACATGCCTAGCTAGTGTTAATTTATCTATTTCCGAAAGATTTCCTACATTATGAAATGCCCAAGCACTTGCCTCAGCTTCATCCCACAGAGAATTATCTGTTGCGCTTAATCCATTAACAGCATATTCGCCCAATTCATGTGCTAGAGTGGCTCTAATTTGCCTATTCCCGGATCGAGAAAAAATATTCTGTGACACGACGATAGTACCAGGCCCTTCAGCCACTCGGTCTCCTATAAGCTTTACAGCATGCACAGCTTCAGAATTTCTACTAGTGGTGGAAGCAAAATATCCCGTTTTTGTTTTATTTCTTGCTGCTCTAGTGCCGTATCGCGAAAGAGTTGGCTTTACATAAGAATCTGGAACTGTCAGACTCTCATATTCACGTTGAATATCTTTCCATTCAGAATCACTAATCGGCCCAGGGCTATTCAAGCCATTTATATCAAAAGGATTGAGGCCAGGTTTTAATAGTGAATCATTGGTTCCACCATGCGAATATTTACCCGAAACTCTTGCTTCCTCAAAAAACGATTTGATATTTTTAAGTGAGAGAGTCTCACGCGTATCAACCGCGAGCGCTTTCATGTTCAGATGAAGGCGGCTGATTGCAAGACTGGTTTCCGCTTTTGTTGGGATCCGTAACGCCTTCGTCCCTGCTCCTTCAGGCAGAGTGGGCGCGATAATCTCTGATCCCAACGCCCTGCCTAAGCCGCTGACACTACCGCTTTGGAACCCGGTTTTGAGACCACGCGCAAACTTGAACCCAGGGATTATCGCTCCGGCTGCACCAACCCAGTCCACAAGCGTTGCTTTGCCTTCATAGATAATGATAGGCGCTGTCGGCTGCGTTCACAAACAAACCGACATTCTGGTACGCTCTGGCTGTATAGATGCTGCACGTAAGCTCGTGATTGTGAGGCGAACAAATATGTGCCGCTAAAATGAATTGATGAGTAAGGCTTGTATTTTCGTTAAACTAGAGTAGGAAATTGTAAAGTTCGTGGTGTATTGGCTTGGTACGTATCATGCCGAATATTTTCTACACCCACTCATGCAGTCTAATAACAAAACCTGCGAAGGAGAATTACTTTGTCGACCAAACTTGCAGCACAGATGTATACCATACGCAACTCTACCAAAACGGAAAAAGATCTGGCGGAGAGCCTTGTAAAACTCCATCGTATAGGTTATCCCGCTGTACAGGCTTCCGCATTGGGCGCTATGGATGGTGATAATCCGGCTGTTTCCGCACCTCTTTTCCGTAGGATGATGGATGATAATTCCATTAAGTGCATCGCGACTCATCGGAGCTGGGAGTCACTGGCTGTCAAGACCGACTTCGAGATAGAATTTCATCATCAAATCGGCTGTAATTTCGCCGCAATCGGTGGGCTGCCAAACTCATATTCTAAAGAGGGATTAGCAGGTTACGCTCGTTTTCTGGCAGATGCCGCTCCGGTCATCGCGAAGTTAAAAGCCGCAGGTATACAGTTCGGAGTGCATAATCATGACCATGAGTTCGAGCGGCTTGGGCCAAATCACCGATGGCCGCATACCGTACTCCTCGAAGATGGCGGCAATGATATTAAATTGGAGGTAGACCTCTACTGGGTGCATCATGCGGGTGTGAATCCGATAAGAAGAATGGCGGAATGCAAAGGCAGAACTCCTGTGATTCACATCAAGGACATGGAAGTGGTGCCTGGCGCAGCTCCCACAACCGCTGCCGTTGGCGAGGGCAATATGGATTGGGACGCCATTTTGCCGGCGTGCCACGATGCAGGTGTCGAGTGGTATGCGGTTGAGCAGGACGAATGCCGCCGAGATCCTTTCGACTGTCTGCGCTCGAGCTTTGAGTTTTTGCGTTCTAGAGGGATTTAACAGCAAATCGAGATGGAGAATAGGATGCGATAGTTTCTGGAACCTTGCCGGTATGTATCAACTCAGTGAGAAGCCTTCCGGCCAGCGGACCTAAAGTTATCCCGCTATGCATCACCGACAAAAAGGTATTTGGGACGCCTGGCAGTTCCCCAATTATGGGTCTATCGTCTTTCGGAATAGGACGCACGCATATTCGTGCAGTAAATTTATTATCCCGTCTCAACTTATCGATTTTATTCAAAAATATCTGAGTCCGATCCAGCAGATTTTCTGCCATTTCTGGTGGGGGACTATCAGTACCGGCAGGAAGCTGAGAATCGATATCCTCTGCTCCTATCACTATTCCACCGTTGCCTGCTGGCCGAATATGCAGCCCTCCGGAATCGGGCGGATAAAGAACTCTACTAATCAGAGGCGAGTTCGATACCGATTCTGTTTCAACTAACAGCCCTGGTGATGGATTTACAGGTGCGAAATTAGATACTGAGCCGTCGATCTGTCCTAAGATTTTTGGTGTGTTCAAACCTGCGCAGACGACAAGAAATCGGGTAGTTATCCTGCCTGCTGATGTTACAACCGAACTGACCGAACCATCAGAGGATCTTGAAAAACTGGATACTGCGCAGTTTTCACGAAACTCACAGCCCATCTCAGCAGCAGCTGATTTGAGTTTATTCAGAAAAAGAGGACTATCCAGCCACCTGTCTTGCGGCATGAATAGTCCTTCTGGGTTATCCTGAAAATCGATATTACGTTCCAGAGCAGTCATTTCGGATCTATTAAGTTTTATGGCGGGATATCCGAATTCATTCAAAACAGTCCCTATTTTGAGCTGGTTTTCATATCCTGAAGTATCGCCACTGTGCGTCCACCTGAGCGAACCGCCGATTTGCAGGCCAATATCTTCCGTCTTAAACAGTCGAGCAAGGTGATTATAATACGAAACACCCGCTGCATTGAAATGGTGATATGGCTCATCTTCCAGCTTGGAGGTGGCATTAATCCATGCAAAACCTCTGGCGCTCGCAGAATCTGGATCTCCAATACTATGTTTGGTGAGCAAAGCTACTCGATAGTTAAGACGGGACAGCTCATATGCTGTCGAAACACCGACTATACCACCGCCTATAACCACCACATCAACGAGATCAGCCAACAGAACCTACCCCACTTCGCATCCAAAATTCACTGCATTGAAACTTTTTCGCACCATTCTCAAAATATACGGATTACCATTGAAATAATAGTTAAGAGGGTGGATTTGTGATCGGAAAGCGCACCACATGATCGGGAAACTGGTCCAGCCGCGCTTTCCCCCATCGCAGATATTTAACGTGGCCATCATAATATATGTAATTCGATCCACCTGTATGTCGATTAAATTTAATCCAGCCCTCATCGGAATTTGCGCCAGTTATCCCGCAGTCTGCATATCTAACGAGGGTACATTCACCCGGCCAGGTGTCGTAATCATCCTGAGGAACATAGCTTAAGCCTGAATTTGGATTGTCCAGCACTTCTGCGTTTCTTTCCGAAAACATGATGACATTGGGATCCGGCAGAGCAGAGATTACCGAATCAGAAGCAAATCCCGGCAAAGTCCCCTCCATGACATAGCGGCATGATTTATGAGTGAAAATCGAATTCAGCAAATAGCTCCACATCGCCCAATGATTCTGTTCCGCGAGGCACTGTTCTCCTGTCGGCGCAGCCTGGCACTCTGTTCCAATCACTGAAATCCCTCCATTGTAATCAACAATGTTATTGACTTGATGCTGAGATTTAGCGGCTGAATCGGATGGGCAGAACATCAGCTGCCGACTTTTAATGTAAGGCTGAAAAAATATGGCCCATGGTTTTTCTGCATTACTGTTGCCCTCACCACCGCCTTTGCAGCCGTCGATATTCGCAGGCAGCGAATCGAGCTGTGTCCCATCATCCAGAACGAATCCTTCATGATGATGGTAGAGTGCGCCGTCAAAATCCTCCATGTACATTCGCGCCGCCAGCCCAATCTGGCGCTCGTTGGAAAGGCAGGATGCCTGCCTGGCCTTTTCCATCGCCTGCGAAAATACTGGAAATAGAATTGCGGCCAAAATAGCTATAATAGCTATGACTACGAGCAGTTCGATCAGCGTAAAGCCTTTAGATTCAGATACTGAATTATTAGATTGCATCACTCTTGCCTCTTCAATCGATTTAGTAAGTAACACGAAATTTATTATCGTGTTACATTCTACCGATATAAAAAGCACATGTCAAGTGATTCAACACATCAATTTTACATTGTAATCTGTTTGTAATCTGAATTCAATTTCCCAATTCCGTATGTCAAAACCTTCATCTGGAGTAAATTATGCCCGCATCCCTGGGACGCTTCTACCAAAAACTGGAGAATTCCTATTGCCCTCATCCCTCCTGCCCCCCTTCTCCCAAAAACAGGAGAAGGGGGAAATATAACCTCACCCCGGCCTTCTCCCAGATGCTCGTTCCTCACGGGAGAGGGAGTGGATTCATCTTGCCAGAACTCTCTCCCATAAAAGGAGAAGGGGGAACTCTTGTTAAAAATTCAACCCATGCAGGGAGATTGCGACTGGAGATGGGCTTCGCAATTTCAGACATAGGTTTTAACCCAGGGTGTTTAAATAGGCTTTGCAATTCCAAGCCTGGGTTTTAACCCAGCGTGCTAAATCGGCTTCGCAATTCCAGACTGATTCAGTCGCCTCACTTTACATAAATTCGATAGTTCTATGCCAAATCCGCCCCCGTGGTGGCCGGTACGAATTTGCCATGCAGTACACCACGCGCGCTGATGAGATGCTCAGCCATATCCAGCACTTCGGTTTGACTGCCGCGCAATACGATCACTTCCAGGCAGTAATCTTCCGAAAGATGGATATGTAAGGTGGCCACTGCAGTTCCATGATCGTGATGCTGCATTCGAGTCAAATCCTCACTGAGCTGGCGTGTGGTATGATCATAGACCAGCACCACTACTCCTACGACTTGCGAAGCAGAATCAAGCGCAGCCCTCTGCCAGTTCGAAGCAGCGAGCTTATCACGCACCATATCACGAATCGCTTCAGAACGATTCACATATCCCTGATCTTTACGCCAGATATCCAGCTGCTGAACCAGTGAAGCAGGCATGGAAAGTCCGAATCGAATCAGTTCGTCCACATCCAAATTATCAACTGAAGCTATTTCAGAACCATCACATTCGTTACTCATCTCGCTGAACCAGTCCCCTCGTTTAAAAGCTTGAGCGCGACTGCAGTGAACATCTCAATACCAGGTGAGATCGCATCATCAGAGAAATTATAGGTCGGTGTATGGAGATTCGGTGAATCCACTCCCACACCTAGTCGGAACATAGTGCCTGGCGCATGATCAAGATAGGCAGCAAAATCTTCCGCACCCATCGAAGGAACATCCAAATCGACCACATTTTCTGCGCCTAAATGTTCGATTCCAATTTCTCGCACAATGCTGTTGATCGCATCATCGTTCCTGGTTACTCCGATTCCCCAGTGATACTGAAGCTCGAATTTCGCTCTCATTGCATCGCAGATTCCGCTAACAATCCGCTCGATTCGAAGCGGGAGTTCCTGCCGATTCTCTTCTGTGAGGCAGCGAACCGTACCTTTTAATTCTGCAGTTCCGGGAATAATGTTATATGCAGTTCCCGCATTAAAACAGGTCACGCTCACTACAACCGAATCGGTAGGTGAAAACTCCCTGCTAGCAACTGTCTGCAACGCATTCACTATCATGCTTCCGACCAAGATCGGATCGACCCCTTTATGCGGCATGGCAGCGTGCGATCCTGATCCAGTTATTTTAATATCGAATGTATCGGAAGAAGCCATCATCGGCCCGGAACGTACCCCGATCTGGCCGGCTGCAATTCCCGGCCAGCCGTGCAGCGCAATAACCGCATCTACACCTTCCATCGCGCCTGCAGCACACATTTTTAGAGCGCCGCCTACCGTCTCCTCTGCAGGCTGAAAAAGAAGTCGAATCTCTCCGCTAAATTCAGAACGCATTTTTGCAAGCGCAGACGCGGCTCCAAGAAGAACGGAGGTATGTCCATCATGACCGCAGGCATGCATCACCCCTGGATTGGAAGATCTGTATGGCAGATCGTTTGTCTCCTGAATGGGCAGCGCATCGATATCCGCACGAATGGCGATACGCCTGAATTTGCCGGCGTTCGTTCCTCGTATAGTGCCGATCAGTCCGAAGCCGCCAACGTTGGATTCGAGGCTGTCCAGCCCAATCAGATTAAGTTTTTGTTCGATAAAGGCAGCTGTATCCGTTTCATAATGGCTTAATTCGGGATGCTGATGTAAATGGTGCCTGATTTCCTGTGCTCTCGGCGCAATTTCTTCAGCAGCAGCTCTGATTATTGATTTATCGATCATTAGTCCTTGTGCTTCCTCTCCAAAATGCATACCTTATTATATCTGTTTCAGTATTATATTTGTTTCACAGTAGATCAGGCAAGCAAAGAATTAATTCCACATTCAAATTAAACTTTGCCACAGTACACCATTGCCCTCTCCATTATTGAAAAATAGAACTTAATCAGGCTCCAATTGTTGATTTCATGATCTTGCCTTGACTTAGTCACTCAATCAAACTATAATATAAATGGAAAAAAATGAAACCATTTGGCGCTTCGAGGGCAGCGGACTATCGGGCTGTTCGATGAAGGAAAGGATACCCACGTGACCCTGGTCACTTTCTTCTTTTTTGCGCATCAGCCCGAACGGCTGCTGGCTTATGAAAAGCGCCGCAACAGCCGAAAAATTACCCCGGAACAACTATTCGATCACTATTTCGATGACCATCTGAATGCGGAAGTTTTTCGGAAAGTTGCCCACAAATGTTACTACCCTGCGACACACATGATGCTGGAACTCGTACAGCAAAATAAGGATAGTGACAAGCCGTTTCGAGTTTCCTACGGTCTGTCGGGTACCTTTCTCGATCAGGCGAGGCGATATGAACCGGAGCTTATTAATATTTTTCAACAGCTTGCCGCTACCGGGTGTGTCGAATTTACAGGAGAGACCTACTATCACTCTCTGTCAGGCCTATTTGATCCCATTCGCGAAGAATTTAAAGAACAGGTCGTCCTTCATTCAGCCGAGATAGAAAAACTGTTTGGCCGTAAGCCAACGGTCTTCCGCAATACGGAATGTATGTTTAACAACGGAATTGCGTCCACAGTCCAGAGTATGGGGTTCGAAGGAATTATAACGGAAGGTGTGGATCGGCTGATGGAAGGCTGGAAATCACCTGATTTTATTTACGAAGCGCCAAGCGGCCTTCCTGTTCTCCTGAGAAACTATCAGCTGTCTGATGATATAGGATATAGATTCCCGAACCGCAACTGGGAGGGCTGGCCTCTCAGTGCTGAGACTTTTGCAGGCTGGCTGGCGGGAAATACCGATATGAATGTGACCCTTGCCCTGGATTACGAAGCGCTGGGAGAACATATCTGGGCGGATACCGGGATTTTTGATTTTATGCGGGCACTGCCGGAAGCAATTAAGAAACATTCACAGCTCGAATTCAGTACTCCGACAGAAGCGATCAGGAGGCTGCCTCGCGCCGGCACCATCTCAGTGGACGATTTCAGCACAATATCCTGGGCAGATAAAGAGAGGGATACATCGGCGTGGCTGGGAAGTGAAATGCAGCAGTTCGCGTTCGAAGAGATAAAGCTGATGGAACCGATAATCAAAGCGGCCAATGACCCTCATATGCTGCACGTTTGGCGGCTGATGCAGACCAGTGACCACCTCTATTATCTGGCGGACAAGGGATTGAGCGACGGAGATGTACACAAATATTTCAGCGCTTATGGCAATCTTTTCGAGGGATTTATCCGCCTGCACACTGCACTTTCCGACCTGAGAAATCGAGCAGAGCGTGCAGCAATGCACGCGGCTGAAGAATAGGATTGGATGTTAGGAAGTACGATGCTCAAAAGTAAGACCTCTCTGTTTTTAATATGTCTATTCGTCGGATATTTTGCAATTCCATGTTTTGCAGCGCCTATCGAGTTGATGAGCGCTTCTGGAAGTCGGGTTCGGCCGCTTAACCTGCAGGGTCAAAAGGCAGGAGTATATATATTTATTGCGCACGACTGTCCCATTGCAAACTCTTATGCACCGGAAATAAACCGGATCGTCAAGAAGTATACTCCTCAGAAGATCGCTTTTTACATAATTTATACCGAGGCAGATACTCCCATTACTGAATTGAAAGCGCATGCGAAATCATACGCCTATAACTGTCCAGCTCTTTTTGATCGGAAGCATGAGCTGGTGCTGAAAACAGGCGCGAAAGTTACTCCTGAGGCGGTGGTTATTACCCAGGATGGGAAAATCGCTTATCGCGGCAGAATTGATGATCGAAATGCAGATTTTGGAAAGATGAAACAGGAAGCAAGTGTGCATGATTTGCGAGAAGCGCTTGATTCGGTCGTGCACGATAAAATCCCGCCTCATAAATCAACGCTGGCGATCGGTTGTTTCATACCGCCCCTTAAGTAGATTAGAAGATTCTTATATCAATTATCGCAGAATTTAACTTTACAATTTATATTGATTCGATTTAGCACGGATGGTCAGTCAAATTAGTATGTGGAAAATACAAATACTTATTAATCTGCTTCTGCTGGTTACAATTTCTTCAGCTAAAGCGTCGCCGCTAACCTACTACCAAAACATCGCCCCGATATTCGAAAAACGTTGTATCTCCTGCCACCACGACGGGGGTGGAGCCCCTATCTCTTTTACGACTTATGAATCAGTGAAACGCCGGGCTAAACAGATCGTTATCGTAACTAAATCTCGTTTCATGCCGCCGTGGAAGCCAGATCCATCCTGCGGTGTTTTAGCAGATTCCAGACGACTTTCCAATGAAGAATTGGCGGCTATTTCCAGCTGGGCCGCCACTGGAGCGAATTCAGGCAATGCGAATGCCTTTTCTGGATTGAAACAGCGCGCGCCAGTTTCCGAATGGAGTAATGGCAGACCAGACGTAATCTTACAGGCAAAAAATGCATTCCAAATTCCAGCGGAGGGTCCAGACAGTTATGCGAGTTTTCTATTAGCGGATATTCCCAATTTTTCAGAAGAGCAGATAGACAGAATATGGAAAAACGGTATTCGAGGAGTGGAATTCAAGTTTGGGAATTCAAGTTTCATTCGGTATGCTATGCTTTTCGTGGACACTACACGTGTTACCCGCCAGTTGATGCTGGAGTATCGCGACAAAGGATTTTTCCCGAGGTCGGGTCCGAGCCTCGTATCGATTGGAGCTTTTTTTGAGTGGACACCAGGATCCCACGCACAAATGCTTCCGAAGAACACAAGCATGCCGGTTCGGCAGGGAGGCGATCTGGTGCTGCTGGTTCGATTTCATCCTACCGGCAAGCGTGAAGCAGTAACTCCCAGGGTCGGCGTCTATTTAAACAAACATCCAAGTCCACATTCTCAAATCTCAATTCCGATGGGTGTGGGAATGATTGATATTCCCGCCGGCAGCAGCAGCTACACTGCATCGACCAGTATCACCTTTCCAGTTCCAGTTACGCTTAACGGCTGCTCGCCGCATGCCGAACATGTTTGTAAAGAGATTAATGCTGCGATTACGTTTCCGGATGGAGAGCAAAAACCACTTTTTTGCATCAAGGATTGGGATGCAGACTGGCAGGAATCCTACCGATTCCTAAACCCTATCAATATTCCAGCGGGCACCAAAATTGAGGTAACCTGCAAATACGATAACTCATCAGCGAACAGCCGAAATCCGTTCAGTCCACCTCGAAGGATGATGTCTGGCATGCATCATGTCAATCAGATGGAAGGTTTATGGCTCCACATTATACCGACGAATGAAAAAGATATACAGCGGCTTACTTTTGCGTTGGAAGAGAAAACTATGAACGATATGACTTCTAGCAGGTAGAAAATGGCAGGTCGATATATATTAGCGTGTGATCAGGGAACCTCCAGTTCGAGAGCTATGATTGTCGATAAAGAAGGTATTCCACGTGGTATCGAACCGCAGGAGTTTGAGCAGATATATCCTCAGCCTGGCTGGGTGGAGCATGCTCCGGAAGATATATGGCTGAGCCAGGTCTCCGTGGTTCACAAACTGCTGCGTAATTCAGGTGTGTCTGCTGCGGAGATCGACTCTATAGGCATCACAAACCAGCGTGAAACTACCATCCTATGGGATCGGATAACGGGCGAACCGGTGGCTAACGCTATCGTCTGGCAGGATCGCCGAACAGCACCCCACTGCCACGATCTCGAAGACTCTGGCTGCGCCGAACTCATTCGAAACAAAACAGGACTTCCTCTCGATCCTTACTTCTCCGCCACGAAAATCTGCTGGCTGCTAAAAAATATTCCAAATCTTCGCAGAAGAGCAGAGCTGGGTGAGATTGCATTTGGGACAGTCGACTCATTTCTTCTCTGGCGTTTAACTAATGGACGAGTTCATGCCACAGATTTTTCCAACGCTTCCCGTACCATGCTTTTCAATATTCTTACCGGGGAGTGGGATGATGAAATCCTTTCCCTGCTCGATATCCCCTCTTCTTTACTGCCCGAAGTTCGCCCCAGCAGCGGCTATTTTGGTGAAACCGATTCAGCGCTTTTTGGTGTGCGGATTCCGATATTTGGGATTGCTGGAGATCAGCAGGCTGCCACTTTCGGGCAGGCCTGCCACCGCAAAGGAATGGCGAAAAATACTTATGGCACCGGCTGTTTTCTGCTGATGAACACCGGTGAAACCCCTCAAAAGTCGAACCACGGACTGCTTACTACCATTGCGTGGAAACAGGCAGGGAGCGTAACCTATGCGCTGGAGGGCAGTGTATTTTCGGCAGGCGCTGCAGTACATTGGCTGCGAGATGAACTGCAGATAATTCGCTCTTCAGAGGAGATAGAACCGCTGGCGGCATCAGTGGTTCATAGCGGAGGGGTAGTATTTGTACCGGCATTCGCGGGCCTGGGAGCGCCTTACTGGGATCCCCACGCCCGTGGAGCGATATTCGGACTAACGCGAGGGTCTGGACGGGCTGAGATAGCCCGGGCAGTTCTGGAGTCGATCTGCTTCCAGGCGTTCGATGTACTGGATGCGATGAAAGCTGACAGTGGCCTGGATTTCACCGAACTTCGAGTGGATGGCGGCATGACCGTGAATAATACTCTGCTCCAGATTCAGGCAGATATTCTGAACGTAACTGTAGTTCGGCCTGCGGTTACAGAGACGACTGCACTCGGCGCTGCTTATCTGGCAGGCCTTGGCTCAGGTTTCTGGAAACATATCTCCGAGATCGACAGCCAGTGGAAAATCGATGCCTCTTTTCATCCTCAAATCAGTTCCGACCAGCGCCTGTCCATGCTTAATATTTGGAAGAAAGCGGTCTCCAGAGTTCAAAACTGGGATAGCAGGTGAGTCTTAGTTTAATATGCCACCCCCGCCAAGGCACGAGGAATTCAGATTATGGATTCAGAAAATATGGCCTTAATATTGTAATGAATCATCTAAGGGATGTCACTAGTAATACCTTTCAATTTCACCAGGCAGCAACTTGATCCTCAAAAAAGAATCCGCCCGATGGTGCCTCGGCAGGTAGAGTCGCAAGGCGAACCGCTCCGGCAGCGCCTTGAACTACAGTACGCTCTCCGTTCGGTGACATATCAGTGAGTACATAGCCGGGATTCACTGCATTGATTTTGATCGGCGTGCCGCGAAGTTCCGTCGCAAAATGAACCGTCATCGCGTTCACCGCTGTTTTTGAGGAGTTATATGCGAGAGAATTCCACTCTGCACGCCAATCCGGACTGCTTGTCTCCGTAAGCGATCCTGCGCCAGAAGACATATTCACTATTCTCCCCGCTGACGATTTCATCAGGAGTGGCAGCATTCCCTTAATTACTGCGAATACACCGAACACATTTGTATCGTAGGTACGTCGAAAAATGTCGATATCCAACTGGCTGGGCGGAGCGTTATCGATAGCTATCGCCGCATTATTCACCAATACATCGAGTTTATTGAACTGTTGTTCTATCGCTGTCACTGCAGAATCGATACTTTTCTGATCTGTGACGTCGATCTGCTGGAATTGAACGTCCAGTCCTCCCGACTGTAGTAGTTTTGCTGCAGCCAGACCGCGTTGTGTATCCCGTGCCCCCAGCAGTACCTTGTATCCCAATTCTGCTAACTGACGTGCAATCTCAAGCCCGATTCCCTTATTCGCCCCGGTAACCAGAGCAATTTTCTTTTCTGTGATACCCTGTTCCAAATGGCTGCCTTCCTTCAAACTAATTCATAAAATCGCGCAGCGTTCTCATAAAAAAGTTTGCGCTGATTGGATTCGCTCCAGCTGCTCACAATCTGCTGCAGGGATTCGACCCATTCTCGCAGTGTTGCAGTCGTGGTGCATACAGGCCAATCGCTGCCAAACATAATCCGATCATGTCCAAATACCTGAACACAATGGGAGATAATCGGCTCAATATCTGAGGATGACCACTCACCTGGCTTAGTGGTCGAGACAACACCGCTTATCTTGCACATGATGTTCGGAGATTTGGAAACCGCATCCATATCACGCTTCCATTGTGTGAGATCGGATGACTGTGCACTCGCATTTCCACAGTGATCCAGCACGAAAAGCGTATCCGGACACTCGCGACAAACTGTCCGGACATCCAATAAATCCTCGGGACGAACACAAAAATCAAAACGAAGCCCCAAATTTCCCACTGCCTGCAGTCCTCGAATAAATTCGCCGGAAAGGCAGAATCCTCTTTTCGTGCTGCCATGCAGCACATGCCTTACCCCTTTTATATAAGGTGAATGGGCCTGCCTCTCAATATATTCTTTGAATCGGGCTTCATCCGGCCGTCCTCCGATCACAGCAGCTGCCATTGGATTATCTGATCGCCAGCAGAGATCTTTAACATAATCCGCCTCTATATCCTGCTGCGATTCGACCGCGTCTACTTCCATATATATCGTTCGAGTGATGTTCAGACCCTGAGCATCACGAAGATAATCGCTCATAAGGAAATTCTTACCTAAAGGCCCTGCCCCCTGAATCCAATTCAATTGAATCAGGTTTAAATCCCATATATGCTGATGTGTATCGATAATCGGGATCATTTCACATTCTCCAAAAGAAACAAAGACTCAACTTGGATATTTTTCAATCATCCTCAAGAATAATGAATTTAAATGCTCAGACGATTGATTTTAAATTCCATTTCTGTAACACTCCCGTCTGAAAACACATATAAAAGCTGCGGTTAGATTGATCATGGTATACTGCTCGTCCGCGTAACATCAGTAATTTATTGGGACTTTTTTGCAGCCAGAATAAACAGTATCCAGCCAATGATATAACAGAAACCACCAATTGGAGTGATCATCCCAAGCATTTTAAATCCGCTTATCGCCATCAGATACAGGCTTCCGGAGAACAGGACGACACCAGCTTGAAATAGCGCCGCTGCTCGATCAAATAGGGATTCGGGATGTCTTTCCAGCGTCAATCCGGTGAGAATAATAGCCAGAGCATGCGTCATGTGGTACGTCACGCCAGTTTTGAAAACTTCCATCATTTCTGGAGTGATGTGCGATTTCAAAGCATGCGTTCCAAATCCACCGAGCAGTACCGCAAGCAGCGCATTCACGCCGCCTTGAAGAATCAGTTTATTCGACATTTGAAAATCTTTCAGGACTATTTTAAAAACAGTTCAATCACAGGAACCGTTACATTTGGTTTATGAACCGGAAGTGTCAGCGTTAAAGTGTTTTCGATTTTTCTTTCGTGCCCAGCCTGCCAGTCTGCGATGCCCTCCATCTTCACTTCGGACGCATCATTCAACAGCTGTGCGTACTCCACTTTTCCTGCAAATCCGTCCAGATGCAGATGCACAAAAGGCCAGGCATAAACATGGACATACAAGCGTTTGGAATCCGGGTTGTAGGTTAGTCGGCAGTCCTGCGGCGTTTTGAATTCAGGCGGGGCCTGTGTGCACCCATAAATCGAACGACTATGGCGTTTCATCCACTCTCCAAGCCCATTCAGCCGATCCAGCGCTCTTGCATCGAACTCACCTCTGCCAGTCGGTCCCACATTTAAAAGCAGATTCCCACCTTTACTGACCGTATCAATGAGCATCTGGACGAGCTGATCGATACTTTTCCAGCTTGCCTCATCCCGATGGTATCCCCAGGAGCCGGAAAATGTCTGGCACGCTTCCCAAACCACTTTCTGGCCCTCAACTTCAATCCACTCACGAGGCTGATACTGTTCAGGAGTTTTGACATCCCAGCCATCGGGAAGATCCAGCCTGTCGTCAAGTATCACTTCCGGCTGAAGACTGCGTACCATCTCATACAGCTTTTCGCTGTCCCAGTCCGCCCGCCCCTTTCCAATCCAGCCCTCTTTGTTTGGATAGCTAAAATCGAACCAGAGAATATCTATCTTTCCAAAATCGGTAAGCAGCTCTCGCACCTGACCACGCAGATACTCCGCATATTTTTCCTGATTACGGGTTTCATTCCATTTCGCACGATCAGGATGATCTCTTTGCGAGTGCAGATCATCAATAGTAAATTGTGGATGATGCCAGTCGATCAGCGAGTGATACAGTCCGACCTTCATATTTTCAGCCCGAAAAGCGTTCACTAACGGACGAAGCAAATCTTTACCCGCAGGCGTATTCGGAGCTTTGTAATCGGTGAGTTTGGTATCCCAGAGGCAGAAACCTTCATGATGTTTCGTAGTGACGACGAAATATTTCATCCCTGCATTTGAAGCAGCTTTGGCCCACAGTTCCGGTTCATAGAGATCTGGATCAAAGTGGCGGAAGTAAGTTTCGTAATCTTCATCCGATATTTTTTCATACTGTCGGATCCATTCGTGCCTGGCGGGAAGAGAGTACAGCCCCCAATGAATAAACAATCCAAATCTATCTTTAACGAACCATTCTGTATTTCCGGGTGTCTGTTTAATTTCCATCAGCGTCAATACCTCCAAACACAGCGATGACTATAGTTCTGTTGCGTATCCAATAAAATCCTCTGCTTTCTTTGTTTTATGGCCCGAAATTAGTCCTCGTGATGCAGGAAAAGTAAAGCCTGAGTGTTAACCTATTCTCACAATATTCATGCTGCCGATTGTTTCATCTTGTAAATCTATGCCAGAACCAGAATTCTCCGCTAAAACAATAAGATCCGCATGCATTATCCTGAATCCTATATCCGGCAGGGGGAGAGGTGCAAGGGAACGCGAAACGCTCTCAAAATTCATGAACGAGGCGCAATCCAGCAACTTTAAATGGGAACTGGTTGAGACTACGATGGAGAATGGAGCGGAGTCCTTGGCCCGAAAGGCAGTACAAAATGGCGTAGACCTGGTGGTGGCAGCAGGCGGGGATGGGACGATCAATCAGGTTGTAAATGGAATTGCCGGCACCAATACCATATTAGGAGTGCTTCCCCTAGGAACAGGAAATGATTTTGCAAGAGCGATTGGGGTGGAAAAAATAGCAGTTGCTATGCATACGCTGCTGCATGGTAAAACAAAACGTATTGATTTAGGCCAGGCAGATGAGAGACTTTTTATAAATATTGCTGGATGCGGGTTTGATGCAATCGTCGGTGAAACCGCAAACAATCGATTTCGTCAGCTGCAGGGAACCATGGCCTATGTTGCTGCGATGATCTATTCGCTAGCTACTTTCCATGCCGCATCGTTTGAAATTATCACGGATGGTGTTTTGCTGGAAACAAAGGTCATGTTATGTTCAGTTGCGAACGCGCAGTCATACGGAGGCGGTATGCTCATTACTCCAGATGCAAAACTGGATGACGGGCTGCTGGATGTTTTCATTCTAAAAGCAGTAAGTAAATTTGAATTCTTAAAAACATTTCCCAAGGTTTTCAAGGGAACGCATGTCACTCACCCATCAGTAGAAATCATACGCGCAAAAAAAGTAGAGATAAAGAGCGATCCAATTATGCCTCTTTTCATCGATGGTGAATTGGTGGGACGTACGCCGAGTAAATTTAATATTGTCCCAGATGCAATTACAATTCAGATTCCATAAATTCGGATATTTTTTATTATAAGATTTGAATGCTTTAACCAGCAAGCAGGAAATAAACTCAATTACAGAGTATCATATTATGGCAGAATGATATTCTGCATTCAGATTGCATGTCTAATTTACAGGAGATAACCAGACTCATGAAAAAACTTATTGCTTCACTGTTCGCAGCATCCATTCTTTTAGGCATCGCCGGTGCCAGCATCGCTTCCCCAGCCGGAGACCAGAGCAAGAATATCGTAGTCGCGCAGGCAGATAAAATGGGCGACAGCAAAATGGCTGGCAAGAAAATGGCCGGTAAGAAAATGGCCGGCAAGAAAATGGCCGGTAAAAAAATGGCTGGCAAGAAAATGGCCGGCAAGAAAATGGCCGGCAGTAAAATGGCTGGCAAAAAGATGGCCGGTAAAAAAATGGCTCCAAAAACCCCATAATCTGATAAAGATTATGCTGTAAATCAGCTTATAAAAGTATTCATCCCTGGTATTTTTGCCAGGGATGAATTTTTTTTTAAAATGCACATTAATCCTTCTGCAGTCAGGTCAGTTTGAACTCATATATCTTGACTTTTGTCTACTTTTATGCAATAATGGGAAGTCTTTTATCACGATATTCTGAAGCCTGTGCTGACTGTCTGTATGGCAGCGCGGAAAGATATAATGAGTAACCTTCCCGAAGATAAAAATGAATTAAATAAATCCCCTGAAGAGGGGAAAATTCCTCCCCGATCCGCCGAGCAAAAAGCACAGGAAGCGGATCAGCTGTCCAAAGTCGAAAGCGCCGGGCACGTAACTGCCCAATATGGCGGTAATCAGATACAAGTTCTTGAAGGACTGGAAGCAGTTCGCCGCAATGTTCCTATGTACATCGGCGGTACGGACAGCAAGGGCCTCCATCACCTTTTCACAGAAGTAAGTGATAACTCTGTAGATGAAGCGCTCGCTGGATTTTGCACACAGGTCGATGTTATCCTGCATGAAGATGGGAGCGTTACAGTCAAGGATAACGGCCGAGGAATTCCCGTTGATATCAATACACAGTACGGAGTGCCTGGTGTGGAACTGGCGCTGACGAAACTGCATGCCGGGGGAAAATTCGACAGCGGAGCTTACAAAGTATCCGGCGGGCTGCATGGAGTGGGTGTCTCCTGTGTGAATGCAACTTCTGACTGGCTGGAAGTTACCGTCACCCGGGACAGCAAAGTCCACTGGATGCGCTTCGAACGTGGAGTTACCGTTGAGCAGCTGCGAGTTATTGGTAAGGCTAAGTCCGGAGAACACGGCACAAAAGTTCAATGGCATGCCGACCCCCAGATATTTAGTGATCACCAGTATGAAGCGGAAATAATCGAGCGCCGACTTCGTGAACTGGCCTACCTGAATAAAGAACTCACTCTCACTTTCACGAATCAGCGAGACCCGGAAGTACCCGAAATTCCCGATGCGGGAGATGAAGCTGTTGCGCCGGTAGCAGCATTTCCCGGTAAGCCCGTTACCAAAGTATATCACTATCCCAAGGGCCTCATCGAGTATGTAGAGCATCTGAACGAGACAAAAGACCCGCTGCACAAACCTATATTCTTTGGCGGAGTTCGAGATACCACAATCGTCGAGATAGCGATGCAGTATAATCTCGGATATCATGAGACGCTGCTTTCCTTCGCCAATAATATCAATACACCTATGGGCGGAACACATGTCTCCGGCTTGAAAACCGCTTTAACGCGCGTACTGAATAACTATGCCCGCAAAAACGGCATTCTCAAAGAGAAAGATATTAACTTCACTGGCGATGACGTCCGCGAAGGGCTATCGTCTGTAATCTCCGTAAAGCTCTTAACCCGGCCTCAGTTCGAATCACAGACTAAAGTCAAGCTGACGAATGCTGACGTCGAAGGAGCGGTCAACTCTATCGTAGGTGAAAAACTTACCGAATACCTGGAAGAGAATCCTGCTGTGGGGAAACGCATCATGGAGAAAGCGCTTATCGCTCAACGTGTCCGTGACGCGGCCCGAAAAGCGGCTGACCTCGTGAAGCGGCAGAGTGCGCTGGAGTCGAACTCTCTCCCAGGCAAACTAGCTGACTGTACAGAGCGTGACCCCCGGAAGTGCGAGCTTTTCCTGGTGGAAGGAGACTCCGCAGGCGGCCCTGCAAAACAGGGACGTGATCGCCGTACCCAGGCTGTGCTTCCACTTCGCGGTAAGATACTGAATGCAGGCAAAGCGCGTGTTGATAAGGTGCTTGAAAACGAAGAAATCCGCGCCATGATAACAGCGTTTGGAACTGGTATTTCGTATGGCGATGAAGATGAGGAAGTTGAGGAGGGACCGCAGGGCGAACTCCTCGAGATAAAAAGCAACGGCAAGGAAAAATCGAAAAATTACGATCTCGCCCGGCTGAGATACGATAAAATCATCATCATGACGGATGCCGATGTCGATGGCGATCATATCCGAACTCTGCTGCTCACCTTTTTCTGGTACTATATGCGGCCTCTTATTGAGGCAGGGCACGTCTACATTGCCCAGCCACCTCTATTCCGCATCAAATCGGGAAAGAACGATCAGTTTTACGCTAAAAACGAAGAGCAGCGCGACGAGATTCTAAAAACTCTCAAAAGTAAACGTGATGTCGCCGTAACTCGGTTTAAAGGGCTTGGTGAAATGAACGCCATCGACCTTGCTGAGACCACCATGGAGCCAGATAAACGTATGCTGGCACAGGTTCAGATCGATTCTACAAACATGACTGCCGCGCTGGAGATGTTCGATATCTTCATGAGCGATAAAGTCGAACCGCGCAAAAATTTCATTGTGGCCCACGCAAAAGAGGTCACAGATGTCGACTGGCATGGTTAACCAAACTGTTTGAAAAAGAGACCAGCTCCTGCTGGTCTCTTTTTTGTTGCCCAAAAGAATGCTTCTATCGAATTCAAAGTCAAAAATCTATTCAAAATTACAAGTATGCAGGAACTGAATCGTAACTTGAGTATAGCTAAGCGGTGCGGCACTGAAAGCCGCCGAGTGTAAATTCTCAACAATCGTATCTGCTATACACCCTCTGGCAGTCTATTAGCTATTCGACCTCCCTTTATCTTCCATCTATCTCTTGAGCCGTTCTAAAGTAGCCTCCAAAACATCACGAGTCTGTGCTTGAATGGTGTAGAACATCGCTTCGCGAAGCAGTCGCTGCGCTGGATGTGTGAGGCTGTTTGCAGAGCCGCTGCTGGAAGTAATTGCTGCCAGCGCAGCCCGAACCGCAAGCTCGATGCACCAAGCGCGGACACGAACGGCATTTTCAAAAAACTGGTCTTCTTGGGTGCGGGCATTCCAATATTCGATCTGCTCGCGCAGTTCGCTCCACTCCGATTGAAACGATTCGGCTGCTCTCTGAACCGATTCAAGACCGCGTTTTTCCGCCGCCTGGCACATAACTCGAATACTCGCAGACGTACATCCGAGCGGCATGGGCGTTGCCCCAAGTACTCCATTGCGATCGTTTTTCTGCATGGTAAGGCGATCAGATTCCTGAAGAATATGTTTATCTGGTATGAAATAGCGGTTCAGCTTGATCTCGCAGGTTGCCGATGCATTCATTGCGCAGAGAGCAAGAGGCTCGGATGCAGTCATCTCACCCAAATCCTCAGAAGAATCGAGATCATCAAAAAGCTCAGGAAAATCACTCCGATCCGCCGGTGTCCAAACGTAAATAAATCGGTCATCGGGCAGAGTAGCTCCGAATACCACCTGATTCATCAGGCCCCAACCCGTCACCCAGGGAGCCGTTCCATTTAGTCTAATCCCGCCTCGAACTCGTTCTGCACTAAGAACAGGAGGCCCGGGCCGCCGCAGATGAGCAAAAGAGACGGCGCACATGAGCCGGCCGCTGGCGAGCTCAGGGAGAATCCGCTTCTTTAGAGCGTCATTGCTGCAGCCTAATATCATTCGTGAAGGGCCATGATGCTGCGCCTGCACGAAAGTTGTTACTCCACAGTATGATGCGAGTATTTCCGAATACTCACGCTGTACTGCTCCCGATGCATTCAAGCCGCCCCACTGCTCCGGAAGTGTAAGCCCAAGCAGTCCCTGCTTCGCAAGCGCCTCATAGTTTGGCAGCCACGGCCCTGCCGCTCGATCTGCAGCAACAGCATTAGGACCTAATACGGTTTCTCCAACCAGCCGGGACGCGTCGAGCACCGCCTGTCTTGTCTGCTCCGTTGTCGCCGATGGTTCTTGTGCAGACAGTCCAATTGCATCACTGCTGGTTGCAGAATTTTCTTTAGCCAAACCGTATCCCCCATCCTGGATCCGCATAAATTAATTTATACCTAAAACCCGGTCGTCATGTCGATTTCGTACCAGACTGTACGGTCTGCCGGTGAAATATTGAATGTAAGCGAGCTGGCATGCAATTTGGAATCGATCTTATTCAGTCGTTTTCCTGTTTCACTCAACGCATACACAATCGGCGCGGTACGCACTGTATGTATTGTAACTGCCGCAGTCACTCCTTCAACATTCACCGGACCAGTTCCCCACTGATCGCCTACCGAATTTCTCGCCTTGTTCCATCCCATCCCGGAGTTTTCCGCTTTATCGACGACGGTCAATAATATAGATCTGGTCTGATCCATTGGCTTGTTGTCCAGCGCCGTAAGCATCATCGCAGCGAAATTATTCGCACTCGCACTGACCTGAACTATCCAGCTTGGGAGTTCCACGGTACGCCCGCTCATCTGCCCTGCCATCACCTTCGAATAGGGTGAATCTGCGGTATAGACAGGCAGATCCACGTTGGAAACCAGCCAGTCAATCGGCCCCTTCGGATTAGGTGTATTGATGATATCCGGATCAGGCTTGGGCGGAGGTGCATTTGGATCGGGTGGCGGCGGCTTTTTACCTTCACCAAACGAGATACTCAGCCGCTTCGTAATTGCGTCTCTGCGTGTAAACCCGGCAGCTCGCCAGGCAGAATCGATGTCGCGGCCTTGCTTTGCCATAAGTGACGGGACAGTCACATCCGGGATGCGCAGCCGCAGTTCTCCATTCGCAAGCGGCATATCATTTCGCAGAAAAAGCATCGCCGCGGCGGGGAAAAAGGCCATTTTAGCAGTATTGGCGCTCGTGAGGAAAAACCAGTCGATTCCGGTGGTATGCATCTTCGTTCGATCGCTGTTGTAGTCAAACAAGACGATGCCATCCCAGTCCTGCAGAGCGGCAAATGAGGCGATCATAGGCAGGCATTCTGCCTGATATTCGTTAGGCGCGGGATGATTATATTCAGATACTATAAAGGGCTTACCAGCTATCCTGTATCTGGCGAGATCGGCAAGAGTTCCGCCATCGCGATCTCGTACCATAGAAGTGTTCTTTATAATCCAGTCTTTTGGATCCCATGGTTTGTGGGGAAATTCGGGATGCTGCCAGTAGTTGTGGCTGTCAGTGAAATCTGAATTTTGTTCCCTCCACGCCCCCCCAATACCGCCATAACCAACTTGAGAACCAGTCAGGCAGGCTTGAAGCTTGAGATCCTTTTTAAGGTAATCTCTCATTTCAAGAATGAATGCACGTTCTGTGTCCAGAAGAAAGCTCACCCAGTCTACCCCGGCAGGTGTAGCGGACGGACTAAAGAAGGGCGTCGTTCCTTTTTCGAGATTAATTGCGGGAGCAAATTCTGTGAGTGTGCCCGGTCTCAGGGTGATTCCGGCAAGATTAAACGACTCTTTGGAGCCGCCTAAAACGAAAGTAAGACGGCAGTGGTCCTTCAGTACTTTTGTTGCAGTGAATGCCAGTGAATACTGCTTCCAATCGGAAGTCAAATCGATTTTAGAATCCAGGCCAACATGATGGTAGTCGTCTCTATCCACACAGGTGTATACCTCGACAGGTCGAACGCGATCCGCTTTGGCCCAGAATGTAACGGTGTATGGTTCGTCCTCGGTAAGATCAATTCCGGTCTGATGCAGCTGGAGAAACCAGTCCTCGCTGCCAAGCTGTTGTATATTAAGCCGTAAAATATGCCCCTCGGCACCTGCAGGTAAGACTGCGTTTTCCGGCAGTTCCATTCTGGCAGAAGCGGGAGGACGATTTATCTCAAGATTCCAGCGTTCTGCACCGCGTGCAAAATTTCCGTTGAGCAGTAAATTCGGTCCGAAAGGCTTATCAGACGCGCTCCAGCTGCGTTTCAATCCTTCCGTAGTCTCATATTTTTTCTTAAGCCACGCATTCCATTTCTCTCGCAAAAGATCCTGATAAGTAGAAGGGAGCTTTATGTTCGCCCCGTCCCAGAACTCATCTACCAGCGAATCCTCATTCGTAATCTCTACGATGGCAACTGCAGGCTCCTCAACATATTTGGACTTCGTGTAGGGATTTGAATGGGTAAGTAGATCAGAAGCGTATTTCTTCTCAAGCGCTGCCATCTTAGGATCAAAATAGTCGACACCTTTATCGGCATCTGGCAGTCGATCACTGTCACTGAAGCCATCTGCTGCGTCGAATTTTCGGCTCACATGGAGATTAAGATTGCTGTAAATGCCATGCAGTTTCAATTGATTGATAAAATAGTCCAGCCTATCGAGTTGATCCGCATCCAGATGCTGATGATCGGGGAATTTTGGGTCGAATATCCCATTTGGCGCGAATCCATTGTCCATATGGTGGAATCGAACCAGGTTCACGCCGCATTTATGCAGGTGCGCTGCCACTTTTTCCGCGTCTGATTTATCTGGAAAGCAGGCGCTGAATGTCATATTCACGCCAAGGAATCGAATTCGATTGCCTTTTGTATCGTAGAAGTGGCCATTTTTCGGAGAGATGGTTCCATTACCACCGGCGGGAACAGGATTCAAAGCGCTCACATCAGTAATCGATGCCGAGGAATCATCCCAGGGGATTACAAACGGAAAAGAAGCATTTGCATGTATAGAACAGACAATTGAAAATGCGATTACCAATATACAAATCATAAAAAGATGGATGCGCTGAAGCATGATCACCTCTCCTGATCATAATTGACCAGGTCTCAAACTACGTAAGAAATCTCAAGTTTTTTTATTATCCGCAAAAGAAGCTCAAAAGGCGCAAAAAAGTACACAACAATTCCTTCAGCAAGAATCGATATAAATAAGATCATAATTTCTGGATCTTATTTGCGTCCTTTTTACTTTTTTGCGGCTAAATATAAATGTTAAGCAATTATATATTGAGCGCTACTGTACAGTCCAGCCGCCATCGAAATTAAGCGATGCGCCTGTCATGAAAGCCGAAGCAGGCGAGCAGAGAAAAAGGATCGGCGGTCCGATCTCATGCGGCTGAGCCCAATGTCCAACTGGAATCTTTGAAAGGAAAGACTGGTAAGCCACCGGATCGTTTTTCAGGCTGCTGTTCATAGGGGTTTCGAATGGACCCGGACACAGACAGTTCACCGTTACCCCCTGGGCCGCTGATTCAAGTGCGAGAGTACGAGTCAATCCCAGCAGTCCCGCTTTAGCCGTCGCGTATGCCGCACGATTTGGAATGGAGATGTGAGACATAATCGAACCCAGCATCACTATTCTGCCCCACCCTCGCGCCATCATACCGGGCATTATCGCCTGAGAACAGAGGAAAGAGCCTGTCAGGCTGATATCGAGCACCGCATGCCAGTCCTCTTCTGTGAGATCGGCAGTAGGTTTACGAATATTGATGCCGGCATTATTAATTAACCCAAGTTGCTACCTATTGTAATATAGCATATGCCAGCACGGTTAACACGATCTTGAGTTCTAAACCTACTCGTGTGACTGCATGGATTTTACGACCAAAATGGCTGCTTATCACACTAAAGGTAGTCTCGATACGCTTGCGGTAATGATCGCACAGATAACTGACATAGCCCGGATGAGGACGCTTCGAATTGCTGCGACGATGAGCTACCAGTTCGATACGGGCAACCGCACGCAAAGTGTCTTCATAACAGTAATCGGTATAATCGGCATCCGCATCGATCTCACTGGACTCCGGCAAGTCCAGAGGAAGCTGCTTAAACCCATCTAGATCACTAAGACTAGCAGGGGACAAGACCATCTCTACAGGCGTGCCTGAAGCACTAATCAGCAGATGGACTTTGAAGCCCCAGTAGAAGCGGCGCTTACTGGCACAGTATCCACGGTGCTCTTTGCCCTTGCAGATACGGCAGCGCTGAATGCGAATGTTATCGCAAACAGGTATGGGCAGACTGTCTGCCACATAGATGCCTTCAGCATTGGTCTGTTTAACAATCTCAGCAAGCATCTGGAAAAGAGCTTGCCACAGTACTTCAGGCAAGGAATGCAGCCTGCGGTTGAATCTGCTTTTAGAGAGCATGTCTGGGATATAGCCGTGTTCTTTTAGGAACTTCCGGCTTGTTTCCTGATTGCCATGAAAGAAAGCAGCAGCAACTATTGCCGTAGTCATGACTTCTGCGGTACTCACACGGGCTTGTGGATCGTCCTGATATCCATAAGCTGAAATAAAATCTGCACAAATGCAGTAGATTGTGATAATATTTTCTTGCATAGCAG
>JBBRDM010000061.1:0-26475 GCA_038203935.1 Chthonomonadales bacterium
ATTTTGTCGTTCGTTTCCAAGCTCGTATTGTGCCGCAAAGGCGCTGCGCCTGCTCTGGCCTACCAGCGCTTCACGGCGGCCAGAATCGAATATAAGCTGCGAGGCCGCTATCTGATCGGTCAGCACTTCGGTACTCGAGGAACCAAAGCCTGTTAATGCGCCAGTCGTCGGATTAAAGGAAGTCCCTCCGGGCTGGCGCGAAGTTTGATATTGCAGCCCTGGCGTGATCTGGGGATAGTAGGTCGATCTAGATTGAATCACCCTTTCACCAGCTGCATCTGCCTGGGTTTTCGCTATCGCAATGCTGTTTTGCCTCGCCAGTCCGATCTGTATGGACCGTTCCAATGAGAGCGGTTTCGAAAGATCTAGATCGGCGGTACTTCCTGCAGGCGGATTCTTAGGAAGACCATAAACCTGCTGAGCAGGTGTCGTCTCGGTATTATCCTGCGCTGATTTTGATTTCTCTTTTTTAGAAGGCTTCGATGCTTCTTTTTTAATATGGGTATCGGGCTGCGGAGCGGTGATAGGAGTTTCGGCTCCAGATCCTGAGAAACTTTTTCCGAAAAAAAGTATTGATAGGATGCAGTATGCTCGAACTCTTTGGGCACGTGTCATCGGGCAGTGTTCCTTTCAAACAGGGATTGCATGGTTTCATTCGTATTGAGATATTTCAGCACACGTGATACTGAGATATGGTGATCGGCACGCCGCTTACTTCAATTTCCCAGACAGTGGCCTGGAAACTATATCAAAACGCGGACGGGATTGATGAAGTTCTGAACCGTTTTTTTGCAGCATGGGTATCGGTTCGCTTTCGCTATCGCTGGGAAATGCACCTTTATGAGGGTTCGGGTTAATCGCTTCTGCAGTGAGACCAAGAATCTGAAGTCCTTTTACTACCCTCTCCTGATCCTCTTCTGTCAATTTGGACCAGATAGTGGAAAGGAGCCGCTGTTTGCAGTTGGTAGTTTCCTTTAGTAGACGCTGAGCGGACTCAGTTGTTCTAAGTTTTACCATACGCCGGTCATTTTGATCTGCCAGCCTCTCCACCATGCCTCTTCGTACCAGCCGATCGGCTATCTGCGTGGCAGTCGACTGGGATACTCCCAGCTTTTCACTAAAATCTTTCATGGGTGCGGCGCCTGTGTGGAAAACTGCCCAGAGCATACGCAGCTGCGCCAATGGGAGGCAGTCCAACTCAGGATTTGGAACCTCTTCAAAAATAACATTTTGCATCACGCGAAAGAGAGCAATACTAAGGGGGTGATCCCTGGGCATTCCTTCACTTTCCAGGGGGTTAGCGTTCGGTACATCTTTGAATTCAGTATTGGGCGCCGATGTGGTTAAACTCATCTTATCCTCAAAGTTGATTAATAGATGTAAAATATTTAAGAGTATGTATATTTTACACAGTTAAAATGTTGATGTCAATCCCCGCCTCGGTAAATTTAAATTGCATCAGGATGCACATCAAAAATTGAGCATAAAATATTCCTATGCTCAACTCATTGCTATTTTTTTGCAAGCTATCGCATTATTTTTACAATACCCCTTGACAATCATGCTTGCGTGTGTTAAAGTAATGTTATAGCTTAACCGGTTAAGCGAAGCGAGAAATATTTATGTCGATAACTATGCGAGAAGTTGCGCAGCATGCTGGGGTATCCAAGGCGACCGTCTCCTATGTTTTGAATGGCCAAGAGGCCAAAATGAGGATTCCTGAAGAGACCCGCAGCCGCATTTTGAGATCGGTTGCGGAGCTTGGATACCATCCGAATGCGGTGGCCAGGAATCTCGCGCATAAACGCACGGATACGATTGCGGTGGTCATGCAGTTTCCTGCTCTCTTTTCGGGATGGTCGGGATTCACGAATTTCTTGATGCACGGCGTTACGGATGCGTGTGTGCAGGAGGGCCTCGACGTTCTTCTGCATACCCGCCAGCCTCTGGACCGAATGACTGGCTCGAACACGACGCAGCTGGAAGCGGAAGTGCGCAATCTGACGGACGGCCGGGTGGATGGAGCTCTGCTTCTGCGCGATGTGGATGACCCGCTTGCTGCAGAACTGCATAAAAAGCAGTTTCCGGCGGTGCTGATGTTCACGCATTCAAGAAATCCTGAACAGTGGTTCGTAGATTGTGAAAATGAGCTTGGCGCCCGCATGGCTACAGAGCATCTCATCAAACTTGGGCACAAGCGGATTATTCATCTTGCAGGCCCTATCGTATCCGGGTCGGGACGCGAGCGCAGTAACGGTTATCGAAATGCGATGCGTGGCGCCGGGCTGGAGATTAAACCAGAGTGGGAAAAGCTGCTGCCGTCCACTGGTTCGGATTTTGGCGAAACTTTAGATCTTTTTCGCGCGCCGGCATCCGAGCGGCCCACCGCTGTATTCGCGTGGTCGGATGATGTGGCGATGCAGATGATGCAGAATCTGCGCTCTATCGGCCTTAGAATTCCGGATGATGTGGCCCTGATTGGTTTCGATTCAACGCCGTTATGCGATCACACTGATCCCCCGCTCAGCAGTGTTCGCCAGCCGATTTATGAGATGTCGTGCCTTGCGCTCACACTTTTAAAACAGAAGATAGGAGGGACTTCGCCAAAAGAGACTCAGATTCGTGTTGCCCCTGAGCTGACTATCCGCAAATCATGCGGAACTAATTCAACGGTTTTTCGTGGAGTGGATTTGAATGAAAAAAGAGATTAATCCAAATCTAGTCATCGCCATAGTCGCCATTCTTGTTCTATTTTTTGGTTACATGGGTTATCGAAAATTTGCAGGCAATCCTGCAAGTGAATCTGCCATCACCGCAAAAGAGGCAGGTTTAGGATCACCAGTGTTACCGCATATACCGGGCAGGCCAGATCCGACAAAAGCAACCGCGTCTCAAACACAGGAAAATACGCATTAGTTTTTTATTATCGCTTCCCAATGCCGGGAATATTTTTACAAACTAAGTACTTAACCAAAGGAGGAGTCAATGTACTCACGTAAATCGGATCGTTCAGGTTTTACATTAATTGAGTTGCTCGTCGTTATCGCGATCATCGCTATTCTAGCTGCTATCCTTTTCCCCGTTTTTGCTCAAGCCAGAGAGTCTGCTCGAATGACGTCTTGCCTCTCAAATACGAAACAGATTGGCCTTGCATTTCATATGTACAGCCAGGATTTCGACGAAGTGTTTCCAATCAACCGAGCTGAAGATTGGAATGCTGACGTTTCGCATGGTAACTGGAAACATCTTCTGCAGCCTTATGTAAAAAGCTATCAGATTTTCCGCTGTCCCTCAAATCCAGCATCACAGGTAGTCGACGAGTCTGGGGATCCAAGTTATCACTTTGACAATAAACTAGCGCCCGGGCTCCAGGTCACTTTTAGAGGTTATTTTTACTACGATCCATGGTGGCTGGGCACTCGGTCAGAAGCAACCTATGCGTATCCTGCTTCAACGCTGCTCGTAGGAGAAAATAAGGACATCTATCCAGATTATGGACCATGGATCGCATTCCTGCCGGCTGGCTCATGGGCTGGCAGCAGCTATTCTAACTGGGGAGCTCATCACAGAGGCAGTGATAGAGGAAGTAATATTGCTTTTGTAGATGGTCACTCAAAATATCAAACATGGGATACCGTCTGCAAAGGTGGAGCTAGTGGTGATGGTACGAATGAATGGGCTTATAACCCGACTCGCCCAGTTACTATTGGTGGCGACTCCGGATACGATTGGTTAGAGACGGACGTAGCATTCTGCGCCACATATCGAGAAGCAGTAGCAGCAGGCAAAGTACCTCAATAAATCGTTTCGCTTGAATTGGCTAGTGTTACAACATCACGGTCAATAAGTTTATTTCAATACCTCGAATCCTTGCTCATCTCCTCCAAATTGCAATTTAGAGGAGATGAGTGAACCATGATGGCTGGCCTATTAATTTCCAACTAACGATGCGATCCAGTCGAATCCTGTTGACTTTCTAATACCTAATTCGGTGCTTCGCTGTAAATTCAACACGATCTAAAAAATCCCATATTAAAAAAGATTTATCGCCTGATCTGGCGATGAAAGCTTGTATGAGACAGAGGAGTTATTTCTTCAAGAATAGGAGCAGCTTCGCTCTGCTGTCTTGTAATAGACTTGCATTACCATATTGAAATCACATTATGAGGATTCAACCCTTGCTTAGTCTTCCAATACAATCAAATTGGCTTACCCTGATATATCGGCGAATCAGTATACTTCTGGTAATTACGTTAGCATTTTCGGGGGTCCATTCCTCGCAGGCGTCGGCAGATCAGACACAAACTTCTGCGCCTCTCAAGGATAGCCAACTGCTTGATGAAGTGGAGCACCGGGCATTCCTATTTTTCTGGGAGAAGTCCGATCCGAATACCGGCCTTACGAATGATCGGGCAAAGAACAACTATGGCGAAGACGGCTATACCATTGCCAGTATCGCCAGCACAGGCTACGCGCTTGCTGCGCTGCCTATTGCAGTCGAGCACCAATGGATAGAGAAACAAACCGCCTACGATAGGGCATTGCTTACACTCAATTTTATTCATGATAAGCTCCCGTGTGTGCATGGCTTCTACTACCATTTTATTGATAAAAAAACTGGTAAACGTATGTGGAATTGCGAGGTATCTTCAATCGATACCACGCTTCTTGTCATCGGCGCGCTGGAAGCAGCGCAATACTGGCATGGAACCGTAGTCGAAAAGCTTGCAAATGAGATATATCATCGTATGGACTGGCAGTGGATGCGCACCAACGGCAGTTTGAAGCCGAACAAATTGGCAGTAACGATGGGCTGGAATCCCGAAACAGGATTTATTCCAAGCGAGTGGGGTAACTATTGTGAACTCATGACTCTTTATTTGCTTGCCCTAGGAGAACCCGAGCATCCTCTAGGGGTTGATTCGTGGAAGGACTGGAAGCGAAATGAAGTGGAATACGGCGGCAGAAAAACACTTTCCGGCGGCCCGATCTTTATGCATCAGATGGCTCAGAGTTTCTTCAATTTCAAAAACCAGCGTGACAGTCTGGGTTACGATTACTGGGTAACTTCCGAACAGGCTACGCTCATCAATCGGCAGTTCTGTATCGATCATTCGGCCAATAGAAAGTCGTACTCCTCAGAAATTTGGGGGCTGAATGCCTGCGACGCTCCAGATGGTTATGCGGCGTTTGGCGCGCCCGGAGATGAAAATGGAACCGTCTCCCCTACTGGCGCACTTGCTTCACTCATTTTCACTCCAGAACTCTCCATAAGTTCAGCCAACGCCGTCTATGCTCAGCTCGCAGACCACGTCTGGGGAAAATACGGCTATTGCGATTCATTCAATTTAGATCGAAACTGGTACGACTCCGATGTGATTGGAATCGACCTCGGCATGGTGATCGTCGCCATAGAAGACTACCGGACTGGGCTTCCATGGAAACTGATCCAGTCTCATCCTGATCTTAAAAGAGCATGGAAGATCGCAGGATTTCATACCACCAAAGAACCCCTTCCCAGACCGATGAGAGTGCAGTAAGAAATGAATTCGATGCAGTAAAATTCCCTTGTCCGGAAATGATCCTATCTGCTTCTCTCAATATGCTTGTCTATAAATCTGAGTCAGAAGAAATTTCTTCCCCAAACCACCGGGCGAAGATATCCATTTCATTCCATAATTCGTTGCGATGCTGCTTCAGAAGAACCTTGAGAGACAGTGAATCAGGAACTGTTTCCAGAACATTGCAGGTACAATAAGTATATGTCCAGAGACAGCATACTGATTAACGGCCTCGAGTTTTATGGTTATCATGGCGCATCGGATCAGGAACAGACCGTGGGGCATCGCTATCTGGTAGATTTACGTCTCGGTGTGGATATAACCAGAGCCTCTATTTCCGATCAGCTAAGTGACACGGTAAACTACTCAAAAGCTGCTAAGTGTGTGATCACTATTGCAACCACCGAACAGTTCAGGCTGCTTGAAGCCCTGGCAAAAAGAGTTATCGACGTGCTCTTTCAGGAGTTTCCTGCAATAGAAGAGATTGAGATCAGCCTTCATAAAACCTGCCCGCCCATGAACGCAATTTTGGCTTCGGTAGGAGTGGAGATGAAGCGGTCTCGAATTTTAGATAGCTGAGCCATACCCACAATCGGCGATGTCAACATCCCCGTCCCGGCGAAATATACCATCTATCGCAGGGACTGCTCGCCGTTAGGAGCAAAATTAAACCCATGCTGCAACGACCTCTCCCCATTGAGATATCCCGGCTGAATCCGGAAGATACCGATGCCCGCATTGCTGCTGCGCGTGCACAACTTGGCGGTGATCTCGTAATATTAGGACATCACTACCAGCGCGACGAGATCATAAAATGGGCCGATTTCCGGGGAGACAGCCTGAAACTCTCCCAGCTGGCGGCGGCGCATCCCGAGGCGAAGTACATCGTCTTCTGCGGGGTGCACTTCATGGCCGAATCCGCAGATATACTAACCACCTCCGATCAGATAGTAATCCTGCCCAACATGAGCGCAGGCTGCTCGATGGCCGACATGGCGAACATCGCCCAGGTCGAAGACTGCTGGGCCGATCTCGCCACTACCACCGATACTGCCAGGATCAGTCCTATTACCTACGTAAACTCCACTGCAGCGCTTAAGGCATTCGTCGGCAGGCATGAAGGCGCCTGCTGCACGTCCTCTAATGCTAAAAAGGTTGTGAAATGGGCTCTGGAGCGCGGCGAAAAACTGCTGTTCTTTCCCGATCAGCATCTTGGAAGGAATACTGCCGTCGAATTAGGGCTCGATCCGGAGCGGGATATGCTCTTATGGGATCCACATAAACCATTTGGCGGAGTTTCACCGGAAGAGGTACTCGCAAAACGAGTGCTTTTGTGGAAAGGTCACTGTTCCGTGCATGGACGTTTTACTACAGAACAGATCACGCAGGCCAGATCCCGCTATCCCGATGTGCAGGTTATTGTGCATCCTGAGTGCCCGCTGGACGTGGTAGAAGCATCGGATCAGAATGGATCGACGGAATATATAATCAGAGCGATTTCCAATGCTGCGCCTGGAACCACCTGGGCAGTGGGCACCGAAGTAAACCTGGTCAATCGATTGGCTCAGGAGCATGCTGATAAAACCATTTTCTGCCTCGACCCGGTCGTATGCCCATGCTCTACTATGTACAGGGTGCACCCGCATTATCTCCTGTGGGTTTTGGAATCGCTGGTTCGTGGGGAAGTAGTCAATCGGGTCAGTGTCCCTGCAGAAATCGCTGTGGATGCAAAGCTGTCTCTTGATAGAATGCTCGAGATGAAGTGATAAATAATATTACGTCAAGCAACTGGAGTATGGTTTACTATTCCAGGACTTATGGAAATGATATGCACTGCAAAAGGGATTGATTTGATGAGCTTATCCAACATATCTATCGTCAAGCAAGGCACTTTTCTATATGCAGGAACGGTGGTTTGCGATAACAGGATCACCAGATCGGCTATAAGATTTGGGCGGTATCCGGCGATTCCTTGTCTGCAGCGAATGTGGGATGGAACGCTGCTCCACTATTGTGTAAGAACTGCTAGAGCCAGCGATAGAATATAGTAGGTGGTCGGTAATACTCATGACAAATCTCTGAGATAGGTATCGATTCGATGAGATGGCGGCCCAGGTTCGCCGCCTTTTCAGTTCCAGTGAAGTATATGTGATTGCGTTTCATTAGGTCTCCTTCTTTAAGAAAGTGTACCTAACAGAAAACTACACTTATTCCATTTCCATGAAAAGCAATACAGGAATTAAATAAAAAACATAACTGATTCTCATTCTGAAAAGGATGATGATTTATATATTGAAATAGTTAAGGAATTACAAATTGCGTATGCCAAAAATAATGTAATATCGAATATAAGAAAATCAGCGCGCGAGGATGCTCGGGAAACTGATATTCCGTGGCTTCGCCTCAGGTCCACCAATGAATCCTCCGACGCAACATTATTTGACATCCGCAGTACAGAAGAAAACCGCTCTTTCTAAGGCGGTTTTCTTGTACCTAAAATGCCTACAAAGTGCATGCATTTTGTAGGCATTGTGCATGCACAATGCAGGCACTCACTATAATTCTTGGTTTTCATTTGATTGTAAAGGACTTTGGTACCTCTCGAGTAAAAAGAACTCTGGTGCAGGGTTGATAATCTATATGTTCAGTATAAACTACCTAGACCAAGGAGGCCTTATGACATACTGCCTTGACTTACGTTCGGAGTTTCTTATCTAGCCATACAAACGTATGCATGGTAGTGCAGCTTTCAGAAGCGCTTTAAAGAAATGATTCATCCTTGATCTCTCAGAGAATGCCCTATATAGTGGTACGAATGAAAAAGCCTCCAGCTGAAACTGGAGACTTTGTAAGCCGTGTAGGTCATTTTGTATGATCTACTATGAAGCTGTCTAAGGCCATACGTGAGCGCTGGGTCCTTCTCCTCGATAGGTCCCGTTACTACCATTTCCATTCCCTAGTACCCCTCCAATTTCAGATACATTCTCAGTGTAGAAATGGTCACCAGAGCTATCACAGCAAAAGCGGAAAATATCGACGGTTCCGGAAGGCTGAGTGCTGGTTGGCAAACAGACATATCCCATGTCGGTCTCTCGAACCCAATCCCAGGGATCTCCCTGAAGAGCATTAATTTCAGCCGGATCGCAGGTATAAAGGTGTCCTTGAGTGCTAGTATTGCGCCACCGTGTGAACGGAACCCAACCATTGGCTGAAGACGTCTGTACATGGCAGGCAATGCCTTCATCTCGCCACGAACCGCTGTTTAGCAGCACTGCTCGTTCATTTGCGTCGATGGTGTAAAAATGTTGGCCGATTGAGTCATTGGACAGGCGGTAGAGCGGTTCAGTATTCGATTGGCCGATGTCCTTAAAGTGGATAAAGTTGGTAACCAACTTTGACTGTATAGTACGCTCAGAATAGGTTCCACGCCTTTTCGGGTCGTGATTGTACTCCTCAATAGTTACTTGCGTACCATTGATTGCTTCCACCCAGGCGACGTGACCTGATGCCCACCACGCGATCGATCCCAGTGCGGGAGTATTGTCTATGGTATAAATATGAAGAGCCTGAGCGTTGACTTTCCAGTCTATCGCATAGGCAGAGAATGGCATTTTAAATCCATTTCGCGACTGAAGTCTCCAAGCAGCCATGCTCGTACATTCCCGGTTAAATTCACCCCATGGATCAATCAGCGTATCCTGCTTGGCATCTTTGAGATCAGCGGTAATTATCGGACCGCGTGGGTTGCTCCTATTTCGGCAACCGGCAATGGAGGTTGGGTAGTCATCAACACCTGCAAAAACCGGTGTTGATGAGTTTATCGTAAGCGCTAGAAACGGGATTAGCCTCAGGGAATACATCGCTAAGGCTGTCATCTTAAGATTCAATATCAAATCTCCTCATCAACATAGTAAAGGGACATCCCTTTCAGAAGGAGTATATCAATTATTTAGTTAAAAATCTACAGTTTACACAATATATTTTTCAACCAGACAAAATTAATATAATCACTGACCTTGTTGTATAGACAAAGAAGCCTATAGTGACGTTTATTAGTAACGTCATCTATGGCTCAACTTACTATCCGGAGTCTTAATCAAGAAACCATCGAAATGCTAAAGGCAAGAGCACAGGCTCATGGTCGCTCTCTAGAAGCTGAACTGCGTCTTATCCTTGAACCTGCCGCTCACGAAAGCACATGACTGCCAAACACTGCAGCACTTCCTCCCCCTCCACGCACATATAATTCACCAGTTTCTCCAAGTTCTGCATCATCGTTTCTCATGTCAGTGCCAGATGCGCTAGGAATTGAGCAAACCAAGGAGCTATACAGGCGAAAATTCAACAAAGAGCTTACCGAGGATGAAGCGAATATCATTCTAGGGAATATCATGCGCTTCTTGTTCCTGAATAATTATCCCGGGGAATATGTTGAATCAATACAATTAAACTTCTTGAAACCTTAGCTCTTTGTGCTGATAAGCCTCTGGCTTATGGCCGAATGCAGAACCATATCTCCAAGAGAAAAATCGTAATTACACTTCAAATGTATCAATTCAAAATGTCTCAGAAGGTGATAGTAATTGAATAATGGGAGAAATTGGAGCAGAGCTTATAAATAATGTATTGATCAACTGGTGGATTGCACTTTATTGGCGGCAAGGATATTGGCATTTTGAAGGTTCGATAGATGTGATATCTGACACTTCTACTGCTTTGCGGTAATTATCAGAGTGGACAGCAACAACACTTGATGAATGTATTGAAAAACTAATGTTAAGCGCTGAAGATTTGGTGAGTGATGCAGATGTTGTGATACAACAAGCATTATTAGTGAAGTAAATTCATTTATTGATATTCACTTGCCAGGGATCAGTCTTCCAACGAAATCTCCAGTGATTTCTCTCTCTGGTAATCTACGCTTCCAGGTTTTGCGCCGCGCGGTTTACGGACATATTTTTTCAGAGTATAGTCCACTGTAATCAGCGAGGAGTGCTTCTGGCCGCTGTGACGTGCGCAGATTTTAGCCGCTTCAAGTATTACAGAGTGCGGAACCAGGAGCGATCCCTTTGTGCGAATTATGACATGGGCGCTCGTTGCCGCTCGCACATGCAGCCAGATATCATTTGCTGAGGCCACTCTGGTAGTTAAATAGTCGTTGGCGGTGGAAGTCTCCCCTACGATCACTTCAAAACCCGCAATCCGCGTTCTTCGGATTTTGTGCCCTTCAAAGGGGCTGGATTCTGCGGATGCTCTCCCGCTTCCAGTTTGTATGTCCTCCGTCAGCATACCGGAATCTTGCAGTCTTTTGCGGAAAGCAGTTATCTGTTCTGAGGTAATTTCTGTCGTCGATTTGAGCGCTTCCAACTCCTGTACTGCCTTATCAACTTCATTCTGTTCTTCAAGCGAGGATACTAACATCTCCCTTGCCATCTCACCCCGGTCTTTGGCTTTTCGGTACCGCTTAAAATAGAGCTCCGCATTTTCCTGCGGCGACAGCACTGCGTCGAGATCAATAATCCGCTCCGCAAAGTCCGTGTTGAAATAGTCCTGCACCACAAGCTGCTTGCTTTCCGGCATAATTTGCCAGATATTCGCCAGGATAAGTTCTCCGTTTTGCCGATAAAATTCTGATTTCTCCGATTCTTCTATCGATTTATGGATACTTTCCGCGCTTTTCAAAACTCGATTTTGCTGTCGTCCAAGTCTGGTCTGGATATCGGTGAGCAGCGATTGAACATCCGAAAATGCGATACGTCTTTTGTAGATGTCATCCAGAGCAAAATTGAGGCTCACGGCCTCTTTCTGCAGATTAGATGAAATCTGAACGGACGGAAATGGATAGGCAGCGAGCTGCTGCCCAGAATCATCATAAAATATTGTAGGATGGAAATTCCCCTTTTGGGCAGCTCCGAATATCTCGTGCCATTCCTCTGCAATGTGTTGTAACCTGGAGGCAGCATTCGCAGTCACACCTTCAGAGAAGATTCGTTCCGCTAACTCAGCGGCAAGGAATGGTGAGAATCCTTTATACAAGTTCAGCAGATCCTCTTTGACTGCTGCAGGACTTTCTAGAGTAAGGCTATCCAGTTTTCTCATGGCTGACTCTCTCTGGAACGGATCAATTCTATCCTCCTGCGAGGGAGGAGCGACATACGGTTGTCCTGGAAGTGTTTCACGAAATCGATTGATTTTACTGTTAATTCGATGGCAGGCTTCCAGTACGGTGCCATTTGCGCTAACCAGTACAATATTGCTGTGTTTTCCCATTAATTCAGCGATGATACGAAACTCCTGGGAAACGCCTGTCTCATCGATCCTTTCAACAACCAGTTCGAATATTCTGTCAAAATCAATCTGGCGTATAAAACGAATGACACCGTTTTCCACGTATTTACGTAAGGACATACAGAAAGCAGGCGGACTTGAAGTATTCGGAAGCCGGGTATCGGTAAGGTGCACTCTTGCAAAGCGCGGGTGCGCACTCAGATGGAGCATAAAGTTCTTGCCATATGAGCGAATTCCAAGCTGAATATCAGATGCTTCAGGCTGACGGATATCCTGAATTTGCCCGCCTATAAGATGCTCTCTGAGCTCCACCGATACAGCCATCAGCGTGAGGCTGTCGTACGGCGGAAGCGCTTTTTTTGCCCTATCCTGACGGTCCATTGTTTGAACATCTCCGAATCTAAGATTTAACTTTTAAATGAAACATGATTTAACGTTACAATTAAAATTGATGATGGATAACCTGACTGAATAGTCTATGGCAGCATTATACCGCTCTTCTAATCAGGTTAACCATTAAACAATTTGAGTAAGAAACGTTTGTGCCTGATTGCTGTGATTTGTCACTCAGTGTAAGATATGCTATAATAACCAAATCTGTAAGCATCAAATAGCAGAATAATAAATAACGCCTGAGTGGCAGTTTGCAGGAGGCTTGATCGTGCCAAAAGTGGATACTTCAGACTTTAAAAATGGTCTTTCAATAATTTTTGATGGGGATATTTTTACCATCGTTTGGTTTCAGCATCACAAGCCCGGTAAGGGTGGAGCGGTCATGCGGACCAAGCTGAAGAACCTTAAGTCTGGCGGCGTCATAGATCGTACCTTCAATGCTGGGGAAAAATTCGAACAGGCTATTCTAGATCGTCATCCCATGCAGTATCTCTACAAGCAGGATGATGAATATGTGCTCATGGATCCTGTCAGTTTTGAGCAGGTCAGTATTCGAGCTGAAACTTTCGGTAGTACTATTAAATACCTTAAAGATGGAATGGATGTAAGCGTCATCGAGCATAACGAAAAGATACTCGGCGCTGAAGTTGCCAGCTTTGTCGAGCTGGAGATCGCGGATACCGATCCAGGCGTCAAGGGGGATACTGCCTCCGGTGGATCCAAACCGGCCACTCTCGAAACCGGAGCCGTTATCAACGTGCCGTTTTTTGTAAATATTGGCGATAAAGTGAAGGTGGATACTCGATCCGACACTTATCTGGAGCGCGTTAAGTAATCCTGCTTGTGAGGCGCGCGGCTTTGAACGATATCTGATTTATTTAATGTACTGACTTGTTAGATTACATTCGAATGAGAGCGGAACAACGCAGAGCGTTTATCCGCAGAGTCTGGAGAAAGCCGTGCGGATTACTCAAGGTGCGGACAATAGGCGAAATGATCTATTAAAAACGTCTGTGCTGATGGATTGGATCGCCGTTCTATTCAAAGTCTCCGTAGTTGTCACTGCCTGTATTTTTGGATATCTACTATACGGTCTGTTTTCAGGCCAGCTCGCTGATGCGGCTGTAGGCAATACAACCGTCGGTGTTGCTGCGGCCGATAAGCAGCACGTGCTTAATCTGATAAATCAGTTATGTTCCTGGCTGAATGTTACGCTCGTTATTTCACTCATATGCTGCTGCGTTCTCTATGCGGATGAGGAAGCAACCGGCTTCATTATGCTCGCCTCCGCGGCGTTTCTTGCCTTCGGTCTGCAATTCTGTATCGACACGCTATTCGCTGCGGATGCAGCTCGATTGACTTCCGGCCCCGCCTCAGTAGAAACACTTTCTGAAATTCACACGATGGCGCTGATATTTGCCATTCCGGGTGTTCTGCTCATCTTACGTCATCTGGCATCCAATTTTATGGAGCAGAGAAAAGGCCAGGATCTTCTGGGAATGACCTATGGCCAGGGCGTTAAGAAAGTAGATCGCCCAAGGCCAATTATTCCTGCGATTGCAAAATGCTGGGAACTGCCATACTGCCGTGAAGGAATACGTGTGCGGTGCCCCATCTTCCATGCTAAGACAAAATGCTGGAAAGAGCGCGTCGGATGTATGTGTGAAGAAAATATTATTTTGCTGGCGATGGACGGTGGAGGAGCAGGTCGCGCCATGCCTGCGGAAATGGCGAAAGATCAGGGATTCGTTCCCATCGGTGATTTACTCACCAAGGCGGAACCGACGACCCAATTAACCATACAGACAAGAGTGGGGCCGAAAGGTGTCCGCATCCCTACCAATCCACATCTAACCAATGCACAAAAAGCGGAACGATGCCGCAACTGCACCATTTATAACGAGCATGAACGGCAGAAGTATAATCTGATTGCGCCTATCATTACTGTTTTAATCCCTGCGATAGCCTACATTGAATTTGACGCCCTGCGAGATATGCTGTCCAGCGCGATGGACTATATTGCGAAGCTTATAGGGCATCTTTCCTTCAATTCTAATGGCGCAGAGGTAGGAAATGCACTTGAAAAGCAGGTTTCGGGCTCCTCATCTATAGAACTCATCATTATCGTCTGTGTCACTCTCGTGTTCGTTACATGGGCTCTGAAACTGCTTGAGTACTGCACTTTTAAGATTAAAATTTAAACCGACTATGGACTGAGCAGCGCTTTCACTATATTAGGCTGGTTCAGATAAAGGAATGCATGGAGATTTTAGAAATAGAACGCCTGGTAGAGCTCGTGCAGAACTCTGGAGTTGCAGAGCTTTCACTTCGCCAGGGAACCTCCAGGATTACGATTAAGACTGGTGGAGGAACCGCAGTACTCGGCACCGCTCTTGTACATCAGCCAAAAGATAATCTCTATGATGCAGAAATCGACTATTCTCCGGTCGAAATCGATACCGTCGATTCTGAATTAAGCGGTGGTGAGGCTGCACATCTCACGATTTCGGCGCCATCCGTTGGAGTGTTCAAGCATGTGAAGCCCGTAGTTGGACTGCAGGCTTCCGTACGCTCCGGTCAGGTTATAGGAGTGATTGAGGCCATGAAACTATACAACGATGTCGTCTGCACGGCGGACGGAATCGTAAAGGACGTACTGGTAGACGATGGAATGCCGGTGGAATACGATCAGCCACTCTACTTGATTGAGCCTGTGCTGTAGTTTCATTCAGGCACAGAAAGATTAGCATTATGATGAAATTATCAAAAACAGTCCGTAATCATCGTGGTTTTTCGCTGGTAGAAATACTGCTGGTCTGCGTGGTGTTAGCGGCGCTTGGGGCGGGATTGTCTGTACTCTATTTAGGGCATAGCAAACCCGGCGAAAAAGCAACCACTCCCATCGACCGGGCAAAATCAACCGTTTGCCAGTCGAATCTAATCAGCGTACGCCAGTCGATCGCAGCATTTCAGGCAGGCGATACGGAAGGAAAGTTCCCTCAGTCCCTGGAAGAGCTCAAGCTCCCAGCAGAAATCCTATCGTGTGATGTCGGAAAAGAACCTTATACTTATGATCTCACTACGGGTATAGTACATTGTGTGCACCCGGGGCATGAAAACTATTGAGGAGAGGCTTTTCAGCAGAATAATTTATGTTCAAAAAAATACTCATCGCCAATCGAGGCGAAATAGCTGTTCGAATAATTCGTGCCTGCAAGGAGATGAAAATCAAAACGGTGGCAGTTCATTCTACTGCTGATGCCGATTCCCTTCCGGTGCATATGGCGGATGAATCGGTATGTATTGGACCTCCTTCCCCTAAAGACAGTTATCTCCATGCTCCCAACATTATAAGCGCGGCGCACATCACAGGCGCAGATGCCATTCATCCTGGTATAGGTTTCTTATCGGAACAGCCCAGCTTTGCAGAAGCATGCGGCGCCTGCGGATTAAAATTCATTGGCCCCTCCGCAGCATCTATGGAACGCATGGGCGATAAAGCCATGGCGAGAGAAACCATGCGCGCGGCGGGCGTCCCTGTTGTGCCGGGAACCACGGGTAAACTCCAAAATGATTCTGAAGCAGTCAGTTTTGCTCAGAAAACGGGGTATCCTCTACTTGTCAAGGCGGCATTCGGCGGCGGCGGACGAGGAATTAGGTTTGTACAGAATGAAGAAGAACTGCCACGTGCCCTTGATATGGCACGCAACGAAGCTTCGGCTGCATTCGGAAGCGGCGAAGTCTATCTCGAAAAATTTGTCGAAGAACCCAGGCACATCGAAGTACAAATATTAGGAGATGAGCATGGCCATGTGGTGCATCTAGGAGAACGTGACTGCTCGCTCCAAAATCCTTCAAGACAGAAAATTGTGGAAGAGTCACCAGCCGTGGCAATTTCTGCTGCAATACGCAACAAGATGGGAGACGCGGCAGTACGCGCTGCTAAAGCCGTGGGCTACAGTTGTGCGGGCACCGTTGAGTTTTTGGTAGACGCCAAGGGAGCATTCTACTTTATGGAGATGAACAAACGCCTCCAGGTGGAACACTGCGTCACCGAAATGCTGACTGGAATTGATCTTGTAAAGCAGCAGATAAGAGTTGCAGCCGGGGAAAAACTCACTTTCAATCAGAAAGATATTCGATTTGAAGGCCATGTCATCGAATGCCGTATCAATGCGGAAGATCCAGAGAGAAATTTTGCTCCCAGTCCAGGCCGCATTACCAGGCTTGCACTTCCAGGAGGATATGGCGTCCGAGTAGATACGCATATATTTGCCGGATACGAAGTTCCCCCTTATTACGATCCACTGCTTGCTAAGATTATCGTGTGGGATAAAGACCGTGCCAGTGCTATAGCTCGTATGCAGCGCTGCCTTTCCGAAATTGAGATAGAAGGCATCAACACCAATATTGGTTTTTGCAATAAAATACTGGCCAACGCTTTTTATCGGCGAGGCGAAGTAACAACGGATTTTGTTCAGCGCAGAATTTTGAATGGCCAGGAAAGTGCATCTTCAAGATAGACACAGCGCGATCAGAAAGCATTTTCATAATCCAACGATTTCGTTTCCATGGAGGAACTATGTACCGTAAATGTAATGGCTCTGCTGCTATTCTTATGTTTTTACTTGCTATGATCTGTTTACCATCCATCTCATTCTCTCTTCAAGATGAGTCACCTGTGAAAGCATCGCATCCCAAGCGGCACTTCTATCTCCATAATGGAGACAGAGTCGTTTTCTATGGAGACAGCATTACCGATCAGCGTATGTATACGCTTTACATCGAAAGTTACTGCGTTTCGAGATTTCCAAAGATGAATCTCTCTTTCGTACATTCCGGATGGGGCGGCGACAGAGTGACCGGCGGAGGCGGTGGAAATATTGATCTGCGACTGCGGCGCGATGTCCTCATATACAAACCAACTGTAGTGACAATCTGCCTCGGAATGAACGATGCCAGCTACAAACCATTTTTCCAGCAGGGTTTCGACACCTATTTTAACGGCTATAGACATATTATTGAGACGCTGCAAAATAAGCTTCCCGGGGTGCGGATTACACTTCTCACCACTCCTGCTTATGATGATGTATCCAGAGCCCAGGGCTTTTCCGGTGGATATAATGGAGTGTTGACAGCTTATTCGGAAGGTGTGAAAACGCTGGCGAGAGAGTATGGCCTTACCGTGGCGGATACCAATGCTCCGCTGGTTGCGGTCTTATCGAGGGCTGTGGTTGCGAATGCCACCGTGGCGGCGAAGATTATCCCAGACAGGGTTCATCCGGCCTACGGCGGTCACATCGTAATGGCATCCGCAGTTTTGAAGGCGTGGGATGCGCCTGAAACGGTTGCAGATGTCGCGATTGATGCAGCGGAGCGCACCATTACGAAATCTGAAAATACGCATATATCTGATTTAGAGATAACCCCGGAAAAGGTGTCTTTCACAGAAAAGGACGACTCGCTTCCCTGGCCGCTCGATCGAGACCCTCAAAAAAATATGGATACGATGCTGGTGCTGCAGCAAACCGATCTGGAAAATTCGTTAAATCGTTTTATGCTGCAGATTACTGGGCTTGGATCTTCGGAATACAGGCTTAAAGTGGATGATCAGGATATGGGTATCGTTACAAAAGCTGATCTTTCGAATGGAATTGATCTGGCAGCGATGCCGGGTCTGCCGCAGAATAGAGATGCCGCAGAACTGCTTGCGCTGACTAGAAAACGCGGCGACTTGCACAATCGCAGATGGCGTGAAGTCCAGACCCCTCATGCAAAGAATGGCGAAGAAGTACCTGCTGATATCAAAAAACAGATGGATGAACTCGATTCGCAGGAAGCTACGGCGGCAAGAGCACAGCATTTAGCTGCTCAGCCTCGACCGCACAAATACGAACTCACCACGGTACGATAAGCAGGATTTGCTGAAAATGGAACACTTAGCAGCAAATGAGTTATGCTGAAAATCTTCTGCGAGAAAGGAGATACGATTAATGGCTGAAGCTGGAATTATTGAAATCGGAACTCCTCTCGAAGAAGAGCTGGACAGCATGCTTCGCGTTATGTGCGCTGGCTTCGAGCTTCCTTACGAGGCCGCTCGTACTGTGTTCCACGATGACCCCTATTTTGATATCAAAAATAAACGTGTATTACGCCTGAATGGCCAAATCGTGAGCTGCCTGAGTATTGTCGAAGCAGCATGCTGGATTGGTTCCACTATCATTCCGATCGCTGGCATAGCCGGGGTTTCCACACTCTCAGAATATCGAAGAAGGGGCCTGGCTGAGCTTCTCCTAAAGGATACACTGGAAACTCTCAAGCATAGAAACTACAGTCTAGCCGGACTATTCGCGATAAATCGCGATTATTACCAGCGTATGGGATGGGAATCAGTCGGATCGATTTATCAGGCGGTAGTTCCTCGTACCGTGTTAAATTCGGCTCAAAGCTCATCACAAATCAAGATCGCTTCGGCTGAAGATATTCCGGCCCTAATCCGCCTCTACGATTCGTCATCGCAAGGGCGTACCCTGCATCTTTTGAGGGATAAAAAAAGATGGAAATATCTGCTAAAGCACCTACCTAAAACAGTTTTATTCCAAACCGATTCAAGCCATGCCGCCGGCTATCTACAATATCAGATTGTGCCTGGTCAAATCGATTCGATCTATCCGGAAAAAAATACGAATCCTTCTCTGCGAATATTAGAGTTCGTGGCGGAGAACGAAACAGCGAAATTGGAGCTGCTCGGATATCTACACAGCCAGGAGTATGCCGATACTGTCACTTACATTGCGCCTATTTCATCACTTCAAAAACTCTTCGGGGGAGACATGCTTTCACTATATCCACCCATTCCAAAACAAGGGGCAATGCTTAAGATTTTGGATTTTCAAAAGATGCTTCTGATAATCTCTGGGAACTGGAAAGAGCTAAACGGCAAATTATCGCTAAAGATAACAGATACAGGAAACTTAATCACAAAGACAGTAACTATCATTAACGAACATGGAAACGTATGCGTAGAAAAAGATAAGGATGATACGCCAGGAAGTATTTTTGGAAATGAACGGTACTGGGTTCAGGTTTTGGCAGGTCATTTTAGCGCGGAGTTGGCGATGGCAGGCGGATTATTAAAAAAAGCATCGGATACTACTAAGGACGAGCTGACACTTTTAAACCAGCTGTTTCCCGCCCGCGATCCATTTGTACCCAACCCGGATCATTTTTAAACGAAAGACACCGGAATAAATTCCGCTGGAAATCGAGTATGGCCAAATCAATGGTTCATCGCGTCCTGAAAGATAGACGCACTAAAAACCTAACTAAAAGGCTGCGACCAGGGGATATTGCATTCATTCATCATTCTGATCTGGACACCACAGCGGCAAGAGCGCTGGTTGATTGTGGGGTGAGCGCTGTCGTAAATGCAGTGCCTAGTATTTCTGGCAGGTATCCAAACCGAGGTCCGAGCGAACTTTGTGAAGCAGGTATTCCGCTTCTGGATGCGGTTGGTTTGAAAGCATTCGAACGTATATCTGATGGAAAGCAGGCCGTATTAACCGGTGATTGCCTCCAATTTACCGACGGAACAAGCATTTCAGGAGATCTTCTTACATCCGACCGCGTAAACGAACTGCTCACTGAAGCACGCACCAATCTGAGTGGGGAACTCGACCAGTTTGTTAGAAATACGCTGGACTATCTGAATAATGAAAAAGAACTGCTTTTTGATCCGATCGAAGCTCCAAAAATCAAAACGATTATTGCGGACAATCATGTTCTGATAGTAGTACGCGGAGAAGGCTATAAACAGGATTTAGCAATACTGGGCGACTATCTGCGGGATGTGCGCCCTATTCTTCTTGCAGTCGATGGCGGTGCAGACGCCTTACTGGAAGCCAAACTCAAGCCGCACATCATTCTGGGAGATATGGATAGCGTCAGCGATGCCGCGCTGCGATGCGGAGCAGAAATTGTGGTCCATGGATATGTAAAAGGAGATTCTCGCGGCGCTCCTGGACTTGATCGTATTAATGCACTCGGGCTGCAAGCCACAGTTTTTCATTCTCCTGGCACCAGTGAAGATGTTGCGATGCTCCTGGCCGACGAGATGGGAGCAAAGCTGATCGTGGCAGTTGGTACGCACTTTTCTCTGGAAGATTTTCTGGATAAAGGGCGCAATGGAATGTCCAGTACATTTCTCACTCGTCTTCGTATTGGATCAAAATTAATGGATGCCAAAGGTATTGCCAGGTTGTGGGCTTTTCAGCGCCCCTATTTCAGCGAAATTCTAATAGTGCTGCTGGCTGCCGCCACTCCCATTATAGCAGTGCTGTGGTTATCTCCGATGGGACGCAATATAATTGAGACTTTGGGAATGTGGCTGCGAATTCCATCGCATTAGAGCGTAATTCTATTTTGAACGCAGTTCGATTTTGAGGAGTTCTATGTTTACTGGCTTACTGCTGCTATTTTTAAGCGCTGTTTTTTTTCTCATTGGAATTATACTTCCCCGAATTTATGAGCCGCTGACTGAGCAGCTTAATCAGTTCGGCCCTGAAATGCTGCGGATGGCGGAAGCTATGATGCCTGCAATGGCAAAAATCCGCATGCTGATGAAATTCATGATTCCCGGTGGAAAATTCAGTTTGGTTTTTTCTTTTGCCCTGCTGCTTTTGAGTGTATACTCCTTTTTCAAACATCCGGCAGCAGCCATCCTGAGCGTATTTGCTTATACTTTATTCATTATAGTCGTTGTAGGAATTGCAGGATTAGTCATATATCTTAGAAAACTTGCACCTCAAATGGCAGGTATTTCCAGCGTTATGGCGCCTCCCGAAATACCAAAATCAAAACGCAAACGATGATCCGTTATTAGATCGATCTAAGTGGAGTTATCGGAGGGCGTGTTGGGTCCAGGTTTCAAGTATCATGTCATTACCATTTCGGCTATTTTCTTTGCGCTGACGATTGGCCTCGTGCTGGGAAGCCTGTATGTGTCGCCGCGGCTGGCAAACCGACAAACGCTTGCTATTCAGGCTTTGCAGGGAAAATTGAATGCAGAGTTCACCTCACAAAGGGAGAAACTGCAAACCTACCAAAAAATAATGGCAGATGAGTCCTCATCGCTGCTAAAAAATAAACTGACTGGTTTGAATATTGCCATAATTCAGATAGGAGACTATCCGGAGGCGTTGGCAAAAGTGAGAGATACGCTTCTGCTGTCCGGCGCAAAACTAGTCTCTGTTACCAGCATAGATCATTCGCTTGATCGACCAGATGATGCACTGAATTCAACTCTGGCAGAACTCCATACAGATACTCCTGTTATCCCTGCTGATAAAGCAGCGCTAATCAAGTCGATGTGCACAGCCATCACACGTGGGGAAACAGGTAATGTCAGTTTAATGGCTGCTCTTGATCACGCGGGCTTGATAAGCATCGATCAGGACAGCAGCTACAAAAGTGCGGTACGAGCGGTGGTAATTGTTTGCGGCAGCCGGTCAGAAATCACTACTCGGCCAATCAATATCGATGAACCGCTTATTGCTGCGCTTCAGAAAATGAAACTAACGATCATTGCATGCGAACCCGAAAAAATAACCAGTTCTGATCTGATCGCCTATCAGTCTTCCAGTCTGGATTTTATTCCGATCAGCAATGTGGATACCGATATAGGGCGATATAACCTCATAAACGCCCTGCATGATAATCACTCCGGCAACCCGCTAAAATCGATGACTGACGGCGTCGCTGCTGAATCAGTGAACAGTGATAAAAACTAATATGATCTCAGTAATAATCCCGGCATATAATGAATCGGAAAGAATTGCAGCCACCATCTCGGCTATCCAAAAGCTCACCCAGATTGGGGAGATTATTGTGATTGATGACGGTTCGTCAGACAACACCGCAGCGCTGGCTGATAGTTCTGGCGCAGATGCCGTGCTGCGGCAGAGCAATAGCGGCAAGGGTGCGGCAATCCAGTACGGATTAAAAGTCGCGGCTGGCGAAATCATTCTGCTGCTGGATGCGGATCTCGGCGAGACGGCTTCTGAAGCAGCTAAGCTTCTTCCACCTGTTGTGAGCGGAGTTTCGGATATGACTATCGCCACATTCCCTGTGATTCCAGGAAAAGGCGGTGGAGTCGGCCTGGTTGTTGGCCTCGCACGATGGGGAATTAAAAAACTTACAGGCCAGTCTATGACGGCGCCGCTTTCTGGCCAGCGCGCGATACGGCGCGATCTTTTATTAGAGATCTCTGAATTTTCAAATGGGTGGGGTGCGGAAGTTGCTTTTACTGCGCTTGCATTGCAGGCTGGCAGCCGAGTCCTCGAAGTGCCCACTCAGATGACTCATCGTGTAACCGGGCGCACACCGAAAGATATTGTACATCGAGTCCGGCAATTTGTAGAAATAGCGCGTACCCTAATACGGCTCAAATTTCGAAAAGTGCCTACGGGAGTTATACCTTCAGATAATCGGAACGATATGGAACCGCGAACTTGAATCCGATGGAGGGAGACCCCGGAGCCGCGCTTTCTCATAAGAGTTTGAATGCGTTTCTGGATATGATCGACAAGGCGCTCCAGAATGCGGCTGAGCGGGAACCGCACTTAGGGCGAGCGCTTCATGGCGCGCACATCAGCTCTCGAAGCCTATTTCTGGCTTTCGTGGCGCTTATTTTAGCTCTGTCACTCCCAGGAATAGTTTTATGGACGCTCCGCAAAACGAACCATCTGGAACAGAATTTTCGGGGAGACCAAATACCTCAGAGTTTCGGGATATTTATTCTGCTTTTCAGCAGTTTTTTGATCTTCGCCTGCTTCGAAATCTATGCACCAGAATATCGCATCTATATCCCATGGCTTACGGCGGTATCAGGTTTTGGACTGCTCGGCCTTTTCGACGATCTCTATGGCGATAAAAAAATCAAAGGTCTGCGCGGCCATATGACAGCGGCAATTAAAGAGCATCGCATTACATCTGGATTCATAAAAGCCGCAGGTGGATTGATGCTGGCATTCTGGATTGGACGAATGCTTAATTCGCAGTCGCTTTCTGCTTCGCTGCTTTCTATGTGTGTTATCGCGCTTAGCGCCAATGCGCTGAATCTTCTTGATCTGCGCCCGGGCAGAGCGAGTGGTTTTTTTCTAGTGGCTGCCCTGGTTTTATTGTGTTATGAATCTCCATTCATTGGAAACGGCGTACCTCCGCTCCTGATTATTATTATTCCGGCAGCCATAGTGTGGTGCAAAGATTCCAGAGCCGAAGTGATGATGGGTGATGCTGGAAGCAATATTCTGGGAGCTGCTCTTGGCCTTGCAGTATGCTCACCCCCCTTTTCAGCACTTACAAGAATCGCGGTTTTATTTGGATTAATACTCTTCCATATTCTCACCGAGCGCAGATCCCTCACTCAAATTATAGAGAATAATGGACTGCTAAAATGGGTGGATCGTTTATCGGGGGTTCGATAGTATTTTCAAGAAGATTGGAACTGTAGGATGACTATTTTAGTTCGCCGTGCGGAACGGTCGGATATACCCACATTACATCAGTTAATCAGCGCACTGGCAGATTTTGAGAGTTTACCTGCTCCAGATACGGCTGCGCGATCTCGATTTGAAAAAGATGGATGGCCGCCCGATGGTGAGCAGCCGAGATTCAGCGCCTGGTTAGTTGAGCGGCAGCAGCCAGACTCGACAGCAGCCGCGATAGGTTACGTGATTACTTTTGAAACATATTCTTCGTTTCTTGCTAAACCTACACTCTATCTAGAAGACCTATTCATACTTCCTGAGCATCGAAGAACTGGCGCGGGGAATGTTGTGTTCGATCATCTGCTAAGAGAAGCAAATCGTATTGGGGCCGGGCGAATCGAATGGGTAGTGCTCGACTGGAACACAGGCGCACAGCAGTTCTACCAGCAGCTAGGTGCGAAACATTTAAAAGAGTGGCAAAGTTACAGGCTGGAGATTTGATTCGAATTCTTTGTTCGGTGCTAAATGCAGTTTTAGTTACTGCTCGATCTTGAGTTCATTTCAAATACAGCTGTGCCGGATACTTTTCTACAATCTTCAAAAATGACTACCTCAATATTTTTTCATGCTTCTCTATGACGCTGCTCACATCCCCATAATCACTACTCTAAATAATAGCTCTAACAATATATTGAGGCGAAGTCTGCCTCATCCCCTGTCCAATATATTTATCAACCGTACAAAATGATCGAAAGTCTTTTTTAATCACAGGCAGCCTGAGACATAGCTGGCGATAGGAGATAGATTTCAAAGTCAAGTCTTTAGAAGTTAATTCCGATCGTATGAAAAATGGAGAGGCTGACGATGCTAACACTTGAAAATCTTAATCTTTACATAGTATACTAATTAAGTCAGATATTTTTTAATTTCTATGCGAAATAAAGACTGCAATGATAATTTTACCAGGGACAAGGTGGCTGACTGATGGGATTTTTTAATTCGAAATTAAGATATGCCTTATGCGCCGCCGTTGATCTTGCAATGCAGCCGCCTACAGAAGCATGCCAGAGTCGTGAGATAGCGACTCGCCAGTCGATTCCCGGGCCGTATCTAGATCAAATTCTCGCTTCATTAAAGGGTGCAGGTATAGTCCGCAGCATTCGTGGAGCTGGAGGCGGCTACAGTCTGGCGAGATCTCCTGACCGAATTAATGTAGGTGATGTGGTGCGAGCGCTCATGCGCGGCGACAGGTTATTTTCGAGCAGTAATGAAGAGGACCCTGCGGATTTCAACGCTCCCGGAGTAAGCTGGGTGGTGCGAAATTTTGAAGAAAAAATAGAGAGTACACTTTCCAATCAAATGGATTCTACGACACTTGCTGATCTGGTTCAACAAAAAATATCGCTGGACGACTCGCTCAGTTATATGCCGGGCATGTAATCGACTCGTGTTCGAGCAATCTATATTTGAACGGATCAGATAACGTATATCATATTTAGATACAGTATAAACTGTTAAATAAGGAGATTCAAATGCGAATCGCACATGATGTAACAGAGTTGGTGGGAAACACTCCACTGGTTCAGTTAAACCGAGTAATAGACGGCGCAAAAGCCAGAGTAGTTTGTAAATTAGAATATTTCAATCCACTTTCCAGCGTTAAAGATCGTATTGGCGTCGCGATGATCGAGGCGGCAGAGAAATCCGGGCGGCTTACCAAAGATGTTACGGTGCTGGAATCGACCAGTGGAAACACCGGAATCGGCCTGGCATTTGCCTGCGCTGCCAAAGGTTACAAGTGTATGCTAATCATGCCTGAAACTATGTCGCAGGAACGACGGTCGCTGCTGCGCGCATTAGGAGCAGAACTGGTATTGACACCTGGTCCGGAAGGGATGGCAGGAGCTATCCGCAAAGCAGACGAGATATCCTCAGCCGATCCAGGAAAATACTATATTGCACGCCAGTTTGAAAATCCGGCAAACCCCGAGATACACCGAAAAACAACTGCCGAGGAGATCTGGAACGACACGGACGGTCAGGCTGACATTCTGATAGCAGGCGTTGGTACGGGCGGCACTATTACAGGCGTTGGCGAGGTAATCAAAGCCCGTAAGCCGGAATTTAAGGTGATTGCGGTGGAACCGGACGGCTCTGCGGTGTTGAGTGGAAGGCCGAAAGGCCCGCATACGATTCAGGGCTTGGGAGCTGGATTCATTCCAGCTATACTTAATACCCACATCTATGATGAAGTAATCCCTGTTACGAGCCAGGATTCGATGGAGATGGCGAGGCGTTTGGCTAAAGAGGAAGGCGTCTTCGCAGGCATATCCTCTGGTGCAGCAGTATGGGCAGCCAGGCTGGTAGCTCAGCGTCCGGAAAATGAAGGCAAACTGATAGTCGTCATTATCCCATCTACAGGAGAACGATATCTTTCCACGCCTACCTACTCGATCTACGCCGATCATCCTTAAAGTTATTACCTAACCTCCTGCTTCCTTTCATCCGAATGCAAACGATTAAGCAGCTTGCTTTCGCGCAGTGGAAGAGAACGTTTGAAATCCCTCCCTCTCCCACGAGGAATGAGGAAATCTGTAGGGCAGATGCTCTGGCGTCTGCCGAAAATTGGGGGACGCGGTGTATAAACTCCCTCTCCCGCGAGGAACGAGCATCTGGGAGAGGGCAGGGGTGAGGTTAGAAATTCCCGCGAGGAACGAGCATCTGGGCGAGGGCCGGGGTGAGGTTCG